>JBJELF010000071.1:0-3430 GCA_051879015.1 Lachnospiraceae bacterium
GATATTATTGTTTGAGTAGCTACTAGGGGTTTCTGCGCGTCCTAGGAGGTAGTCAGTAGAACAGTCGAGGCAGTCTGCGATTTTGGCAAGGCTAAAAGAAGATAAGCCTTTTTTATCAGTTATTTGGTTTAGTGCATTGATACTTAGTCCACAAGACAAAAGCATGTCTTTAACAAGTACATTTTTTGCCTTAGCTTGGGCCTTTATATTTGCTGTTAAGTTTTGAGCATTATACATAAAATACCTCCTATCTTTTTGTTAAAAGTGCTGAAATCACGAAAAATAATGATTCAATATTTACAATCACGATTTTTCGTGATACAATATGACCATAGTCATTTAATTAAGACTATTGTAACACAGATATCTTAAAAAAGAAAGGAGAAAACCGTGTCATTAGCAACAAATTTAGCAAAACTCAGAGCGCAATCTGGATTAACTCAGCCTGAACTTGCAAAGCTGATTGGTGTCAATCAATCCGCTATCAGTTATTTCGAGCAGGGTAAAAAAATTCCAAGTCTCGCTGTAGCGGAGAGATTGGCGGATGTGCTGCATTGCAGTTTGGACGAGCTGGTCGGGAGAAAGGAGGAAGCAAATGGAAGAACTTGTAATTTTGAAGAATAAGCAAGCATTGTGCGATAGCTTGCAGGTAGCAGAAGTGTTTGAACGACAGCATAGAACCGTTTTGGCAGCTATTGAGAATGTAATTAAAAATAGCTCAGCAGAAAAATCTGCTCAGTGTTTCCACCAATCAACCTACAAGGATAGCACAGGAAAGTCCAATAAGATGTACTACATGAATCGAGATGGTTTCTCAATCGTAGCGATGGGCTTCACTGGAAAGAAAGCCTTGGAGTGGAAATGGAAGTACATTGAAGCTTTTAACAAGATGGAATCCACAATCAGAGAGCTGTCTAGTCAAGAACATATTGAGTCAAGAAAACTCGGTAAACTCACCAGAAAGGCTGAGACAGATTTAATTAAGGAGCTTGTTGAGTACGCCAGAGAGCAGGGAAGTGAGCATCCAGAGAAGCTCTACATGACGTACAGCAAGCTTGCAAATAAGACGGTTGGAGCTAAGGACAGAAATCTTGCTACCGTAAGCCAACTTAATAATTTAGCTCTGGTGGAGTCCATTATTTTACAGACCATCAAATTTGAGATGGCGCAGAAGATTTACTACAAGGAGATCTACAAAGACTGTAAGGCGAGACTGGAGAGTTTTGCAAGCATTGCATATTTGACAGCGGGATGAGCTGGAGGTGAGAATATGAATTTTGCCAGTGTTAAGATGGAAAATGGAAAAGTATTGGATGGAAAAAAGATAGGAGAACTTGTCAAATTTATTATAAACAAGTTCTCCGAAGAAAAATTAAGTTGTGATGAATCCAAAATTATATTGGATAGTGCTAATTCTATTATAGGCGAATACAGTTTAGTTCAATCGATGGATTAAAGGTTTTTCTGCAACATTTCTTGCAAAGTATATGCAATCGTACGAAGTTCTTTATCTGTCGTTGATACTTTAGAAACTAGCATTGAAGAACCAGCTTTTAAATCAACGGTGATTTTTTCGGAATATTTCTTAGATGCTGAAAGGTACTCAATTTCAAAAGTAATAGGGCGAGTAATCTTATCATAATCTAGTCTGCAAATACGAGATTGTCCTGGTGCAATAGAAGAATTATTCAAATCATTAATGAAATTTCGGTCAGTTTTAAAACCATAGCAATCTGAAAAATCAAAATCAGAATGAAACTTTGTTATGACTGCAAGAGAGTGTCCAAAATTCTTTATAACAATATAAAACATAGGGGCTCCTGGGTTAATTGATTCGCCGTATATGCTGATAATGGCTCTAGAAGATTCTTCAATCATTTTGCTATTTTGACGTAATGTAATAACTACAGTTACTACCGAAATAGCGGCGAGGACAAAAGAAAGAATACAAAGAGCTATGTTGATTTTAGTTGCAATGTCCATTGTCTTACCTTCTTTCTTGGAACTTATAGTTCCTAACAGAAAATAAGATATCAAAATAGGAGGAAAATGTCAATCACAATGAAAAATATTGGTGAAAAAATCAAAGAAGCCAGAATGAATAAGGGCCTGACTACCAAAGAGCTAGCAATGAAAGTAGGAAAAACCGAAAGAACGGTTCGCTACTGGGAAACAGGAGAGCGTCAGCTTAGCTTACAGATGGCTGATAAAGTACTCAAAGTACTTGATATGAGCCTAACAATTGGAAAGGAGAATTAGAATGAACGAGTTGAAAATTTTTAACAGCCCAGAGTTCGGGCAAATCAGAGTAATGGACATCGATGGCGAACCATGGTTTGTCGGCAAGGATGTGGCAGAAGCATTAGGATATCAAAAGCCTGAGAATGCAGTTTCTACCCATGTTGATGAGGAGGATAAAACCAGTACCCTAATTCAGGGGAGTGGTTCTAATTATAAGAGTAAGGCGATTATCATCAACGAATCAGGTTTATACAGCCTGGTCCTCTCCAGTAAGCTTCCCACCGCCAAGAAATTCAAGCGTTGGGTGACTTCGGAGGTTCTGCCATCCATCCGTAAACACGGAGCGTACATGACTCCGCAGACATTAGAGCAGGCACTCGCAAGTCCTGACTTCCTCATCCAGCTTGCCACCAAGCTTAAGGAAGAACAGGAGGCGAGAAAGGCAGCAGAGGCGAAGATTGAAGCAGATAAGCAAAAGGTACTATTTGCCAATATGGTGAGTGCTTCGGACAGCTCTGTCTTAGTCAGAGAACTTGCAAAACTTCTTCGTCAGAATGGTGTACCGATGGGCGAGCATCGATTGTATGCATGGATGAGAGACGGAGGCTATATCATCAAGGGAAGCACCCTTCCGACGCAGAAAGCAATGGAGATGGGATTGTTTGAAATGGTTGAGAGAACTATTCTGAGAGGCGAAGGGTTGCCAAGAGTGATGATCACCACACGAGTTACAGGTAAGGGACAAATCTATTTCATGAACAAGCTTCTTAATAAGCAGGAAGAGTTGGACGTAAGAAAGGAAGAGTAGATATGTTTTCGGAGAATTTGAGAGAGGCGATGTACAACAAACGTATCAATCAAGTTAAGCTGGCGCAAATCTCTGGTATTAGCAAATCTGCAATCAGTCAGTATTTGGCTGGTAAAAATGTACCAACAAAAGAGAGACAGGCTGAAATTGCGATGTCTATGGGACTTCCAGCTAGCTATTTTGATGAGAGTGAGGCAGAGTCGGATGTATTGGAGAGTATGTCTGCAAGTGATGTGGCAAAGGCCATGGGAAAGTCATTGCAATTTGTCTATCAGGGATTGCAGCAGGGTATTTTTCCGTGGGGCTACGGTGTCAAGATGGCAGGCGGTCAGTGGAGCTATTTCATTAACGCAGTGAAGTTCAGAAAAATTGAATGTATGG
>JBJELF010000072.1:0-15487 GCA_051879015.1 Lachnospiraceae bacterium
ATGAAAGTCTTTTTCTCTTGCCACAATCACTTCCATCTGATATAATGAAAGCAACAACTGAATATGTCGGTGCCATAGAGTAGCATTTCTATAAGTAAAATATTCAAAATACTACATTCTTCGTACTTTGAATAAGGCGTTTAACTTAGTGTTCTTGAACTTTTTTGTTCAGAATACGATTGCTCATATGTCCACAAGGATGCTTGACTGTATCTTGTTGCTCTATCCTAAAAATAGTGTATACCAAAATAGTAAATCTATCAACAAATAGAACTTCACAACTAAACAGTTACAAGCCCCAAACCTAAATGATAGATTTCAGTCAAAAATAACACACCGACAGAATTTACGAGGAGGGATAAATTATGATTCCAGAGCGTTTAGCTCAATTAAGAGCTGAGATGGCAAAACGTAACATTGCCGTCTATGTGGTACCGACTGCAGATTTTCATGAATCTGAGTATGTCGGCGAACATTTTAAAGCAAGAAAATTTATCACTGGTTTCAGCGGTTCTGCAGGAACAGCGGTAATCACCATGAACGAAGCTGGTCTTTGGACAGATGCCAGATATTTTTTACAGGCAGGCAACCAATTGGCAGGCACTACCGTAACACTCTACAAAATGGGTGAGGAAGGTGTCCCAACGATAGAAGAATATCTGAAAAAAGTCCTAAAAGAAGGCGATTGTCTCGGCTTTGACGGTCGAGTAGTCAATGGCAAATTAGGTCAACAATTTGAGGAAATCGTTGCGGACAAACATGGCTCTCTCCATGTGGAGGAAGACTTGATTGACCTCATTTGGACTGACCGCCCAGTTCTCTCCCAAAAACCAGTGATGATTTTTGATGAAAAATATACAGGAAAGAGTGTAAAAGAAAAATTGGCAGATGTGCGCAAAGTCATGAACGATAATCATGCGAGCCTGCATTTGCTTACTTCCCTTTATGATATTGCATGGCTGCTGAATGTCCGCGGCGGTGATATCAACTATGTGCCGGTAGTTCTTTCCTACTTGGCATTGACCGACCATGACTGTCTCTGGTTTGTACAGAAGGAAGTAGTCACAGAAGAACTTGCCGTCTATTTGCAGGAAAATGGCATTGAGACCCGTCCATATGATAGTTTCTATGAGTATGTAAAGAACATTCCTGCCGATGAATCGATTTTAATGGATGCAGGATTGGTAAATTATCGCATCTGCAGCAGTCTCCCAAAGAAAGCTACTATTATCAATGCACCAAATCCAACTCAGCTAATGAAGGCCATCAAAAATCCGGTAGAACAGGCGAATGTAAGAAACGCTCATATAAAGGATGCCGTGGCAATGTGTAAATTTATTTACTGGCTGAAAAAGAATGTAGGAAAAATTCCGATAACTGAAATTTCTGCCTCTGATTATCTGGCCAACTTACGCGCTCAGCAGGATGGTTTTTTGGATTTAAGCTTTGACACAATCTGCGGCTATGCCCATCACGGTGCCATCGTTCACTACTCTGCTACCCCAGAAACTGATATTGCCCTGAAGCCAGAAGGACTTTTGCTGGTAGATTCCGGCGGTCATTATCTGGAGGGTACCACTGATATTACCAGAACAATCGCCCTCGGTCCCATTACAGACGAAATGAGAGATGATTTCACTCGTGTATGCCGCTCCAATATTAATCTTGCTAATGTTCGTTTTCTCCACGGCTGCAGTGGTATGAACCTCGATGTCATTGCCCGCGAACCATTCTGGGAAGCAGATTTAGACTATAAGCATGGTACTGGTCATGGTGTCGGCTATGTTCTTAATGTTCATGAAGGACCTAATGGTTTCCGCTGGCATACCTCCCCAGGACGCAGTGAGGGCAGTGTGTTGGAAGCTGGCATGATTACTACCGATGAACCAGGTATTTATATAGAAGGAAAATTTGGCATTCGTACTGAAAATGAATTACTGTGTCATGAAGGGACAAAAAATTCTTATGGTCAGTTCATGTATTTTGAAAATCTAACTTATGTTCCAATTGATTTAGATGCCCTTGATCCAAATCAAATGAGTATCACCGAAAAGAAACGCTTAAATGAATATCATGCAATGGTTTATGAAAAGATTGCACCACTGCTGACTGCCGAAGAAGCAGCTTGGCTGAAAGAATCTACAAGAGCCATCTAAACAAAACAGCTGCCTGAACCGAAATCAGGCAGCTGTTTTTATCTATCAATTTTTTTGAAATAGATACGAATCTCACAAAGCATTCCCAAAACCATAAAAATTCAACAACATGTACAAAAATCACTTTCTTATCAAAATCCCCAAAACAAAAATTATTTTTTCTATTTATCCCACATAATAATCCTGCAATAAACTTGTAAGAGCTGCAACGCTGCTGGAATGAATACGCTCAACCTTAATCTTCTTACGCTTTGCCTCTGTAACAGCACTATTTACCATCTTATGCGATACTGTATTTGTGAAAAGTACCATCAAATCCGGAGAACCTATTTTTTTCTTAAAACCACTTTTTTCTTTTACTAATACCTTTGCTTTACAGCCATACTTTTTACAGATTTCCTCATATTGGCAGACCATGCATTCATTTCCGCCTATGATTACTACACTCATACCCTTCTCCTTTATGAACACAAAATTATTGTTTTGTTAGCCACACCTAATTAGCAATTTCAAACATACAAGAATTGTCACTAGGTAGTTAGTATTAACTAACTACCTAGTGATTTATTCCCTTTATCGGTTACTTTGAATCCAATTCAAAAGCTGCTGCATATTTTTCTTTCCAAAAGTTATCTTGCTGTCATTCATTACCATACATGGAACACTCATCACATGATATTGTTCTTTTAGTGATGGATAATGATTTAAGTCAAACACTTCTGCTGATACATTATCGTTCATAGATGCTATTTTCTGCGCTGACATAACTAGCTCCGGACACATGGTACAGGAAAGTGAAACCAAAATTTTCAGTTGAATAGACTTGTCAAGAGCCAAAATCTGTCTTTTTATCTCTGAATCCACTGCCTGACCACTGCCTGCAGCATTATAAAGTCCCAGTACAAAAGAAGTAAACTCATGTCCGCCTGGCACACCATGGAAGGCCAGTCCCTTATAGCTTCCATCCTTAGCACAAACCTTGACTACCGGAAGATATTTCTCGCTTTCACTTACCTCCACGCTGACCGTCACCTTGTCAGTCAAAGTCGCCAATTCTTCCATATAGCGCTTTAATTCTGCCGATACTGGTCGATTATCCAGATACAGTTTCAAAATAAGCGGTGTTTCCATGCGTTTGAAGACTGTATTCAGCTGCGCGAGCATATCTGCCGTAAACAGATTTGAATCACTGACTGCTTGTTTTGGAAGATTGACTGATTTTTCTTCTTTTGACTCTTCTTTTTTCAAAGCTGGCAACTCTGGCTTTAGCCCTGTTTTTTTCTGACAAAGCTGTACATAGCGCTCTAACTCTGTAGCTGCAAGTGCTCCATCTCCCACCGCAGTCACCACCTGCCGAAGATTCTTAACACACACATCACCTGCTGCATATAATCCATCTACAGAAGTTTTCTGACTTTGGTCAGTTATGACATAGCCCTGCTCATTTAATTCAGCAATCCCCTTAATGAGTTCTGTGGCCGGAGCATATCCAACAAAGACAAAAACACCGAATGTCTTTCCCTCAGGAGCAGTATAAGTGCTGACCACTCCTGTCTTAGTATTGTGATATCGAATAGATTTGAGCGTTTCCTTCCCCATCACCTCATCAACCACTGTATTCGTCAATACCGTAATCTTCGGATGATTCTTTGCCGCCTCTGCCACAGCCTTTGCGCAGGTGAAATCTTCCTTGCGAATTAAAATAGTTACATGAGAAGCATATTTCGTCAAAAAGACAGACTCCTCCGCTGCCGCAAAGCCGCCACCCACCACAAATACTTCCATACCAGTGAAAAACTCACCGTCACATGTGGCACAGTAAGCCACACCATGACCACGAAACTCTGCCTCTCCCAAAAATCCAACCATTCTCGGATGAGCACCTGTAGCTAACAGTACTCCAAAACACTCCAATATGCCTCTGGAAGTGTGCACCTTCTTGACATCATCCTCAAGCTCCAGCCTGCTCACTTCCGCCAATGTAAACTCCGCACCGAAATTCTCCGCCTGTTTACGCATGGTCTCGGTCAAAGCTTTTCCATTGGTCTGTTCTACCCCTGGATAATTCACTACCTCGGAAGTAATCGCAATCTGACCTCCAAACTGCTCCTTTTCCACCACTATGACACGATATCTCGCTCTTGCTAAGTAGATAGCAGCAGTCAATCCTGCCGGACCACCGCCAATCACTACAACATCATATAGATTTTTTAAATTTTCGTTGGCCATCACAGTAATCCTACCAAATCCAAACTAGGCTTTAAGGTCTCTGCGCCAGGCTGCCACTTTGCTGGGCAAACCTCATCTCCATGAGCCGCTACAAACTGCAAAGCCTGCACCTTTCGAAAAAGCTCATCTGCATTCCTTCCAACATTTCCGGCATTTACTTCATAAGCCACTATCTTACCCTCTGGATTTACCACAAAAGTACCTCTCTCTGCCAAACCATCTGACTCAATAAGCACATCAAAATCCTTCGCTAAAGCATGGGTTGGATCCGCCAACATTGGATAATGAATTTTCTTGATTCGCTCTGACGCATCATGCCATGCCTTGTGTACAAAATGCGTGTCACAGGATACGGAATAAATTTCACATCCAATTTTCTTAAATTCCTCATACTTATTTGCCAAATCTTCCAACTCGGTTGGGCATACAAACGTAAAATCTGCGGGATAGAAGAAAAATACGCTCCACTTACCCACTACATCTGCCTTTGTAACTTTCTTAAATTCACCATTCTGATAAGACTGTACGGAAAAATCTGCAATTTCCTTATTAATTAATGACATTTCTGATACCTCCTGAATTTTTATAGTTAGTTTTAACTAACTTTTGTTAATCATAACATATTCGTTGCAATTTTGCAAGTAGTTATCATCTTTTTCAGTATGTATCTTTTCCTTATAATTATGTATGCAAATACAAATGACTTAAAAATATCTCTATTAATAAAAGCTTTTTACATACTCCAGAAATTCTTCCATATACTTTTTTAAAATATAGTCTTTCCTATATACTACATATAAATTACGCTCTGCACTTTCCTCTGGCAATTCAAAAGCCAATATTCGTTTTTCCTCGACTAAATTGTGAGCTGCCCGCTCAGAGATAATGGATACACCAAGCCCACCTGCCACCAGATTTTTGATAGATTCCTGGTCATTGATACGTGCTGTCACCTGCAGCTGTTCCTCACGAATATCCAGCGTTTTTAAGAAAAAATCCATACTCTTTTTTGTGCCGCTTCCCTGCTCCCTCAAAATAATCGGTTCTCGCAGCAACTGATAGAAATCTACTTCTGGCTGCTGTTTATACTTTAAAAATCGTTCTTCAATGGGAGTCACCAGCACCATACGGTCCCGATAAAAAGGCACACATTCAAGGAGTTCATTCTCACATCTCATGCCTACCATACCAATGTCAAAATTTCCATTTTGAACTCCCTCTGCTACTCCAGCGCTGTCACTTTGATGAATGATAAAATAAGTTTCCGGATGAAGTTTTCCGTATTTTGGCAAAATTTCCGGCAAAATATAAGCAGAGGGTATAGTGGAGACACCTAGATGAATAATTCGATTTTGCTCATTCTCCCAGCGCTGAAGCAGATTATCACGCAATGCCAGCATATTGACCGCACATTCATATAATTCCTTTCCTCTAGGTGTCACCTCAATATTTTTGGTGGTGCGCACAATTAATCTCGTAGAAAGTTCCTCCTCCAACATACGAATGTGGGTGCTGATGGTAGGCTGAGACAGATAAAGCCGCTTGGCTGCTTCCGTAAAGCTGCGATACTCCACTACGGTGGTGAATGTTTTCAACTGTTTTAAATCCATCTTATAACTCCTCTTTCCTCTCGCTTCCTATTTACTTCTTTACAGCGATTTTGCCAAAATTTCTCTAAGCGCATATATTGCAGACTCCACTTCCTCTGGACGATTCCACCAACCAAAAGCAAAGCGAATGGTACCCGTCGGATAAGTTCCCAGTGTCTTGTGAGCAGATGGCGCACAGTGCAATCCCACTCTTGTCATGATTTCATACTGACTGTCCAATGCATAAGCCACCTCAGACAAATCTTTCCCAATGGTCTGAATAGATACCACTCCTGTTCGCCCCTCAATATTCTTTTTTCCGATAATCCGAATTTTGGATTGGTCAATCTGAGCTAATCCCTCCAAAAATTGCTTAGTCAATGACAGCTCATGACGGCAAATGGTATCTAATCCAGTCTTTTCCAGCCACTCAAGCGCAGCATGAAGGCCAATAATGCCTGGAAGATTCATCGTACCAGCCTCAAAACGGTCGGGCATAAAGTTTGGTACTTCTTCCTTATGGCTGATGCTGCCCGTCCCCCCTGACAGCAATGGCTCCAGTTCGCCTGCCATATCCCTTCCCAAGATAAATCCGCCGATACCCTGAGGTCCCAAAAGTCCCTTATGCCCCGTAAAAGCCAGTGCATCAATATGCATTTCTTTCATATTAATAGGGTACACCCCAGCAGTCTGAGCACTGTCTACAAAAAAACGCAAATGATGTTTCCTGCACCACTCCCCCACTTCCTTGATTGGAAGAATAGTACCGCAAACATTGCTGCCATGAGTCATCACTACTGCCTTAGTGTTTGGCTGCAACAGTTCATCCAGCTTGTTCACATCGAGAACACCTTCTTCATCGCAAATCACCCGCGAAAAAGTAACCCCCTTCTGTTTTAGCTGAACTAACGGACGCATCACCGCATTATGTTCCATCGAAGAAGTAATGATATGATCTCCAGGTTTTAGAAATCCTTTCAAAATCACATTGAGACTTTCCGTCACATTTTTCGTAAATGCGACCTGCCTGCAGTCATCACCGCCAAACAAATCACAGAGCATTTGTCGAGTTTCATATACGATTTCTTCCACTTGATAAGCATTGTTATAGCAGCCACGATTAATATTGCTGCCAACCTCCGTCATATATTCGTACATCGCATCGGGCACCGCCTTAGGCTTTGGAAAGGTAGTACTGGCATTATCAAAATAAATCATTCCTTTTTTCTCCATTCTATTTTTTCTCATCATATGATTTTGGGCTAAAAGGTATTTTAACCCCTTGATACCTACGGATTGCTTCTCACTTCGTGCTCCCACAATCCAAAAACATTTGAAAGCTGCTCCAGTCGAGCTGCTTTCTCTTGTTTTGGCAGATTTCAAAATCATCCATTTTCATGAAGCATGAAATGTATGACCTTTTGACTTTGGTACCATCATATCACATACTTATCAAGATTTCAAATAAATAAATCAATAAAATCAATAATTATTATTGGCATGATTTTCAAACTTTTGCTATACTGGCTATGTTTTTTAACAATACTTTTTTACGAAAGGCAGGGTAATTTTATGAACCTAAAAAACGAAAAACGTAACATTATTATCGCCGGTGTTATCATCGGCATCATCGCCTCTCTTCTGGTATTCTTTGGCAATCCAACAAACATGGGCTTTTGTATTGCCTGCTTTTTGCGTGATACCAGTGGAGCTCTTGGCCTTCACACCGCATCAGCTGTTCAATACATAAGACCTGAAATTATTGGTCTGGTATTGGGAAGCTTCCTGTTGGCATGTTTCCGCAAGGAATTTTCTCCCCGCGGCGGCAGTGCTCCATTAACCCGTTTCATCTTAGGATTCTTTGTTATGATTGGCTGTCTGATGTTTTTGGGCTGCCCATTCCGTATGATTCTCCGTCTGGCAGGCGGTGACTTAAACGCTATCTTTGGTCTGGTTGGTTTCATCTGCGGAATTCTTGCTGGCGTATTTTTCTTGAGCAAAGGATACAGCTTAAAGAGAACCTATCGTCTTCCTGTAGCAGAAGGCGCCCTCATGCCAGCTATCGAAGTTGTTATGCTGATTTTACTGGTCGCAGCACCTTCCTTCATTTACTTTACGGAAGCAGGCGGCGGTCCAGGTGCAAAACATGCTGCCATTCTTTTGAGTCTTGGAGGTGGCTTGATTGTAGGTGTCCTCGCTCAGTACACCCGTCTTTGCATGGTTGGCGGTATTCGTGACGTCGTACTTTTCAAGGAATGGAAACTGTTGGCAGGCTTTATCGCAATCTTAGTCAGCGCATTAATTTGTAATCTGATTTTAACAGCAGTCACCGAGGGTACCTATTTTAATCTTGGTTTTGCTGAACAAGCCATTGCTCACACCGACGGACTGTGGAATGCGCTCGGTATGTTCTTAACTGGCTTCGGCTGTGTCCTTTTAGGCGGATGCCCACTTCGTCAGCTGGTTTTGTCTGGCGAAGGAAATACAGACAGTGCTATCACCGTAATCGGTTTGATGGTTGGCGCTGCTTTCGCTCACAACTTCGGTCTGGCTTCCAGCGCCGCTGGTCCTACCACCAACGGAAAGATTGCTGTTATTATCGGTATTGTCGTAGTTGCTGTTATCGCCTGCGCCAACACCTTCCGCAAACAAGAAGCATAAAAAAGAAAAGGAGAAAATGAAATGTTAGATGCAAGAGGACTTTCTTGTCCAGAACCTGTACTTATGATTCGCAACGCTATGGCTTCCAAAAAATCCAGCTACCAGATGGTAGTGGATAACCCTACTTCTCGCGAAAATGTTACTCGCTATGCAGAGCATCAGGGTTACAAAGTGACTGTTACTGAAAAAGATGGCGAATACACACTTAACATGACAAAATAATGATGAAATATATCGCAACTTTTTATTCTCATTTTGGTGCAATCCGTTTCAAAAAAATCTGTGAAAAACAACATATATCTGCTAAAATAATGCCAGTGCCGCGTAACCTCAGCAGCAGCTGCGGCACCTGTGTCCAGTACGAATCAAACGCTCCCTGTCCCATCGAGCAATTTCCCGAGGAAGTGGAGCAGGCTGTGTTGGTGGAACAGGATGGTTATACGATATTGTATCGAGCAGAAAACAGTTAAGGAGCATATCAATTAGTTATGGAAACAGAAATAAAATTAACAAAATTAGCAAGCTGTGCAGGCTGTGGTGCAAAGGTCGGTGCAGGAACACTGGTTCATATGTTGGAAGGATTTCGCACCCACTCGGACCCTCGTCTCATTGTGGGCTATGACAAGAGCGATGACGCCAGCGTTTATGTCATCAATGACGATTTAGCTTTAGTGCAGACCACTGACTTTTTTCCCCCCATTGTCGATGACCCATTTTTATATGGTCAAATCGCTGCCACCAATGCCTTAAGCGATGTCTATGCCATGGGTGGAGAACCAAAATTAGCGCTGAATATCATGTGTCTTGCTGAAAATATGGACAAACACACCGTACAGGAAATTTTGCGTGGAGGATATGAAAAGGCCTATGAAGCAGGAACCATTATCACTGGAGGTCATACCATTCAAGGAGCTGAGCCAATCTACGGACTTGCCGTATCTGGTTTTGTTGACCCCAAGAAAGTGCTGACTAACAGCAATGCAAAACCTGGAGATGTATTGATTTTGACCAAACCGCTTGGAATCGGTGTGCTGACCACCGCCGCCAAAGGCAATCTGGTTGAACAGTCTGTATTAGACCGTATCTATAGACAAATGGCCACTCTCAATAAAACCGCCCGTGATATTATGGTACAGTACCCCATACATAGCTGTACCGATGTAACTGGCTTTGCTCTGATGGGACATAGCTTTGAAATGGCACAAGGCAGTAACGTTTCCATTCACATTTTGGCAGACAAGGTACCCTATCATAAAGAAGCATTTGAATTTGCTGATATGGGATTTATCCCAGCAGGTGCCTACCGAAACCGCCAGTATGCTCAGGCAGGTGTAACAATTATTGGAAATGTGAGCCGTGCATTGGAAGATATCTTCTATGACCCACAGACCAGCGGCGGACTTCTGATGGCAATACCAAAGGAATATGCAGACAGTTGCCTCAAGCAGCTGCAGGAGAAGATTCCTGAGGCAGCTATCATTGGATATGTAACTGAAAAGATAGACAATTTCATTTATCTGGAGTGAACGACACATGAGACAGCATAAATACTGCCTCATATTTCCAAACGAAAAAGTAGGTATTACTTAAAATACCTACTTTTTTTAGTTTAAATATTATTCTCTCTTCTTTGCTTTTTTCTTTTGCAGTTTTTGCGAATTGCCAACATAATCAATACAATAACTGTAATGATAACTAATACCACTCCATAAATAGCCAGCGCAATGTGATTTGGTCGCTTTACCAAATCAATGAAATTATGGCTGTCCGTATCTGTCTTTCTTCCCTCTAAGGCGCCATAACGAACTGGAATCTGTGAAATACCATCTTCATTTTTTTCAAAAGATTCCAGATACATCGCTAATGCATACCAGGCTTTCAGCTCCGATCCATTCTCATCATAAACCAGATACTGCTCAAAATTATCAATGACATTTCCATTCTTATCTTTCGGTGCAATCTTTAGAATTCCCATAGAAGTATTCTCAACTGCTCCCAACATCTGAGCCGAGTACAAATCCGCTACTACACGATACAATTTATCATCTTCCAATTCCACCCGCTGGGAGTTGGCTGCCGCCAAGTCATCTTGAATCCATACATCGGTCACACGATTTAAAATCAGACGATTGCTGTTGTATTCCCAGTGGACACCGCTGGCATACAACTGAGCTGCAGGCATCAGTCCCGACACCGATACATCAATCTCTGCCACTGTTTTCAACTCCTTGCCTGTCAGGTACACACTAACCAGCGGATAACCTGGAATACGGTCAATACCGATACCCAATGCACTGACATTAAACACATCTGAGACAGTCAGTTCCCCCTTCTGTAATGTATCTCGAATACAGCCATATGGGGAAACGGTCATAGTGACAGGCTCATAATTTTCACCCTCCACTTTTGAGACAGCATACACATAGGAATCGGCAATCACACTGCCAAGAGTTTCCTCCCTCAAAACAGTACCCAGCTCAGCCATTTGTGTAAATTCAATATCATTCTCTGCGATTACTTGATCAAAGGTATAACCAAACTGGCCCAGATAAATTTCATTGACCATTTGTTTGTAAACTTCCAGCTCTTTTAAAATAGCGTCATCTGCCTTCACCGATTCATCGACGGGATTCAGCACATAACGCTCCACATTCCAGCGTCCATTCTCTCGCTGCACCAAGTCTACCTCACCTAAAAACTGAGCGTAACAAGCAGCCGAAACAATATAAGTATCTCCTACCTGAATATAATCATCTAATTCCGTATGAGTGTGAGCACTGATAATCACATCAATCTCTGGCACTTCCTTTGCCAAAATTTCATCTTCAGACTGCTTCGGATTATCGCTGGTACCGCTATGAGACAAGCAGACAATCATATCTACGCCCTCCTGCTGCAGCTGCTTAACCATTTCCTTGGAAGTATCTACAATGCTGTCAAACACTAAACCGCTCTCTGGCGCACACTCCGCTGCATCCTCACCTAATACCCCATAAATTCCAATGCGTACTCCACCTCTTTCGATGATAAGATAAGGCGTACTGCCATAGGCATCCAAAGCTTCTTTGATGAGCATATTTTCATCCGTCGTATTCTTTGTCCAATCAATATTGGCAATCAAAAATGCTGGCAGCTGTAAAGTCTCATCCTCCTCTGCATTCTCCAAGGCTGACGCAAACATATTGGCAACTCCCTCACTGCGATAATCAAACTCATGATTACCAAAGGTAGTCGCATCAAAGCCCAACTTACCGAGCATGGTCAGCTCTGCTGCCTCTGTTTCATAAACTGTCTGGTACAATGTACCCATAGAAAAATCTCCGCCATCCAACAAAAAAGTTGCTTCATTCTCCTGACTCTTTTCCTGAATCAAAGTGGACAGCTTAGCAAGACCGCCAATCATCACTGTATCTCCCGCCTCATTTTCGGATTTATAAGCATCCAAATGAGAATGAATATCATGAGTAAACAGAATCTTTACTTTTTTTTCTTTCTCACTGTTATCTGCTCTGACTGCTATTCTCTGCATTGCTGTCAACATAATCAAGCATAAACCAAAGCATAGTATACAGCTCATTATTTTTCTTTTTTTCCCCATTATCATACCAATCCTCCATTCTGCCGCCTCTAGCTGGCGGCACATATATTTACAAAGAATTCAAAATACCATTTGACCCTGGTATCATTATATTGAGTATTCATCTATGCGTCAAGGCAGCAATTTTATTTTTTTCTTTTATTAATCTTCTTTTAAGTATTAATATATCTTTTATTGCGTTATTATATATCTTATTATATAGTTTTAATTACTATATTATGTATTGACAATCGTTTGGTTATCCATTATAATAATTTCAATTCTTGCTGGTAGCGTCAACATCTTCGTTGATGGCTCTCTGAACACAAAACAAAATCTTATGGAGGTCTCACACAATCAATGAGTATCAAAACATTAAAAATAGGAAATAAAACCGCTAAACTGCCACTCATTCAAGGTGGAATGGGGGTAGGTGTCAGTCTCGCCAAGCTAGCCGGAGCTGTGGCAAAAGAAGGCGGCATTGGTATCATTTCTTCTGCCCAGATTGGTTTTATGGAGCCAGATTTTAATACCAATACAAACGCAGCCAACTTAAGAGCCATCAAAACGCAACTGCAAAAAGCTCGAGAACTATCCAAAAAAACAGATGGCAGCTGTGACGGTCTGATTGGTTTTAATATCATGACAGCTCTCCACAACTATGCTGACCACGTCCGCACCGCCGCTCAAGCTGGTGCTGATGTCATTATCTCGGGTGCAGGACTTCCTGTCAAATTGCCCGAATACGTGGTGGGCACTGATACAAAAATCGCACCCATCGTATCCTCCGAGAAAGCAGCACGCATCCTTTTGAAAAATTGGGACAAACATTATGGACGCACGGCTGACTTTTTAGTCATTGAAGGTGCCCATGCAGGCGGTCATCTCGGCTTTAAGCATGACGAATTAGAACATATTTATGAAGATGGTTATGATGCCTCTTATGATGAAGAAATTAAAAAAATTATTGCCTGCACACAGGAATATGCTGCAAAATATAAGACTGAAATTCCTGTTATCGTAGCAGGCGGAATTATGAATGCCAAACAGGCGCAACATGCCTTTGAGCTCGGTGCAGACGGTATTCAGGTAGCCACTCCTTTTGTCACCACGGAAGAATGCGATGCTTCTCTAGCCTTCAAGCAGGCCTACATTAATGCCCGCAAAGAAGATATTGAAATCGTCATCAGCCCTGTAGGTATGCCCGCTCGTGCCATTCACAATCCATTTTTAGAAAAAATTTATGCGGAACGCGAACCTATCGCTCGCTGTCACCGCTGTCTTGAAAAATGCAATCCCAAAACCACACCTTACTGCATCACTCAGGCGCTCATTCGCTCCGTCCAGGGTGACGTGGAGAATGGGTTAATTTTCTGTGGCGATAATGCTGCTTACTTAGACAAAATCACAACTGTAAAAGATGTCATTCAGACTTTACTGCCGACTGATGTTGCCAGTAAGACGACACTATAAATTCTCAGGGGCAATCAATTCAAATTGATTGCCCCTGAAAGCTTTATTTCAGTAATAAAATTTTTTCTTCTGGAAGTCCCAAATATTTTGGCATCCCACACTCATCAATAATACTCCACAAATCCCTCTGCACGAACCAACAAATTTCATCTTCCTTCTGATCCATACTCTCCAAAAAATACTTTCGCTCAAAGGGAAGCTGCGCTATACTTTTAACCCGCACTGGCAGCTTTCCCGCCAACCAATCTCCGTTTTCCTTTGATAGAGGTACAAATTCATGCGCTCGAATTCCCATATAATGAATATCCTCTGGAATCTTCTGATTCATCGTCACAGTGATGCCCCATCCAGGCACTTCCAACTGATGTTCATTCACTCTCTTGACTGCAGTAATATTTTTACACCCAGTCAATCTCGCCGCCTCTTTCGTCGTCGGTTTTTCAAAGACTTCCTGTGTTCTTCCCTGGCAAACACTCTTTCCCGCATCGACAATCAATAATTCCTCGCTGAATCGATAAATCTCATCTCTGCTGTGTGACACCAGAATAACCGTTCCCTGGTAATCTTCCAACATCTCCATCAACTCCTGCTGCAATCGATCCTTTAAAAACATATCCAGTGCCGAAAAGGGTTCATCCAATAAAATTACATCCGGCTCATAGGCCATAATACGTGCCAATGCGACACGCTGCTGCTGACCGCCTGACAGTTGACCAGGAAATCGATTTTCCAATCCATCCAAACGGAATTTATGAATCATCTTCATCACGCACTGATCCGTCTGCCGACGGCTTCCCCGAAGTCCCGCCGCAATATTAGCCGCCACCGTCATATTGGGGAACAGCGCATAATTTTGAAATAAATACCCAACTCTTCTCAGCTGCGGCTTAATATTCACTTTCTTTGCTGAGTCAAACAACACACGCCCATCCACCGAAATAAATCCCTGATCCGGCATCTCAATTCCTGCAATACTCTTTAAGGTCATACTCTTTCCACATCCAGAAGCTCCCAAAATGCCGATTCGTCTGCTGTCACTTTTCAACTCAATATCCAATAAAAACTCGCCTAACTGCTTTTTTATTTTTACTTCAATTGCCATATCTGCTCTGTGCCTTTCCCTCTTATCTCACACACGCTATCTGCTTTAATGTCAATAAACGCTAATCATTCATGCGGATTCCGCTCCCACAGCCCACTCTTGCCTCCCGACTTGCGAAGCAGCTTAATTTCTCCAATCTCCATCCTCTTATCCACGGCTTTACACATATCATAGATGGTCAGAAGAGCTGTACTGACACCTGTTAACGCCTCCATCTCGACACCTGTTTTTCCCGTCAACTTTGCAGTACAGTGTACCTCAATGACACAAACTTCATCATGATATAAAAATTCAATTTCAATTTTCGTCAAATTTAAAATATGGCACAGCGGAATCAGCTCAGAAGTCTTTTTCGCTCCCATAATTCCTGCAACTCTTGCTACTCCCAATACATCTCCCTTTTTCATACCACCAGTTTTCACCAACTCATAACATTCCCGCGACATAGAAATTTGCCCTGTGGCAGTGGCCTCCCTGACAGTATCCTTTTTTTCACTGACATCAACCATAATCGCCTCGCCTGCTTGATTAAAATGCGTAAATTCACCCATCAATTTCGCCCTCATCCTTTCATATAAAGGTAGGGTCAAAAATATTTTGACCCTACCATCGTTTGATCTGTTTCATCGTTTTTCCCAATACAAGATTCATCAATAAGATAATCACAAACGCAATCCCCATAACAATCGCCACCCACAAT
>JBJELF010000073.1:0-3344 GCA_051879015.1 Lachnospiraceae bacterium
TTAATGCGTCCACTTTTGTCTATGTTTAAATCCTTATTTCTATGTATTTGGTTACCTAATAATTAGTCCTTTTCTGTTATAGTTTATCTGACTATGCACTAAACTTAATTATTATTCCATTTCTTTCTATGTGATGTCTAGGTCAAACAGTATTTTGACCTCTCGATACCTGCGGATTGCTTCGCATACTCTCAATCACTGCCTACAACTGTTTTCCATTTTTCATATAATAAACAATTGATTTCCCGCACCGACTCCATATCACACTTATCCACCTTGCGGTCATATGTCATCAATCCATTGATTTCCTCCTCAATGTCACTGGTCTGGGTATAAATAGCTGCACTAAGTCCCTTAGAAAGATTTGGATATATTTGCTCCTCCCACAACATAGCATAGCTTACCATAAATTCACCTTCATTGCGATAGCGCTTATAGCCAAATTTCTTTTTGCATGCCGTATGCTCTGGTACCTCATAAGCGTAACCTCCATATTCCGTCAAAGCCACCACTCGCTTCGGTTCAGGTTTCACCTGCAGCTTGTGTATGTAATCGTGAATACTATAGATATCGCCTCCACCTTGGTCGAACCAGCCACAAGCTTCATTGATGAGACGATTTCCGCCAATCTGGCGCAAAATCTTAGTTGCCTTAGCAGCATCAAACTGTCCCCATCCCTCGTTGAAAGGCGTCCATACCATAATACTTGGATGATTGTACAGCTGATGCACAATTTCTTTCAAATCCTTGCAAAACTGGAGACGCCCTATTTCATCGCTACGTTTAAAAGCAGCATAATGGTTATCTTTGACTGCCCGCTGAAAAGCTTCAATGCTGTTCGGCAAATAAGTGACAAAGGTCATATCATAGTCACCGCCGCCATTTGGCATATCCTGCCACACTACCATACCAATTCGGTCACAATGATAATAAAAACGATCGGACTCCACCTTGATATGTTTTCGAATCGTGTTAAATCCCATTTCCTTTAATTTGAGAATATCGTATTTCAATGCCTCATCCGTAGGCGGAGTCATCAAACTCTCCGGCCAATAGCCTTGGTCCAGCACTCCATTAAAGAAATAAGGTTGATTATTGAGGAAAAAACGCAGGATTCCGTGACTATCCCTCTCAACAGATATTTTTCTCATACCAAAATAAGTTTGCACTTCATCTTCTCCACGCCGAATCTGTACATCATACAAATGCGGACATTCCGGTGTCCACGGACAAAAAGAATCCAGTGCTGCAGTAAACTGAGTGCAGGCCGCCATACTGCGCTGCCATATTACATGATCTCCATCAAAAATTTTTACTTCCATCATTTCTGAGCTATCTTCGACAGGTATCTCAAACAATACTTTGCTCTCGTCGTATAAAGGCGTAATCTTTACTTCCCGAATATAATTTTCAGGTACACTTTCCATCCAAACCGTCTTCCAGATACCACTCTGGGGAGTGTAGTAAAGATAGCTCATCTTTCCATGCTTTTTTAACTTCTGCTTTCCTCTTCCATGGGGTGCATACTCCGTCCTGTCCCTTACAATCACTGTCAGTCGATTTTCACCAGTCACCAGATAATCCGTAACATCAATGGAAAAAGCCGTATATCCGCCCTTATGACAGCCCACTAGCTGTTGATTTAGCAAAACTTCGCACTCCTGGTCTACGCCCCCAAAATGCAGCAGTACATGACTTTTGCGAAATCCATCTGGAAGCACAAAACTTCGTTCATAATACAGATATTCCTCAGGCTGAAGAATGCGCTCCACTCCAGACAGCATGGTTTCTGGAGAAAAGGGTACCAAAATCCTACCCTGCATATGAGCTGCGTCCTTTGTCTTCGTCACCTCATATTGCCATATGCCATTTAGATTCAGATAACTGCTGCGCACCAACTGAGGTCTGGGATACTCTTGATGTACCCCTGCTTTATCCACCTCCCAATCCGTCTGTAACTGTACCATAGTTTCCATCTCCTTCCCCTTTATGATAAATCTTGAATCCAGACTTTCATTCGTCCACCACAAACCATTCCCTCATCCTCTGCCACATCATTACTCATATCAACTTCCATGCATCGACTCTGCCCAGTTCCCACCATAGAAAAGGCTTCTCTAAGCACCTCATTTTCACCACAACCGCCTCCAATGGTACCCGCTGTCTGAAAATCATCATTGACTGCCATCATGGCTCCCGACTTTGCTGGAGTAGAACCACTAGTATCACAGATAATCATCAGTACTTTTGGACGATTATCCTTTACAATAAATTTGAAAAGAGCATCATCAATCTCTTGACT
Source organism: Lachnospiraceae bacterium (assembly GCA_051879015.1). Lineage (GTDB taxonomy): Bacteria > Bacillota > Clostridia > Lachnospirales > Lachnospiraceae > JBJELF01. The sequence continues at coordinate 2,303 of JBJELF010000073.1, forward strand.
CACCAAAAGTCCATGAATTCCAGTTCTCTTTCCGCCTTTTCTTCTTACCTCAATTAACTCTGCAACAATGGAAATGGCAATTTCTTGGATGGTCAGCGCACCAATATCCAGTCCAATGGGAGTGTAAATCTGATTCAGACGTGCTCTCGGAAAACCTTCCTCCTCCAGCAAATTAAAAAGACCTGCAGTACGTCTTCTTGAACCAATCATTCCCAAATATTTTGGCATGGTATGAGGCAAAATGGCACGCAGACAATCCGCATCCCAACGATGCCCTCTTGTGATAATCGCCACATAATCATTCTCATTAATTTTGAGCTTTTCTAAGGCGTGCTCAAAAGAATCACAAATCACCTTCTCCGCCTCTGGAAAACGCAAATGATTGGCAAAGGAGGGACGATCATCCACCACCGTCACCGCAAAACTCAGTTCTGCCGCAAAATGACACACGGGTTGTGCCACATGACCACCACCCAGCACAATTAATCGCTCCCTCGGATGAAACATTCGCACATAGGATTCGCCCTCTGCTTCAAATTCAAGCTGAGCAGGAACTCCCTGATTTATTTTTTCTAAAATATTTCTAAAATCCGACTGATCCATATTTATTTTATACCTCCATACATCATACTTTTTACTGGACAGTTAAAAGTTTTTAGCGCAAATAAAAAAGATAACTTTTTGATAACCTTTGTTGATGATAGTTCCCACTATGTTTTCTCATTTCTTTACGACAAATCTTTTTCGATAATAATTCGTTTATTTTCGTAGGAAATGGTTACCTTTCGCTCATCCTTTGAGATGCCCATGTCTCTAGCCCATACTGTTGGTATATTAAGCCGAAAACCTTCCGCATTTTTGCTGGAAGTTCCTCCTGGTGAGGTAACAATCATTTTTGCTTTTCTGGTTTCCATCCGCCGCCTCTCCTTTTTGATATACTATATCATATTGGGAACGAATATTCAAGAATGATCTTCGATTTTCAATATATTCCTTGAAGATTTTTTCACTGAAACAGCCACTACCTTATGGGATGAAAGTC
>JBJELF010000074.1:0-3318 GCA_051879015.1 Lachnospiraceae bacterium
GCGGTATTGGCTGGGAGTGATACCGTAGTTTTTTTTGAAAGTTCGCATAAAATGTTCTGGATTTTCATATCCAATTAGTTCGCTAATGGAAGCAATACTTAATGATGTTTCTCTCAGGGCACGGCATGCCTGAGTCAGTTTGATTTCTTTAATAATTTGTGAGAAGGTCCGTCCAGTACCTTTTTTGATTAGTGTACAAAAATGGGCAGTACTGAAACCGAAATGTTCAGCTGCTTCACTCAGAGAAATTGTATGGAAATTGCGGTTTAGGTAATTTAAAATCTCTGTCATGGGGATGCTGCAGGCGGGTGTCAGGACGGATTCGATATTTTTTTCATGATATCGGAGAAGTTGAGCCCAGAGCATAATCAGCATTGTATTTAAATAGGTGGCTTTATACTTTTGTCGACCCAGAAATTCAATATACAAATCCTGCAGTGAAGTTCGGATTAATATATCATCTCCTGTGTGAAAAATCAGGTAATTGCCTTCTGTTTTTTGGAAAAGGATATGTGAAAAAAAGCGGGAAAGTGCACTGTTGTCTGCAATCATAGGAAAAAAGGTTGATTGGAATGTACTTCCTCGTACAAGGATATTAAATGCTACGCTGTCATCAAAAATACCAACACTGTGTTTTGTTCTTGGTGGAATAATCAGAATATCTCCAGTCACAAGCTGATGATGGATTCCCTGAATTTCCACGCTGGCAGTTCCGTCATAGATACAGAAAATTTCAAAAAATTCATGTTCATGGATAAATATAGGAGTGTATCGAAAATGTTTGCTGAGGATAATATTCCCTGGAATATTTGTGAAGAATAGTGGTTCATCCATATATGGAAACCAGGGTTCATTTCGTAGTGCAGGTACAAATATTCTGTGTTCTTGAATAAAAGAGAGATCCAATGTTTTCAAATATTCGGGAAAGGTTTCAGGATGCTCTTTTTCGTACAAATAAATGTTTTTATAAAACAATTCGTCTTGTTCATATTCATGGATGTATGAATTAAAGTTGTCTCGAGTTATTTTCATAAAGGCCTCCAGATTAAAATATGCTTTTTATAGGGGAATGTCCCGCCTGCGGGGTATGTCCGTTTATTGTAGTGAAATTGGTCAATATGTAGAGAATAAATGTTTTGCTGCTGTATCATCTATGGTAATATTGTACCATAGATTTAAAAAAAAAGAAAAAAAATCAGTAAATGTTCGAAAAAAATTCAATTGGATAAATTTGAGAAACAGTTATGATTGTATTATCAAAAAAACGGAGGTAAAAAAAATGAGTAACTCAAATGATAATCGTCCAATTGGAGTTTGGAGACAAAGAATAGGATATGGTTCTTCTGACTTCGCATGTAACTTAATCTGGCAAATGATTTCCCTTTATCTGTTGTATTTTTACACAAATGTAATGCACTTGAATGCCGCAGCAGTCAGCGTTATGTTTCTTGTAACAAAAGTATTTGATGGGGTAACGGATTTGATTGTTGGATTTCTGATTGATAAGACCAATACAAAATGGGGTAAATCCAGACCATGGATTTTCTGTGGTGCGATTCCTTTTGGTATATCATCTGTTTTGGCCTTTAGCGTACCGGAAATTTCCCATACAGGAATGCTTATCTATGCGTATGTAACTTACATTTTGCTTTCTACTTCTTACACAATCGTAAATATTCCGATGGCATCCATACTTCCTGCTTTGAGTGAGGATGCTCATGAAAGAACGGTGTTGGCTTCCTGCCGTACATTTTTTTCATCAATTGGTTCAACTGTAGTTAGTGCTTTTGCACTTACATTGGTAGAGATATTCGGACAGGGAAACGAAGCACTTGGATTTAGAATTGTTATGATGATTTTTGGTGTGATTGGATGTGCAGTATTCTTTTTCTGCTTTTTTAATACACAGGAGCGTGTCGTAGTTACCGCAGAGAAAGTCAGTCTAAAAGCAAATATCAACTGTCTTCTTCATAATAAACCGTGGAAATTGTTTGCACTGAATATTATCTGGTTGTTTGGAGGATTGATTATCCAGGCAAGCGCAGTAATTTTCTATTTTACATATGTGGTTAGAAATACGGCATTAGTACAGATTGTAGCGACAATTACCACTTTGGTGCCGATTGTAACGAATTTGTGTGCACCGTTCCTTGTAAAACTGACAACAAAGAGAAATCTGATGACAGCTGGCAGTATCATACAAATAAGTGGATTACTGATTATCTTTTTTGGCGGAACCAATGTACCAGTTTTGATTATAGGTGCAGTAATTGCAGCAGCAGGATATGGATTAAGAGGAAGCATGCATTTTGCAATGCAGCCAGATCCAGTGGATTATGGTGAGTGGAAGAGTGGAGTTAATACCGCAGGTACGCTTTCAGCGGTCAATGGATTTATTGGTAAGGTCGGAATGGCAGCAGCCAGCAGTATTGGTGCGGCTCTTCTGGCAGCAGGCGGATTTGATGCTAATGCAGCAGTACAGCCATCTTCGGCGTTGACTGCGATTGCAGTAATGTATATATGGGTTCCTATAGTTATGAATATCGCTTCGATTATAACAATGGCATTTTATGATCTGGACAAAAATTATGAAAATATTGTAAAAGAATTGGATGAAAGAAGAAAGCTGGATGCGAAAAAATAAAAATAGATAAGATAGTGTGTAATCTGATATAAGATAAAAATAAAAGCAGGAGGAGCAAAAAAATGCCGCTGGTAAGTATTGATTTAAATATGAAACGAATTATAAATAATACGTTTGTAGAAAAGGCAAATGCATGTAAACCAGAATTGAAAGAGACGATTGTGCGTCCGTCTGCAATTGTGGATATTCAGAAAGATGGAATGGAATATCCGACTGTGTCTATGGTGGATACGTTTGATAATATAAGAAATTATCATATGAAAAAAGGTGACAAATTGTTCCTGGATTTTGGTGATCATCAAGTAGGATATGTAACACTGACACTGTCTTCTGTAGGAAGCCCGCAGGATGCGCCAGCATATTTTCGTCTGAAGTTTGGTGAGATTGCCAAAGAAATGGTTGAGCGTTCGGAAGATTATGACGGATGGATTAGCCGAGGCTGGATTCAGGAGGAGTATATCCATATTGATGTACTTCCGGTGAGATTGGAACTGCCAAGAAGATATGCATTTCGTTATCTGGAAATTGAGACCATTGATACTTCTTTGAAATGGCAGATGGTTGTAGATGATGTAATGTGCAGAAGTGTGTCTTGTGTAGATGCTGCTGAGGTGGAACCATTTGATACAGAGGATGAGATGTTGAAAAAAATGGATCAGGTCAGTATTCGTACA
>JBJELF010000075.1:0-3317 GCA_051879015.1 Lachnospiraceae bacterium
GCCTGCAGTGTGGTAGTATCCATTGCCAAGCCTCGTTCTCTGACATAGTCAATTGTATCTCTCAATATCATATAGACCGCTAAATCTAAATCTTCAAAAGACTTTTTTCTAATTTCCGCCAAATGGGGGGCTTTATTGCGGTTTGGTTCAATATAATCTGCCGTAAAAATGATTTTTTGCAGCAACGTCATATTAGCTTTACCTGTTGTATGCCAACGCACCGCACCGATAATATCCACATCCGTGACACCATATTTTTGATTAACCAGATACGCTCCCAGTTTTGCATGGAGCAGAGATGGATTTTGCATTTCAGCATCGGAGATAGCAATGCCTGCTTTGTGACACTGTTCAATCTTACTGCTGTCAGAAATACATTTTGCACAGTCATGCAGCAATCCTGCAATCTCTGCTTTTTTTAAACTGACTCCAAATTTCATTGCCATACAAACAGCAGTATAAGACACACCAATCGTATGTTCATATCTGCTGTCATCCAATGTTTTTTTCAAGCTTTTTTTCAGCTCTTTGATATTGATATCCATGACTCCTCCTGTATACAAATGATGCTCTCGTATATAGTTTGCTACTTTCTTACCAACAAAAGGCTCAATGCTTTCACCTTCCTGCACACAGCGACGTATTTCCGTCGAAGAAATATTCATCTCAGAACAATCCAAGATAAATACTCGTGCACCAAAAACTTGTTTGAGCTGCAAAGCAACCGCTCGGACGCGCTCCTCACTCTGGGAACTTCGCCGCACTGCTAAAATAGTACATAGACGACAAATGACGTCAGGCTTGTACCAGTAAGCCATATAATCCAGTGAATCTGCTCCCACGATATAGAAATAGTCGGTATCTGGATGTTCTGTTGTCAGCTGTGTCAGTGTATCCGCCGTGTAGATCGTTCCCTCCCTCTTTAACTCAATATCAGAGACATACAAATTTGGAAGGTCTTCCAATGCTAACTGAACCATCTCAAAACGCTGTTTTCCTGGTGTAATGACTTTATTGCTTTTATGAGGCGGATCTCCTGTCGGCATAAATAATACTTCGTCCAATCCAAACTCTCTCTGCGCTGCTAATCCCATCTGTAAATGGGCATAGTGAAAAGGATCAAACGTGCCTCCCACAATTCCTACCTGTCTGCGATTGTTTTTCATATTCATCACCTATTTTACCTAAACACTTATGCCTACTTTACAAGCTCCAACTATCTATGAAAGTTGATTGCTTCGTATAAGTCTTTTATCGTGGCAGCTGAATTTTTCTATTTTCAGGCAGTCTTGCTCTTTTATACAATACAATTTTCTTGCCAATGACTTGCACCACATCAGAACAGGTAGCATCTGCCAGTGCTTCGGAAATGGAAGTACCATCATCTGCACAGTTTTTTAAAACATTGATTTTAATCAGTTCCCTTGCTTCTAAAGCCTCTGCCACTGCTTCCACAATCTCGGTAGTCAAACTGGACTTACCAATCTGAAAAATAGGATCTATGTTAGCTGCCAAGCTCTTTAAGTAAGCACGCTGCTTACTTGTCAATGTTGAAATTGCCATAATCAATCCCTCCTTTGTTTATAAAATATTAGCCGTAAAACCACACACCTTTACGGCCTATGGTAGTTCACTTATAATAATCAAACTCTAAACCATACATACGCACAGTATCTCCTTCTTGGATACCAGCTTCTTCCAAATCTTTCAAAATACCACTCTGCTTCAAGAATTTCTGGAAGAATTCAAATCCTTTTTCTGAATCCAAGTTGGTGTAACCAAGCATCTTTTCAATGCGAGGACCTTCTACCACATAAGCACCATCTTCGGCCACTTCAACCGTGTAAGGCAAATCTGCTCCTGCATCCACTTGAGGAATGTATTCCTTCTCGAAAATTACAGGTTTCTTGTCGATGGTCTTCAACAAATCATTGACATAATATAGCAGTTCTTTCAAACCATTTCCGCTGACTGCCGAAATTGGAAATACTTTCATGCCCTTTGGCTCAAACTCCTCTTTCAAAAGTTCTACCGTGCTGTCTTCCTCATCATAAATTGCATCAATTTTATTAGCTGCAATAACCTGTGGAAGATTCAGTAATTCTGGATTATAAGCCTCTAACTCTTTATTAATCGCATAAATATCAGCGATAGGGTCACGACCCTCTACGCTGGCAGCATCAACCACATGAATCAGCACACGAGTACGCTCAATATGCTTTAAAAATTCATGTCCTAAACCAACACCTTCCGATGCTCCTTCAATCAATCCAGGAATATCGGCAATAACAAAGCCGTTTGTACCTTCCAAATCAACCACACCCAAGTTAGGATGCAAGGTTGTAAAATGATAATTTGCAATCTTAGGCTGTGCATTCGTCACACGAGATAATAAAGTGGATTTTCCCACATTTGGAAAACCAACCAAACCCACATCGGCAATTACTTTTAACTCCAGACGCACCCACAATTCCTGTGCATCCTGCCCAGGTTTTGCATACTTTGGCACTTGCATGGTAGAAGTAGCAAAATGCATATTTCCGATGCCGCCTTTGCCGCCCTTTAAAATAATCTCGCGGCGATTATCACCCGACATATCCGTAATAATCTTTCCACTCGCCTCATCACGCACAATGGTACCTTCAGGAACTTTGATGACTAAATCTTCGCCATCTTTACCATGACAACGACGTTTCCCACCTTCCTCACCACTTTGTGCTACATATTTTCTCACATGACGAAATTCATTTAAGGTATTTAATCCTTCATCAACCTCAAAAATGATATCTCCGCCTCTGCCGCCGTCTCCTCCATCAGGACCGCCAGCAGCTACAAACAACTCACGGCGAAAACTGACATGACCGTCTCCGCCCTTACCTGATTTAATAAAAATTCTTGCTGTATCTGCAAACATGGAAGTATCGCCTCCCTCTATCTATATTACTATAACACTATGATGTTGAGGTCAAAAGATATTTTAACCTCTTGATACCTATGGATTACTTCGCACTTCGTACTCTTGCAATCTAAAAACATTCTTTGTTTCAATGGTTTCTAAAGTCATACATTTTTATGTAGGCATAAAATATATGACCTTTTAACCCTGTATCATACTATATAAGAAATTAATTTCAACTATAAAACGGCTTCAAACCCTAAGAATTGTCTCCCAAGATTTGAAGCCGTCCAATTCGAAGCTTTTTGAAGCTTTTCTGTCACATCACATATAAAATGCAATTATTCAGCTACTTCTTCTACTACTACTGGATAAACAGAAACCTGCTTCTTGTCTCTGCCCTTTCTCTCGAAACGTACAA
>JBJELF010000076.1:0-3311 GCA_051879015.1 Lachnospiraceae bacterium
TGTAATGTGGAATCTTAGCTTCTGCTAATTTTTCGTAGATAGAAAGCTCGGCGGTCATGATGGTGTTGTCAGATGGAGTGAAAATGGCGTCAACGCCGTCGGCAATCAGGGCGTCAGCTGCCAGCATAACTTCATCAACGGTGGTGCCAGTGCGCTCTACATAGTCAATGTTGTTGCTCTCCAGATATTCCTTGGCTGCGGCGATGGCAGTGGTGGAGGAATCCTGTCCCTGATCATAGAGAAGACCGATGTAATCGGCATCTTCGTCAATGGCGAAGATCAAATTCATGACTGCGTTGGTGTCAAGATAATCGGAAGTACCAGTGATGTTGGCGCCTGGAGCCTCAAGGGATTCAACCAGACCAGATGCAACAGGATCCGATACAGCGGCGAATACAACAGGAATTTGATTGTCCTCGGTAGCTGCCTGCATTGCCATAGCAACTGGAGTTGCAACACCGACCATCAAATCTACATCATCCGCAATGAAGTTGGCGATAATCTGATCCAATACAGTTGGGTCAGCCATACAGTTTTCTGTTTCAATTTCAAAGGTAACATTTAAGGAATTACCCAGAGAAGCCAGCTGGGTTTCAATGTTGGAAACAATCTGATTTAAGGATGCGTCATCTACATAGTTGCAGATACCAATTTTGTAGACGGAAGTGTCAGCAGCGGTAGTGTCAGCGACTGTAGTATCAGTAGCGGTAGTGTCAGCAATGGTGGTGTCAGCGGCAGTGCTGGTACCATTATTAGGGGTTGATGTGGAGCTGCATCCTGCTGCGCTTAAAGTAAGGGCAACTGCTGGGATAAGAGCGGCGATTGTTTTTAAATTCTTTTTCATAGTGTTGTTCTCCTTTTTCTTAAATTTGTTCTTTTGAGTGTGTCCCCCTGTATGGGGAAAATCTGTAGTGCCGCCGTTTTTTGATGCGGTGGCGTGAGTGTCTGATGGGAAAAGACAAAAAAACAGCCTTATCCCAAACATATGGGACAAGACTGTGTAAATCCTGCGGTGCCACCCAAATTGATGATAAAATCATCCTCCTCAATACACACAAACATGTGTTACGCTGCGATAACGGGTGCGCTGCCCGTCGACTGCTACTTGCATTGATATGCGTTCGGTCGCCCTCATAAGCCCATTCACCAATATCTATGATGCTGTCTCTCACCAACGACAACTCTCTGGAAACAATCAATATTGACTACTTACTCTTAATCAACGGTTTGAATTGTCATCAGTTTAATGCACAAAAGAGGATTTGTCAAGCGTTTTTTTCATTCTTTGGATGTTGTTTTGTCGGGCTGGTCTTTGTTTCTGCATTGTTATTATCAATCTATAAGAAGGAATATTTTATTTGAAACGGAGCAGATGACTGGAAAATCAGGAAATGTGAAGAAATCGAGTGTATTTTTTTTGGAATTTTGGTAAAATAAGAATAGTGCGGTTGTTTCGCTGACAGAATAAAGGCAAAAATGGGCTGCAGGATGATACAGACAATGAAATGATGATTGCAATAGGAGAGTGCAGAAGGGGAAAAATTGCTATGGAAACAGTCGGGCAGAAGTTGAAATTATATTGGTTATCCTGCTCTATGAAGCAAAAATACTGGTATTTTATTACTTTATTTTTGGGGATCTTTTTTGTGACAGGATTTGTGCTGTGCGGAGGGATTTTTTTGCTGCTGCATGATACAGAAAATGTATTGGAGACGAGCAGTTTAGCTCTCGAATTTCAGATAGCAATGGAAGAGGAGAAGCAGGCTCTGCAGGAGTGGGCAGTAGGTGCTAAGTCGGGTACGGATCAGGCATTGGCGGAGGCAAAGGCGACGACAGAGCAGGCATTCGCAGTTTTGGAGGATTATGGGCAGAGAAAATGGGAAAGTGGTTTGTCAGATGAAGATGATTTGCGCCAGTATCAGCAGATTTGGTCCATTCAGAATAGTTATGAGGTCTACCAGCAAAAGTTGGAGCAGCTTTTGTTGATGAACCGTACCGATGAGAAGTTTGTCAATGAACTTTATACACTGTATGATATGCAGAGTTATTTGATTCAGTATAGTGCTCGCTTTAACCGTACCATCATGGAGTTAGAGAGTCAGCAGTATCAAAAACAAAGTCAATTGTTTCGATGGATTCCGGCTGGGCTGATGGTGTTGTTTGGATTTTTATGTATTTTAGTGGTATCAGTCAGCCACTGGATTGACCGATTTTTTATTGAGCCGGTGCTGCAGCTTTCTAAGGATGCAAAGCGTATGGCGCACAATGATTTTGAAGGAAAAATTCCAGAGCGAAAGGAACAGGATGAAATTGGAGAATTGATGGCAGCTTTTGAAAAAATGAAATATGCTACGGTCAATTATATTGTTACGCTGAAAGAAAAGAGCGAGCTGCAGATTCAGCTGGAAAAAGTGCAGCTTCAGATGCTCAAAAGCCAGGTCAATCCCCATTTTTTATTTAACACGCTCAATACGATTTCCTGTATGGCGCAAATGGAGGAGGCCGATACCACGGATCAGATGATTTTGGCGCTCAGCCGGCTGTTTCAGTATGCCTTGAAATCTTCTGAGACAGTAACCTTGCTGAGCAATGAGGTTAAGGTAGTACAGGATTATCTTTACCTGCAGAAAATACGCTTTGAGGAACGGATTCAATACCGCATCGATGTGGATGAGGAGGCAGGGCAGCGTCTGGTTCCCTCCTTTTTGCTGCAGCCTTTAGTGGAAAATTCCATCGTGCATGGGATTTCCAATAAAGAAGAGGGAGGTCAAATTTATGTAAAGGCTCGGGTTAAGGAAGACAGAGTTTGGATTTCTGTGGCAGACACAGGTGTGGGAATCGATGAGGAGACTTTGAAACTATTGCGGGAAGGAAAGAAAAAGCCTCAAAGCGGACATGGGATTGGATTGGGAAATATCTATAAGCGTGTTCATATTATGTATCAGAATGGCAGCGTAGAAATTTACAGCAGGAAGGGTCATGGAACGGTGGTACAGATTTCGTTTGCGGATTGAGGAAAATGGCTAAAAGGATAAAGGGGGTTCGAAGTGATGAATCAGGTAACAATTTTGGTAGCGGATGATGAACGGTTAGAGCGTACAATTTTGTGCCGTAAGCTGCTGCGTGAATTTGGCGACAGCTGTGAACTGCTGCAGGCGGAGAATGGGCGTGAGGCGGTGAATTTATTTGAGGAGCATCACCCTCAGATAGCAATTCTGGATGTGATGATGCCGGGTTTTACTGGGATTGAGGTGGCAGCTCAGATTCGCAGGAAGGATCCGTACTGTATTTTGGTGTTTTTAAGTGCATAC
>JBJELF010000077.1:0-14970 GCA_051879015.1 Lachnospiraceae bacterium
AATAACAAGACATCTGCGTCCATCAATCACACGTGTCTCAATCAAATCTGCACACTCCGGCTTTACTTGAATCATAATATTAGGGGTTTTAATTTCCATTTTATTCTTAATTAAATTTGTTGCCAACAGCTTTCCCTGTTCTCCCGCAATCTCCTCAAACTGCTCTTCAAACTGCTCCAACTGAGTTTCACGCACACCGCAGTCTTCCAGCAGCCGCTTCATTTCCATTTTACCCAGTTCCAACGGTTCCTCTGCATCTTTACTTTCCTCCACCTTTTCACTTAATTTTTCATGAATATTTTTTACTACCTCATACTCACAGGCCGTACCCAGGCTCTCTTCAATCAGAGCCTGAAAAGTTTCCTTCTGTCCCCCAGCAGACATCGGCGGCTCACAACCCAAGAATTGCATGATAAAACTATTTTGGATTTCTTCTGGCTTTCTGCTATAATAAAGCATAGCATGAATATCAGCAGCCCTGTCATGATAAGCAGGAAATAAAAAACCAGCATCAGGCATTTCTACAACCCAATCTCTCTGACGATTCTGAAAACGATTATGCTCCGCATCGTAACCAAGAGCTTCCTTTGACAAATTCACAGGACAAATGCTGCACAGCAAATACTGATAAACAGTCTCGGAAGCATCTTCCATCTCTAGATCATCTTTCCCCTTTCCTGGCACATCATAGTTCGCATGAATCAACAAAATCAAATAATTTTCTCCATATTCGTAGTTCTCCATCACTTTGTCATAAAACTTATTTAACAATGCCTCATCTTTTAGCTCACTTCTTCTTAAATCATACAAAAATTTTTGTCCACCCTCCGAAAATTCTGCTTCTAACGGAAACTCTAAATTGTGCAAATTCTTTCCAATTGTGCCGGAAAGGGTCTTTTTGAAAATTTCATAATATTTAAAAATATCTTCTTCTGGCAATGAAAGAAATAAATTATTAAATTTGACTTTTTGGTTCTTTTCTCCATCTATATAACAGCCACAGATTCGACTAATCGTACATCTTTCGTTGCTAAATTGTTTTTTTATCTCGGCTACTTCCTTACGTACCATAATAGATTCCTCCATCAATTTTGTATTTTGCTAAACAGCAGCTATTATGGCATTATAACATTTTTTGCTCGGTCAGGTAAAGAGGTTTGTGAATAGTCATTTTCTTATTTTGGGAGACTCAATCATTATAAAAATTTTACTATTGACTTTATCGTATTCTTTCATTATTATAATAGTGCTGTTTAAGCGATTATGTCATATGACCATACATAATCTAATTTATTTCACCGATGCTAATAACCAACAAACATAATCACTACAATGTGTAATTATTTAGAAAGGAGACACAAACTATGAGTGATACCATGAACCAAACTGTTAACCGTCATCCAAAGAGACGCAAATCGATTGTTATCATCTGTGTCATTGTTGCCATTATTCTATGTGCACTCGGTGCTGTAGCTGCCAAGAAATTCAGCCAGCGAAATGACAACCCATCTGATTCATCTGACTCACAAGCAATAGAATCTACTACAGATGATACTTCCAGTTCTCAGGAAGATACCGAGGAAACCTCCTCAGAAAGTACTACACCAACAGAAACCGAAGAAACTGCCACAAACTCAGAGACAGAACCTACGATTTCCACCGAAGAGTATGAGGAAGGCATTCATGCAATTCAGCCTGGTGTAGAATTTGCTCACTTTACCAGCAAGGCTACTATTACCCCGAGTGGAGATGCTCTCTTAGACAAGGCAAGAAGCTTGGCTGCTTCTTACGACTATGACACTGCCATTGAACTTCTCTCTCAAACAGAAGGATATGAAGACAACCAAAGCTATCAGGATGCAGTAGCTGAGTTTGAAGAAGCAAAATCCCAGACCACTCGCTTCGCAACAAACAACAATATTACCCATATTTTCTTCCACACCTTAGTTGCCGACCCCACCATCGCCTTCGACGAAACAATCACTGGCACTAAGGCAGCCCAGTATAACGAAGTAATGACAACCATTAATGAATTTGTCTCTATGATGGAAGAACTCTATGCAAAGGGTTATGTGTTAGTAAGCCTTCACCAGATTGCCGAAATCCAGATTCAGGAAGATGGCTCTGAGAAAATGGTTTACAATGATATCTATCTTCCAGAAGGCAAGACACCTTTCGTTCTCTCCGTCGATGATGTGTGCTATTACGAGTACATGACCGGTCATGGCTACGCTTCCAGACTGATTGTCAAGGAAGATGGCTCCGTTGTCAATGAGATGGAATTGAGCGATGGAAGCACGGTAGAAGGAGCTTTTGATGTACTTCCTATTCTTGAAGAATTCTGCAAGCTGCATCCAGACTTCTCCTATCAAGGTGCACGAGGCATTTTGGCTCTGACTGGATATAATGGAGTCTTCGGATACCGCACCAGCGATTATTGGTATGCAGAAAACTGTGATTACTATGAAGCTACAGAAAAACATGAGGAATATAAAAAGACACAAGTAACTTATCCTAACCTCAATATCGAACAGGATAAGGAGACAGCCAAACAGGTAGCTCAGGCCATCCGTGACTTAGGCTGGGAGTTAGCAAGCCATTCCTGGGGGCATCGCTACTATGGCAGTATCGACATCGCAGATTTTTACTGGGATGCTGATATGTGGGAGCGCGAAGTAGAAGCTATCATTGGCGACACTGATATCATCATCTTTGCCTTTGGCAATGATATTGGCAGCTGGCGTGGATATGAGGATGATAATGAGCGCTATCAGTATTTGAAATCTCTTGGATTTGACTATTACTGCAACGTAGACAGCAACGAATACTTCCTGCAAAAAGGAACTGCTTACCTGCGTCAAGGCCGCCGTAATCTCGACGGACAGCGTATGTGGGAAGCTATTAAGGCAGACAATGGCGTTGAAGGATACAAGAACCGTCTGAGCGATCTGTTTGATGATGTGAGTGCCATCATTGATCCACTTCGTCCAGAGCTTGCACAGTAAACAGATATGCCTGCTTTTTAAGTATTACTAAGCATCAAAGTCGGTTGCTCTGCACTGGCAGAACTTTAAAATGAAAGTCTAATATACACGAGTAGAAGGAAATTTCTCAATCAGAGAGATTTCCTCCTACTTATTTCTTTTTAAGATATGCTCATTTTCGCACAAGCCTCAATACGACCACTTATCTTTCCTCCAATCGTTCATCGTATACACCATAGACACAATAAGATTTTATTTTTTTTGGAGCAAATAAAGTTTTTTTAAGCCATTCTCTGGAACGTCTCTTCTCCCGCTCCAAAATTTCATTAACTTTTTGATAATTGATTTTCTGTAAAAGAAATTCCTTTGCTGGAATCTCCCTCGCATCCAGCACCAATCGGTCGGACAGTTCCAACAAATTCATCAAAGAAGTAAATCGGCTTAATCCTCGATGTACATTTCCAATTGCGATAAACTTCTTTTCAAATATAATGGCAAAACTCATGCCATGGCAAGAATCTGTAATCACAAATTCAGAATTTTTAATGTAATACAGCCAGTCCTCCACCTGTACATTCTGTGGAATTTCTCCTACATCTGCCTGAATCTGATTCATCTGATTCGTCAATGTCTCCTTGTTTTTTCCATATTTCCAAGGCAAGCCATCCAACACATTGATCAACTTCAATCCAAGCTTTTCTGAAACCCATTTGACCGCTTCACACTTTTCGGGAGTTGGATCTAAAATATAAGTCAACAAATAGGGAGAGACCGCATTTTCCTCCTTTTTGACCGGAGCTTTCTCCACCAATTCCAAAAAAATTTCCTTGTCAGCAACAAATACTGGATCCAATACCTGCACCGCTTCCACATCATATATTTCCCTGCAGATATCTACTCCATTTGATTCTCTTACACTAATTGCATCAAATTGCTTTAAATAATGAGAAATCGTTGTACGTTCATTGATATTTGCAAAATCTCTGTCATGACCAAACGATGCAGCATACGATATTTTCTTCTTGTCATTATCTACGAAGTCAAAATAATATGCCCATCCAAAATTGCGGCTAATACCTCGATTCCAAACTTGATCACAACCCATCAAAAACGTATCGACATGAGGATTCAGAGCTTTCAACTCTCCCAATTTATATCTTCTGCTAATTTCATAATGTTCCATTGCGAAACGTCTGGAATGAGTCATTCCCTGCTCGGGGTCTTTGTCAGATACTAGTGGTTTATCAATCATTAACACGGACAGACCATAGGAGCGTACCAGTTCATGCAGTGCATAATAAGTAGCTACACTTCCATAATTGCAGCCCGACCACACTCCCATAATTGCCACATCAAATTTTCGATTTACTGCATAGTGATACGCTTTTTCCATGCTTGCCCCAAGATTAATATATTTAAAGTATAAATCATGTGCCGAATGCGCCCTAAACGAATGATCAAATGGCTGTCCATGCGTTAATATATATTCAATATCCACTTCACTGCATAGCTTCAATTGGGGTTGGATTTGCGCCATCAACTCTCTTCCTTTTTTGTTATTAACAACCACAATAGATGTTCCCTTGCCATCGTCATAGTCAGCATTCAACGCCTTCACACCCCAAAAATCCGCCAAAGTTAAATCTCCCTGTCTTGGCAATTTAGCAAACATACAGTGTCCACATGACCTTCTCACTGAAATACAGGGTAAAAATGCCTTATAATAGGGATCGATGCCTCTGGTCTTTCGATAGACTCCTCCGTCTTTATATTTAACATTCATCTCAGTCGACCATCCAAAGTACTCCTTGCTCCGAAAGCTAATGCTCTCTATTTCATGTCCTCCATGAACTTCATTAATATATTTTTCAAATAACTTAGGAGATGGCGCTCCATGACACATTAAATCCAACGTATATAACCATTTTGTATCGATTTTTTTTGCACTCAAATAGGCATTTAAACCCGCAATCTGGCATCCACATCCACAAAACAGAACCATTTTGCCCTTTTTTAATCGATTTCCAATTTCCTGGAAAACAATGTTGGTATCACTCTGTACATATTTTGACTCTCTCAGCTTTTGCATATCATCTTCGGAAGACACCAACATATGCTTCAAATGAAATTGATCATCATAAGCAGCTCCGCAAATATAACCTCCCTGACTCAACACATAAGCTGAAACAAGAGAAAAAATAGCTCCCGATGAACTTTTCATTCGTATCTCGTCATCGCCATAGGCAGCATAACATTTCGGTCTGGGCTCATTTTCATATATCGGATGAACTGCTGGACACTTATTGACACACAATCCGCAATGAATACATTTCTTCTGGTCAATAACTGGAGTCAAAAATCCTTCCTTATCATATTTCATCTGAATTGCATGGACGGGACAGAGATTAAAACACGCCCCACATCCGCTGCAATATTCTGGTCTTACATCCCCTATATCTTGAGGTAATTCGGAAGATGTTACTTTTCTTTCATTTTCCAATTTCTCCCCATTTTGTTTGCTTTTTTCTTGCTTTGCAGACTCTACATTCTTTTCCGATTCTTTTGCAAAAAAAGCTCGTTTTGCAGCCGCTAAGCTTCTCACTAATCTATTTTGACTCATTTTCCTCTCCATTCCACCGCCCTTATCGGCACAAATCATCATAAAACATTCCTATTTAAAGAATGTTTCTTTTTAAGATCCCCTATTCCAATTTGCAATACCTTTTCCAAAAATCATAAGAAATCAAATAATCACGATTTTTTTGATATTCCTGCTCAATATAATTATGATTCTTTTCCCATTTCCTCATAAGTTTATAATAGCGCCAATTCAATTTCATAAAACGCCTACGATTTATGGTTCTCATATGAGCTGTTTTTGTATTCGGATTGACCGCTAACAAATTTTTTCTCATATAGTACTTTTTAGGACTATAAAACCAATCATATGCAATCACCGACGGTGCTTTCTTTAAACAAATATTCGGTACAAAATGTCCATTATAGGTAAGCTTAAATAAAAATTTTTCAATCCAATTGCGCTCTGTCTTCTCATATACCTCATCTACATTTACTTTTATGCCAGGATACTCCGACAATGGAATTAATTGTTCGTTTTTTGCTGCCTTTTCTTTCATGATACGCTCACCATTTGGTTCCATCAAAAATGGATATCCCTTTAGATAATCTTCTATCGAATCCAGCAAAAGCTCTGCACTGTCATAGTTAAAACGCAGCAATTCTCTTCGAAAGAGTTTCTTAATTCTGGCAATAAAATTAATTTCTTTTGCCACACCGCTAAATGCCTGTATCATCAAACTATTGCGGTGTACTTGATACAATTCCATGGCAGCATTAAATTTTTGCACAAAACCCATATGCCATACACAGATTCCATTCATCGTGATAAATTTTGCCTGATTACGAATACTATACTCCACATCATCACCACGAATGAATAACGGCAACGGCAAGTTATCCAAACGTACAATAGTTGTTGGAATACAACAGAACCACCAACCTGCATACTGATTCTTCTCATGAGGAATTTCCCTCTCATTTTCCAACATATCTTTCCAATTTTGCAAATATTTTTTATTCTTCACTGGACCATAGCTGCCATCAGCGCTAATTCGTCCTACATCCTCATGTTGTACATTACGCTCCTCATAGTATAACATTGCACCACTAATAAAATAATTTTGATATTCTGGTTTTAAGAGGCGCAGCAGATAGTAAAGACGCTTGATACTTTCAGGCAAAACAATAATGTCATCATCCAACAGCAACACATTGGTCGGTTTTACCGAATCTTTCAATGCCTCTATCATGCCTCTTGCATATCCGCCAGAACCACCTACATTGTCATTCGGATGCACCACAATATTTTCTCTAGACAGTTCCCCGCTTGGCAAGGTTCTTCCATTATCAATAACATGAATACGCAGATGCTTTGCCAATTCTTCTTGACTATCTAATATATCTTTTTTCAGCAACGCAAGATTACTTGTAATAAAATTTTCCTTTCTAAACGTAACGGTAGCAATACTCAATTCAATGGGCCGCAATTGTTTTTCCTCTACCTCAACAAAATAATATCCTCCATAGAGATAACAATCTTCCGCCGTCACAAGC
Source organism: Lachnospiraceae bacterium (assembly GCA_051879015.1). Lineage (GTDB taxonomy): Bacteria > Bacillota > Clostridia > Lachnospirales > Lachnospiraceae > JBJELF01. The sequence continues at coordinate 7,119 of JBJELF010000077.1, forward strand.
TCAAACCCTACAATCGTGGCATTCGTATCTTGAAAACAAAATTCAAACTCCATCGGCTGTTCTGCCTGACAAATCTGACCCTGAAGCGGTCCGCAACCGCCGCTTTCTTTATAGCAACCAATTAAGTTAATTTGAAATTTTCCTGATATGGTCAAACGCAGTTTGACCTTCTCAATACCCGTGTATTTTTTCCATTTTGCCAGAGAAAACGAATTTAAATAGGTCACAAAATCATATGTTTTTCCTGCCCCAGCAAGATATCGATTCTGAGATTGATCTAAAACCAGCATATTCTTTTGACAATATAGCCCCCAATGTGCTCTCATATCATCCGTCTCAACGAAAATCAGATTTTGCAGTCTATACTCCATTTTTTATTCCTTTCCTGCATACTTTTTACTTGCATCGATACAAATTCTCAAGGCTTGTTTTGTATAGTATCCATCTCGCAAACGGAGTCCTACAAGCCTTGCGTTTTTGCACATAGTCTGATATCTCTCCAGCGAAATACTGGAAAGTTCCTGCTCCAGATGAACTAAACTATCTACGGTAATTCCTATTTCCTGCTTTTCCACAAAAGGTGCTAATGCTGCCTGTTTCCATATAATGACAGGCATACCTGCCGCCAAATATAGCGATAACTTATGTGAAGAATTATATTTTAAATACTCTCCTGTATGACCAGCACAGGTCTCAACCGACTCTCCATCCCAAACTAATCCATAACTTCCATCTAATTGCTCTAATAACTCCTCTGGTGGAAATTTTCCTCTGTATACTTCTGGCTTTTCACAATCAGCCTCTAAATGAGTTCCATACAGTCTGATATGATCTGAACCTAGTAAGTCTAACAACAGATAAATATATCCAGCCTTGCGTTTGGACAGATTACCAGCAATCACGATCGGCTTTTGATATCCCACTGTACCCCATCCTCTCTCCTTGGCCAGATAATCAAAAATATGTAAAATGACTATCTTTTCCTTTGCCATCCCTACTTGAAGCAAAAACTTTCCCATGGCCTCAGAATGCACAATAGTATAATCCATCTTAGGAATCAGTACTTTTTCTGCAAAATCACTTCTGCGTGTGTCATAATTGTTATAGACCCCATTTCTCAAACTCTCCAAATCATGAATCAGAGTAATAACTTGGCAATGCTTTCGTCCCTGTAGATATGGAAGAAATATATCTACCATTTTGGCCATTTGAAATGGATACTGTAACACAAGAATTGCCTGACTCTCAACAATTAAACTAATCTTCAGCCAGTTATAAAGTGCGAGAAAAAATTTCCAAATTTTGCTGATTTTCCATCCATTCAACTTGGTATGCTCTTTTACAGTTCCTATCGAAATAACCTGAAAACCCTCTCTTTTTAAAATATCTTTGATATCGTCCGGTGCTTTTGAATAAGCTGATGGGATTGTTTCTTTTCGCTCCATTACAAGATATCTTTTTGGTTGTTTATCCAACTTCATCTGTCCTCCTTACAGTATCCGCTTTACTGCTTCACTTTTTAGCCGATTATACCGAACAAAATAAAAATCTGCTTCACAACCAAATAAAAAACTTGTAAAATCTAATATAGAATTTTTATTAAATAAACAGATAGGAACAAAAAAAATACCTTAAAATGCATTTCATATCAAAATTTTGCATTTTAAGGTATCTCGCTATTTTCTCTATCTCAATTCTCTCTCACACATATCCAAAGCCGATGCAATTACTGTATCCATATCATAATATTTGTACTCGCCCAGGCGACCTCCAAAGATAACCTTCTCTTCTGCATCAGCCAATTTTTTATACTCTGCATAAAGCTTTCCATTTTTAGTATCGTTAACTGGATAATAAGGCTCGTCTCCCGGTTTCCACTCAGAACTATATTCTCGAGAAATGACTGTCTTTGGTAAATCATTTCCATCGCTATCTTTACCAAACTCAAACCACTTATGTTCAATAATTCTTGTCCATGGAGTCTCTCGATCCGTATAATTGACTGCTGCATTTCCCTGAAAATTCGGCTGATCCAACAATTCTGTTTCAAAGCGTACCGAACGATACTCCAAATTTCCCAACTGATAATGGAAATAAGCATCAATTGCACCTGTATAGACTACTTTCTTTGCCATCGCATCATATTCTTCTTTGTTTTCCAAATAATCTACATTTAATTTGACTTCAATCCCATCCAAAAGATTAGCAACCATCTTTGTATAGCCGCCCATTGGAATCCCTTGATACAGCGCATTAAAGTAATTATTATCAAAAGTAAGACGTACTGGCAGACGTTTGATAATAAAAGCCGGAAGCTCCTTACAGTCTCTTCCCCACTGCTTTTCTGTATAGCCTTTAACTAACTTCTCATAAATATCACGCCCAACTAAGCTGATTGCCTGCTCTTCTAAATTTTGTGGTTCTCCCGTAATCTCCTTACGCTGCTCCTCAATCTTTGCAGCAGCCTCCTCTGGTGTCACCACACCCCACATTTTATTAAAGGTATACATATTAAATGGCATAGAATACAATTCGCCATGATAATTTGCCACAGGACTATTCGTAAAACGATTGAATTCTGCAAACTGATTGATATAATTCCAAACTTTCTTATTATTCGTATGAAAAATATGCGCACCGTACTTGTGAACATGAATTCCTTCTACTTCCTCTGTATAAACATTGCCCGCAATATTTGGTCTCTTATCAATCACCAAGACAGATTTTCCCTGAGCCTTCGCCTGCTGTGCAAAAACTGCACCATATAAACCCGCTCCTACTACTAAATAATCATACATTGTAACATTTACCTCCAAATTCAAGGCTTACCTATCTTCAAAAGTATATTAATTTTACAAACGACACACCAGTCATTTGCTGACTGGTGTTTTGCCATCGTTTTATTTATCCAATGAAAAGTTATAACCTTGCGCATTATAGTGCTCAAACAATTCACCACGTAAATCTACATTGCGAAATGCTGGATCATGTTTTGTCTCGTCAAACAAGTTTTGTCCCAAATCAATTCGCACTACATCATGTACCGATTTTCGACCATCTAGTGGCAACAGCTCCATATAATGGTCCCCATACCAATGACGTAAATAATCATCATAATGTTCCAAAATAGGAAGCTTTAATCCACAAAAATCAGTTTCAATTGTACCATGAAACCATTCATCAGGGACTGCTCCTACTTTTTTCAAATTAAATCCCATGGAATCTACTCGATAGTGTGTATTTTTCTTTTCGTAGAGTTTCAAAACATGCATATAATATTTGTGTAACCACATAAAAGGAAACAGTCTCATAATAGGCAGAGCCACAATTGAAAAATAATAGTGAATATTTTTTCTTGGCTTATCTGCCCAACGAATTCCAATTAAACGTCTCACTGCATTAATATGTTTAATATGAAGTTTTTGAAAAAATGGACGATCCGAAGTTTTGTAGTAAATAAAAACATCGATATAAACTCCATTCATCATAGGGTATTTATTGGAATATTTCGTCGAAAAAAAGCTATTCTTCAAACGAATTTTATCATGAATATAATGGCTAGTAGGCTCGGTAGCAAAGTTTTGATATCCATAATCAACACTTAAACTTTTAGGGCATACCTTTAAAAACTTTTCATAATCTTCAGGCAACATGCTAATATCAACATCATCGTCCCAAGGAATAAAACCGTGATGGCGTACTGCACCTAGCATAGTACCTGCAGAAAGAAAATATTGAATCCCATTTGCCTTGCAGATAGCATCTACCTCTTTTAAAATTTCCAATTCTAACTCTCGAATGCGATCCATTCTCCCATAGTAAACATTGATATCACTTTTGGGAATATATGACTCCGCGCCTAAGTACCATAATGCAGTGTCTTTCAACGCACTTAATTTTGTTGTATATAATACTTTTTGAAGATTAGTACGATGGGTAAGACGCAGCTTACGGGCATTTAACATTCGATATTCGACTGCGCATTCCTTATTCCACCCTTCATGCTCTGTTTCCAAACAACAATCCTGCTCTGGAAAAGCGCCATACAAAGCGCTAATAATTTGATATCTAGATAATTCCCAGGAACTTACATGATAAATATTACCTTTTCGACCATTCGTCATACCTAATAAAATACCTACTAATGCATCCTTTACATAGGAGGCGGATGCAAAATCATGGCGATCACGATCATAAATAGTTACTTTTTTATTTGTAAACATATCATGTAATACATCCATAACCCAAATATGATCTTCAGCAGTAATTCCTGGTCCAAATACGCGATCCATACGAATTACCTGTATACGGCTCATAATATCTTCATAAGAACGAATACAATCTTCCAAATGAGATACAAACTTTTCTAAGCTGTCTGCAGGATAATTACGGAAAATAACCTCATATTCACGTTCAGCAATGGCATGTGTAACTTCTGGCAATGGCTCCGCAATGTCTGGAATACAGGTAATTAATTGAAAAAGATTATCTGGATATTTTAGGTTATGATCTAAAATTTGTTTTAACTCTCTCTCTTTTTCAATACGCTTCTGCACATCCATATACATTGGATGACGCAGATTAGCAAACTCAAAAAACATCTCACGACGTTTGGAAGTCATGTCAGCTAAAGCCTCATCAGAGGTATTTTCGTCAAAAATTTTCTCTTCTTTTATAATTTCGCCTGATTCAATAGCTGTTTCAGAATCAACAGTATCCTCAACAATATCCAAATCGCCATTTTCAGCATTTGCAGAAATATTTAGCGAGACAGTCAACTTGCCAGCATTTGCAAAATAAGAGTCTAAAGATTCCCAAATATTAATGTCAGGCCATTGAGCTTTTAACTGCTCGATAAATTCAGGATGCTGAGGTTCCTGGTTGAGAACAAAATGAATCTGCATCTTAGGCGCCTGTTTTTTAAAAAAATTTAAAGTACCACATAATAAATAGCTTAGTTCATGTTCATCCCCAACAATGACTGTATTATAATTTTTAAATTTGCCAGCCAATTTTAATTTCCGAATGGTGCCGGCGGCAGTATTCATGACATTGTACACAAATTCATTCATAATTTTATTACCTTTTTTCCTTATTAGTATGATTTAACACAGTATGTCTTAATCCTTTATCTAAATCAATGATTGGATTCCAGCCTAACGCCTCTAATTTGTCCGAATTAAGCACAGCATCTGCAATCAAGGAAAATGCCTGTTTATCTTGCTCAGTAGGAATATCAAATACTACCTGTAACTTTTTTTCTGGAAATAAAGCGATAAGACGTTCTGCCATGTTGCGAATCGTAGTAATACCAATGCTCGAAGCAATATTATAAGCTTCTTGACTCCTGCCCTTTGCCAAAACAGTAAACAGACCCGAAATCGCATCACACACATAACAATAAGAACGCTTTTGTTCCCCTTTACTTTTCATTACAATATTATGACCAGCGGCAACTTCTCTAGGAAACATAGCAGCCACTTTGGAATCATTTTCTTTCATACCTGGACCATAAATGTAGGACAAACGTCCAATCGACACAGGAATGTTGTATTGCTTTCCATAAGAAATACACAAAGTCTCACATGCTTTTTTACTCAAAGGATAACAGGAACGCGGATTACAGGAATCAATGATACCATATTCATTTTCGTGAATGGAAGGATTCTGATAGGTCGTCCCATAAACTTCAATTGTAGAAACATACAAAAATTTTCGCTTTAAATGTGTCTTAGCATAATTGAGTAAATTAGAAGTTCCTAAAAAATTAGTGTTCATAGTGCCAACCGGATCCTCAAAATATTCTTTTGGAGCAGCATTACTAGCACAATGAATAATATAATCAACATCCTGCTGGAAGGATGAAAGAGGAGCGCAGACATCCTGCTCTATAAAAAAAATTCTTCCTGCCTCTTCGTAGGATCGAAATAGATTACGAGCTCGCTTTGCAGAACGAACAACAGCATAGATGGTAGTATTTGCCTGATGCTGTTCGGCATCCATCATCAGAGAATGAACAAGATAAGAACCGATAAAACCAGTTGCACCAGTAATTAAGAATGTGCTGCCACGGAGTTGTTCCATGGCAGTACATTGCTGCAGCATATCAAAAATATCATTTTTAATAATAGGTGTTAATTCCATTTCTTTTTCTCCATACATGTCAGATAGGCATCCATCAATTCAATATCTTCACGAGTAGTGATTTTAAAATTTGTACCTTCTCCCATAACGATATGCACTTCTTCTCCAAGCTCACAAAGCAACGTACAAGTAGCCACTGTATTGGTGATGCCACGTTTTTGCGCTTCTTCATGAGCCCAAATAAACTTGGACAAACGCAAACTTTGAGGTGTCTGTGTACGTTGAATTAAGTCTCTGTCTACTACCTCATTTGAGGTTTCAGAATTCTCTGAGCGAAGCAATGCTTCTGTGCAGGGAACACAAGTGATGGCGGTACCATAGCGATTAACTCCAGCAATATTTGCATTAATAATATCATCACTGATTAATGGACGAACCGCATCATGAATGACAACAACATCATCTGGATCACAATGAGAACGGAGCATTTCCATGCCATTGCGCAGGGATTCCATTCCCGTAGTTCCTCCCAAGGTAAGCCATTTCACTTTATATAAATTATATTTTTTAACATATTTCCATACCACATCTTCCCAACCACGCAGACAAACAATACCAATTGCATCAATTGCTTCATTTTTTTGAAATGCCTCCAGGGTATAAACTAAAATAGGTTTTCCTTTTACAGTAATAAATTGCTTTGGGGTAGTCATATGCATACGAGCACCAACTCCACCAGCAATAATTAGACCGATATTCATTTGATGACCTCCATTTATTCAATATTTATATCTACAACCATATGCCGCTCTCTCTTCTCAACAGGAGGAATAGTCATATAGTCACCGTATAACATACTTAAGTAATGATCAGGAATCTTCATAATATAATAGTGACGCTTCTCAAAAGAGATATCTTTAGGCGGAAAAAAAGCACTTCGACAATAAAGTTCTCCAAAAAAATGTCCTCTTCCACTTGGAATCGTAATATAGCGACTTCGATCGTTGTGACACCTCGAAAGCCATGATTCAGTGATTTGCAGCCATTTATCTAACGAGAAAAATGAAAATAAAAATCCTATTTTACTTTTTAATTGTATTAGCTGAAGTGCACTGCGATCTTCGTGGACATACTCAGTAAGCTTTTGATATTTTGAATGAATTCTGACACAAGACGAAATTAGTAATAAAAGATCAGCAATGCATCCATGACCGAAGCGTAAAATGGGATTATTATAGGTGTTTTCAATTGGAAATATGTCTATGAATACACCAGCACAACTTTCATCGCTTTCTAACAATTCAACATAACGAGTGCCCTTTTTGCGGATTTTCATAAAATTTAAATCGTAACCTGTATGGAAACAAATATTTTGAACCCAATATTTATCAGATAACCGTTCTTTTACCAAAAGAGCAAAACGGTCATAATCTTTTCTAGGCATACATAAATCAAGATCTTCATCCCATGGAATGTAACCATGATGTCTTACCGCTCCAATGGCCGTACCGCCACAGATAAAATAGGTTAATCCCTCCTCTCGACAAAGATAATCCAAATCATCCATCATATCCAATAAAATTTTTTGGATTTTTTTTATGTCAGTTTCACTGAGAGGACGTAGTTTTTGGCTCTGAGACGCCATATTTTTTAAAAGTTGATAAGATTCTAACACAACTTACCTCACAAAAAAATAAACACTATATAACAACATATTGTTGAATTATAACATAATCTAGTATAATTGTCAATCTAGACTTAAAAACCT
>JBJELF010000078.1:0-3189 GCA_051879015.1 Lachnospiraceae bacterium
TGTCATTTCTGACAGTCTCAAGCATATCGGTTTCCACTCCAATCGAAGTTGCCCCCAGACCAATCGTATCAACCAGAACAATTTTTCCGCATTTTTTATAAGGAAAACAACAGCGAATATCTGCCTCTCGTACTCCTAAGTATTTATAATATTTTTGGTTAATATTATCACTGTTATACTGAGCTACATATTCCTCAATTTCAGCAGAAGGGATGGTAATCACTTGCCCCAATAGTTGTTCAAAATCCTCTATATGTTCTATGTAATCATTCAAATGTTGAAACATACTATTGGCTTCTACTTCCGTATAATCCAATTGAGCACTTAAATTTAATGTTTTAAGCTGCTTAATTTCTTCAATGCTGGAAACTCGATACGTTTTGCTCTTAAAAATCTTATCTAAATATGTATTCACAACTTGTATGATTTCTTCCTTCCTGTAAAAAGAAATTTGAGCCGATATTTCATTCGTATCCTGATTGGTAATAATCGATCTGGCACCCGTACAGTCAGAACCATCGGCAGAAGGAATAATTTTTCCATCTAGACCACTAATACGCTGCATGACCAGACTTTTTCCTTGTCCTGCTTTGCCAACAAAGCTAATGTTAATATGATCTCGAGAGAATCTTTTTTCTAGTCCCTTCAACTCTACAATTATATCCACACATTGTTTTTGCAATTCATCTGTTATAATATGACTTGTTTTTTCATATAAATCAGAATTTCCTTGTTGAATAAAATCCGTATCATGCGCTGCATTTTGACGAAGCTGCTCAAATTTAGAAATCATCTGTTGTACCTTTTCAATATTTGCTATAGTATTTCTAATTTGAAGTAAATTCATCTGTCGTTTTGCAATGATCATATCAATTTGCTGTGGTATATCCATATTATTATCCTCCCCAATTATTATCTCATTTCAGTAAAAATTTGTAAAATTCCCAAAACAGTTTTTTGTTTTCCTTTCAACTGCTTTTATTTTATACAAGAGTACTCACCCAAATTTCCCATTTGATTGTAACTCGTTCTATCGGAAATTTCACATTGCAATTTTCCATGAAATTTTCTTTTAATAAGATTATTATACTAACCTACATAGACAATATCTGTCACTTTATAATTTGAAGTATTAAAAAGTGAGCAAGGAATCATTTCTTCCCGCTCACTTTTTTCTTAATTTAATATGTAGATGTTACATGAAAGGCCTTCTGAATTTCATAACCAATAATTCCCATTGCTGCCAAAAAATGTCGGTATTCTTTATAGGAAGTCAAGGCCCCTAACCCAGTAGACAGGAACGCTTTTCCTAAGGACATACGCCACCAAATTCGAAAAGTAGCATTTTCATGAATGAGAACATCATAGAGATAACCTTGAAATGTCAACACCATATTTCCATTTTCATCACGCTCTACCAACATTCCATATTTAGCGGACAAAATTGGCTGCATCATTTCAAACAATTCATCATTGTTCACTCCCTGTACAAACTGAAATTTCATCTCTCTCAGTTTATCCAGCTTAACTGGCAATATCAATCGGTAATCGACTATAAATAAAACCAATAAGGCAAGTATTCCTATGAACACGATTGTTTCTGAAAACCATGAACTGAGAAAACATACCACTAAAAACAACCAATAACCCTTCTTGATACCTAGCATCTCATTTTTTAATGGTTCTGCTGTTTTAAGAATGATAGGCGTTGAAGTATCTATTTTTTTCTTTTCCTCTAAAATTATATTTTTCATCATTATTGATTTTCCTTTCTTCTTGGATGAAATTGGTTTTATCAAGGTCATAACCAGACATATAAATGGTGCTATCAAAATAATTTTTCCCCATAAAGTCGTTTTCACACCGCCGCCAATACCTATTTCCTCTAAAATTGCAAACATAAAATCAGAGCCCAATGCAACTGTCTCCATCTGGAGATAGATGAAAATATCTGCCAAAATCATACCTGCACATCCAATGAGAGTAAGTGATTTTCGCTTTAGAAATTGAGCCACTATCACAACCATGCAGGAAAAGAATGCCATTCCTATTATCAAGTCAGGCGAGTCACCTGACAATTCAATAAATTCCGACAATTTCATTTTTTGACTGCCACCAACTCCGAACGCATTTACTGATAAGGAAGCAAAAGATTTTCTTAAACTTATCAACATTAACAGGCTACTAGCCATGACTATTTTTTGATTTAAATTTAGGGTATCAATTCCCATTTTCTTTACAATAGGCAATTCATAAAACTTATCAACAACATTCCTCCATGAACTTTTCTCTAATTTTGGGGTATCTGCGACTGTCTCCTCTGTTTTGCTTTCCTTCACAATTCCAAATTCAACCTGTATTTCATGGGCAATAATTCCCATAGCAATCAAGTGACGATAATATGATAGAGAACTAAGGACAGGAAAGGATGACTTAAAAAAGTCTTTGCATTGAATCCAAAAAAATCCAGCTTCAAATAGTAGAATATGATATGTGTATCCCTGATAGGTCAACTGCATTCCACCATCTTTGCCCATTTCCACTTGCATACCATATCTTTCCGTGAAGATTGGCTGCATTCTTGTAAATAATGTTTCATTATCTACTTCTTTCACAAACTGAAAACTAATCCAACCCAAATCTTCATTTTTCAACATAGTCAATCGGGTATCTATGACAATAATAGCCAATACCCCTACCATCGCAATGAGAAGCAAAACTTTAAATTCCAGTAGCCATCCTACTAAAAAACAGACTAACACACTCCAGTAAAGCTTTCTCACCTCCTTCATCTCATTTTTCAATGGCGCTGCTGTTTTTAACACTAATAATTTTGACTCCTTTGATTTTTTTGTTTTCTTTACTCCAAGCATTTCTTGTAAAACACTTATTATTTTTTTGTGCTCCTCTTCCATTCTCTTGTTCTCCTTAAACAAATATTAGATTAATTATTTTGTACAATACAATTATAGAGATTTGCATAGACAATTTTTGTCACTTACAAAATATTTACTATACTTTTTTCATAAATAAACTCTTTTCGTTTGTTGTAGGCGTAAACTCACTTCTGCTTTTAAAATAGGTATAAAAAAGACCGCCAACTTTTGCACATGGATATGATAGGATACCTCTTCAAGAACGGTTAGGTGTTAATCTTTTCATAGGCAGTGGTAATGTCGATCCTGTTTG
>JBJELF010000079.1:0-3077 GCA_051879015.1 Lachnospiraceae bacterium
TATCCTGTATTGACAAAGAAAGGAGTTTTTCTTCCACTCTTAGTCACAAAATCGCTTATTTATTGACCAAGGCGGATATATGTATGGCAGTATGAGCGGTTTGGTTAATTTTGGAACGATTGACAATTATTATATTGAGACAGAGGAGCCGACCGTAGAGGAGACAACTTCAGAAACAACAATACCAGAAGAGACAATTTCGGAGACAACAATACCAGAAGAAATAATTCCAGAGACAACAGTACCGGAGGAGACAATTCCAGGGACAACAGTACCAGAGGAAATAACAGTACCAAAAGAGACAATTTCGGAGACAACAATACCAGAGCAGACCAACATAACATCTGTGAATCCAACTCCAAATCCAGATACAGGTGACAGAAAAGGCATTATCTTGCTGATTAGTTTGTTGACAGTGTTCTTGGCAAGTGGATGTGTGATTGTTATTTTACATCGCAAAAAATAAAGGACCGAATGGTGATTTATCACAGAAAGTCTAGTTTTTTAAGGATAAGCTTTCTATAATCAAAAGTACGTCTTTTCACGTCTGACTATTTTTTACATATTTTATAGAGAGAACCAAATAAAAAGGAGTCTTTCATGGATTATTCTTATTCAAGACAATTGAATGATAGAAGGAATAGTTATTCTCAGACAGTGAGAGGACGTTCTTCTTGCGGATGCAATCAAAATATGCAGCGTCCCGTAAGGTCACCAAAGCCATCTTGTGAGTCGGAACCAAGGAGAAATTGTTCTCAAAAATGTGAGAGAATGCCTGCAGACAGAATGTTATTGGATGAATTGCCTTTAGGTATGACTTATGTGCCAATGCAGCGATTTGAAAATCTTTATTCCGCAGAACAGGGCTTACAGGCAGGAACAATTTTTCAAGACTTGGATTTTCCGTTTCTGGTAGGAATTTGTGCAAGGGGGTGTGAGCGTCAATGAAGGAACAAAAATGGATGGAACAGGTAGCGAATGCTAGTTTTGCAGCTCATGAGGCTGTCTTATTTTTGGATACTCATCCAGAGGATCGCGCCGCTATGAATTTTTACCAGCAATGGCGCAAGCAAGCTCATGAGGCCATGAGAGAGTACGAGGAAAATATAGGGCCATTATTTGCTTTTAATGTAAACGAGATGAATTACTGGGCTTGGATTAAGAGTCCATGGCCGTGGGAGTTAGAGGCTAATTGTGGACAGAGGGGAAGAAAGTACTCTGCTATGAGTCTGGAACAAAATACAAAATGTGATGCAAAGCAAAATATGGATGAAACAGTAAAGGATAACAAGGAGGTGGGAGAAAATGTGGGTGTATGAAAAGAGATTGCAGTATCCAGTAAAGATTACAAAATGCAATGCACAGATGGCGCAAGTGATTATTACTCAATTCGGAGGACCAGATGGAGAATTAGCGGCCTCTCAGAGATATTTAGCACAAAGATATACGATGCCTTATGATATTTGTAAGGGCATATTAACGGATATTGGTACAGAAGAATTGACACATTGATGATGGATACAAAAGAGGGGAAATAAAAAACCCCTCTTTTACTATAGGATGGGTTCAATATCTAGGGTAAATAGAGTATGTTTTGTACGATCCTTGTGCCCTTCATATTTACTTGCATGATAAGTGATTTTCTTAATACATTTTTTTAATAGTATATTTTTATCCTCTGCAGACATAGATTCATTTGATAGGGCATCAATAGCAGCTTCAAACGAGGTAATCCTTTCATTAAAATCGATAATCTTCATTTGTGTTTTTTGTGTTTCAGAAATCTGGTCTGTGAGTTCCTGGCGGCGTTTTAGTAGCTGATTTCTTCGTAGCATGAATATATCTTCACTATAAATTCCTTTTTCTAACAAGTCAAATTGTTTTGTTTCCTGGGTTTCTAGTTCTTCCAGTTCAGCTTTTAGCTTGTTTATTGTTGATTTTTTTAGCTCTTCTACATTATTTTGACCATTATCTAGCTTGAGTTTAAAATCGTCTACCTGTTCATTCATCTGAACAATGACAGCATCTATAATTGCATCCATAGTAGATGACTGCGTGCGACAAATCGGCTGATTTGTGCATAAATAGCGTGGCAAGCATGTTGTTTTTGTTTGATTCTTATACTGCTTTCGAATCATTGCTTTTCCACACTCACAGAATAGCAGTCCGGCCAATGGATTTGTCAGTTTGCATTCAGTATGGATACGTGGATTATTATCAATTCTGGACTGTGCCATCTGGAATGTTTCATCACTAATCAATGCAGGATGCTTGCCGTCAACAATAATACAATCATTGGCATCGGATTTAGGGCGACTTTTTTTCAAATTTCCATCTTGATAGGATACAACTGTTTTTCTCCAATTCCATCGAATTTTTCCGATATAGACAGGATTTTGCAATAAATCCTTTAGGCTGGTTAATGACCAGGAATCTAAGTTTCGTGGTTTTATATTGAGACTATTAAGTATGTGACAAATTTTGTGGTACCCATAGCCCTGTAGATAGAGTTCAAAAATATAGCGAACCGCATCTGCTTCTATTGGATCTGGCTCTAATGTGTGAAAAATGCGACCATTTTCTGCTTTGTATGAAGTTCTGCGATAACCATATGGTGCTACATTTCCAATAAATTGACCTTCTTTGACGGATGCAATTCGGCCGCGCTGTAAAATCTCTTTTGTGTATTCTAAATAATCATTTCCTCTGGAGAGCTCCATTTCAAAAAACTTACGGTCATATTTGTCTTCTAAATTGTAGGTTTTCATAGGTGTAACAATCAATGTTTCAGTATAACGAAACGCATGTACAATCGTACCGCAATCAAGCATATCTCCGCGAGAAAGTCTTTGTGGTTCCATAACCAAGACACCTTTAAATTGTTTTGTTTCTAGCTGCTTTAAAAGCAATTGCATAAAGGGGCGATCCTGGATGGTTTCACCAGAAACAACTTCGCGGTAAATGTAGGTTTCAGGGATTGCACGTCCAAGCTCACGCTTTGCAAATTCTTGTAGTTGCTTTTCGTGCCGAGCAAGTGTTTCAGCTACCGTTTCATTTACATTGTCTGCTCGGGATTT
>JBJELF010000080.1:0-13898 GCA_051879015.1 Lachnospiraceae bacterium
CGCGAGAAGATTCGAACTCCCGACCTTCTGATCCGTAGTCAGACGCTCTATCCAGCTGAGCTACGCGCACATTTTCTTTTCTCTGTTTGCTCTCGCTCACAGCTTCTTTATAATACACGATAATAGAAAATTTGTCAAGCACTTTTTTAAAAATTTTTTTTAATTTTTTATAGATGGAAACAGTGTAATAATTTAGCCTTTCTTTTTTCTTGATTATATTGTATACTATTACAATATGATACCAAGGTCAAGAAGTCATACATTTCATGTTTGTATGAACAGGTATGACTTTGGGATTTGCCAAAACATGAGAATGCAGCCCACATAGGGTGAATTTCGAAATAGTATATACAAATATCTAGGTATTTTATGCAAACGCATAAGATAATAATCTGGCATACCATGCTTTTCGATAAATGAAGTAGAATCAGGGAGGTAGAAGAAAGATGGAGGATGTAGAAATGAAATCTCAGGTGGATGAGTGGGAGATGCTAATGTTTCTCTACGAGTCTGCCTTAAAGACAATGAGAACAAAAATTGAAATTTTAAATCAGGAGTATCAGCGGGTACATAATCATAATCCAATTGAGCACATTAAAAGTCGTGTAAAAAGTCCAGAGAGTATTGTGAAGAAGCTGAAAAAGCAGGGATTGCCTGTCAATTTAGAGACTATGCGTGCCTGCGTCAATGATATTGCGGGGATTCGTATTATTTGTTCCTTCACTTCAGATATTTATAAGATTGCGGATACCATCAGTGTTCAGAAAGATGTGCAGGTAATATCGGTCAAAAATTACATTGCTATGCCAAAACCAAATGGATATAAGAGTTATCACATGGTGGTGGCAGTGCCTGTATATTTGTCGGATAAGGTGGAGTATGTGAAGGTGGAGATACAGATTCGTACCATTGCGATGGATTTCTGGGCCAGTTTAGAGCATAAAATCTATTATAAGTTTGAGGGGGATACACCAAAGGGAATTCAGAAATCGTTGAAGGAATGTGCGGATATGGTAAATTTGCTTGATGAGCGCATGCTGCAGCTCAATGAAGAAGTGATTCAATTTAACAAGGAAATAGAAGAAGTAGAGTAAGAATGTTAACATGGCAGGGATGGATATTAAAAATCCATCTCTGCCATTTTGTTCTGATATTTTTTTTCTTCCTCTGCTACACGGTTAACATTGCTGTCCATGTAAGTGATAAAGATGGTAGCTAGGTCTGTATGATATTCCTCTGCCAGTTTGGTCATTATAGGTCTTAACTGTTCTAACTGCCAAGAAACTTTTTTGTCGGTTAAATTAACATTTTTTAACACTGTGTCTGCATATTCATTGATGCGGTTCATGATATCTAATTTTTCTGTTCCTGTCATAAAAATGTACTCCTTTTTGGTTTATAAGTTTTTTTATTTTAGAAGTATACCATAAAAATGGAAAAAAACCAATATATTTTCAAGGATACCTTGTCTTTTGGAGAATTGCGTGTTACAATGCACGGCAGGGTCAGTGAGAAATCGTTTTGAGCAGTGAATCATTATTACGGATAGCATTGCAAAGACCCTGCTGTGAACTACCACAGACCGTAACGGTGTGTGGTTTTACGGCTAATATTTTATAAAAGGTCATGAAAAAAGCAGCGGGCAGAGTAACTGCCTGTGAGATGGAGGAACTATGCGTCTGGTTATTCAGCGTGTCAATCACGCACAAGTTGTTGTGGAGGAAACAGTCACAGGTGCTATTGAACAGGGATATCTGGTTTTATTAGGGGTAGCAGACGGTGACACCTGCGATATGGTGGAGCGTTATGTACAGAAATTGGCAAAGCTTCGTATTTTTCCTGACGAAAATGGAAAAACCAATTTATCAATTAAGGATGTAGGCGGCAAGGTGTTGGTGGTGTCACAGTTTACTTTATATGCAGACTGTAAAAAGGGAAATCGCCCAAGCTTTACTAAGGCGGCTAGTCCAGAGCTTGCACAAGAACTATATGAGTATTTTTTAAAGTGTGTCAGAGATACCTTTGGAGAGGTACAGCATGGAATTTTTGGTGCACATATGAAAATATTGTTAGAGAACGATGGACCATTTACAATTATATGGGATAGTAGTGAATGGTAAGTGGAGGGTAATGAAAGTTATGAAAATTTATTTGGTTCGCCATGGCAGACAGGATTCAGCTCTATGTAATGTAGATGTGCCTATGTCAGCGGAAGGCCACGAACAGGTGAGATTGTTGGGTGAGCGTATACAGTCATGGGGTATTGAGGTCATTTATTCCAGCGATTTGATTCGTGCAAGGGAGACCGCGCAGGAATTACAAAAATATATTCCTGTGGAGATTCAGGAGAGAGAAAATCTGAAGGAAATTAATTTTGGAGAGCTGACAGGAAAGACCGATGAGGAAAACTGGGAAAAATATAAATTTTTCTTTGAGAAGAAGAAAAAAATGCAGTGGGATTTGGAGTATCCTGGTGGAGAAAATAATGAAGAGGTATTTAAGCGAGGAATGCCTGTGCTGCAGGAGATTGTCGAAAGTGGTTATGATACCGTGCTGGTAGTAACTCATGGTGGTTTTATTCGAGCGCTGCTCTGCGGTATTTTGCAGCTTCCTTTCTCCAGAGCTTACCAGATTGGCAAGATAATGGAAAATTCTTCTATTACAGAGCTCAATTATAATAGAGAAACAAAACAGTTTAGTGTGGAGCGTCTAAATGATTATGCTCATTTGGAAGGTCATAAAGAATTGCTTCGCAGTGGATGGAAGAGATGTTTATAGGTTGCAGAAGTCTGCAGGATTGGAATATGAGAATAGAAAATACTTTAGTATGTTGGAGGATGAATATGAGAAAAACACATTGTATGAAGAAGTATATGAGAAAAATTGCCTGGATGGGTGTGGGATGCATGATGATGGTGAGCATAGCTGGTTGTACCCCGAAGGAAACAGATGAGAAAGAAAGCACTGCATCAGTAAATGATACAGAGACGGAGTCTGAATCAGAGAGCCTTTCCAATATAACAGATGCCTCGGAGTATTACAGTAAGGGATTGCAGGATAATGGTTTCTTTTCTGATTTTGATGTAAAAACAGCAGTTACGCTGGGCGACTATCAGAGTTTGACACTGACCGCGGAGGAAATAGCCTATACACAGGAAGATGTGGAGAATGAGATTGCTTCTATTTTGGAGTCCTACGGAGAAATGGTATCCGATGAGGGAATTGAGGTGCAGGATGGCGATGTGCTCAACATTGATTTTGTGGGTTCTGTCGATGGCGAGGAGTTTGAGGGAGGCAGTACCCAAGGAGCAGGCACAGAGGTAACTTTGGGACAGAGCGGATATATTGATGGATTTTTAGAGCAAATTGTGGGACATAAGACAGGAGAAACTTTTGATATTGAAGTAACTTTTCCTGATCCATATCCAAACAATTCTGATTTGGCTGGAAAAGATGCAGTATTTACTATTACAATTAACAGTGTAAAACAGTTTCCCCAGCTGACCGAGGAATTTGTAGCAGAATATTATGGAGGCAGATATTCAAGCGTGGATGAGTTTCGAAAATCTGTAGAAGCAAATTATGCGGACGGCGTGAAGAAAAATGCAGTTTGGGAGAAGTTATTGGAGACAGTGGAAATTTCTGAATATCCAAAAGATTATATTGATGGAATTGTCTCCATTGCAGTAATGCAGCAGGAATATTATATTTATAACAGTTTGGGTATAGACTTGAATACGTATTTGAGTGCAATTGGCAGTGACAGTGATACCTTTTTGGAGGAATTAAAAGAGAGTGCCTATGAACATACGAAGACGTATTTGGCTGCCCAGTATGTGTGCGAGATGGAAGGAGTTGAGCCAACAATGGAGAACTTGAAAGAATATTATGTGACAAATACGGAGGAAGAGTTCCAAAATTGGATAAACTATTACGGTTCAGGTTATATTATGCAGAGTGTACTGTTAAATGTGGCAGCAAATCAAGTGCTGAAATATACTACAATTGAATGATTAAATAATGATTGAAAAGAAGCGATTGCAGAAGAAAAAAGTTGCGATAGCTTCTTTCTTTATGCACAAGATATACAAGAAAATAAAAAATAGTAAAAAAAGAAAGGTGATTTTGCGATGAGAAAATGGTTATTATGGGGAATGCTTGGAGTATTGTCTGTCGGCAGTTTGGCAGGATGTGGTGCTCAGAATACGGAAAAGGAAGAACAGCATGGAATTTCTATTGTTACCACGCTGTTTCCTCAGTATGATTTTGCAAGAAACATTGTGGGAGATGATAGTCAAATTAAACTGCTTTTGACACCGGGTATGGAGAGTCATTCCTATGAGCCGACGGCGGCGGATATTATTGCTATCAATCAGGCAGATGTCTTTATTTATACGGGAGCAGATATGGAAGCTTGGGCAGAAAAAGTGTTAGATAGCTTGGATTCGGACGTGACAGTGATTGATTTGTCTCAGTATGTGGTGTTGGATCTGGAGGATGAGCATGAAGAACATGAAGAGGAAGAAGAGGAACATGTTCACACTTATGATCCTCATATTTGGACAAGTCCGAAAAATGCTATTTTGATGACAGAGGGAATTTGTGAGATATTGGTGGAGCTGGATTCTGAGAATGAGGAATTGTACCGACAAAATTGTGCAGAGTATGTGACTCAGCTGGAAGTTTTGTCAGCTTCCTTTGAGGAACTGGCTAAAGAAAGTCAGGGAGCAAATTTTGTGTTTGGCGGACGTTTTGCCTTTCATTATCTGTTCCGCGATTATGGCTGGAATTATGTAGCGGCCTACAATGGATGTTCGACGGAGACTGAGCCAAGTACAAAAAAAATAGCAGAGATGGTAGATTATATTAACGAAAATGACATAAATGTAGTGTATTATGAAGAACTGACAGAACCGACGGTTGCAAAGAGTATTAGCGAGGCAACAGGAACCGAGATGTTGCTGTTACATTCCTGTCATAATGTGACGCAGGAGGAATTGCAGGAAGGAGTGAGTTATATTAGTTTGATGGAACAAAATCTGGAAAATTTAAGGGCGGGGCTGTCAAAGCAATAGATGAGATAATTGTTCTGTGGATGGGGCAGTTGTCGGAAAGGAATAAAAGGTTAGATGAGAGAGTATTTGAGAATTATTATCAACATTTTGCTGCCCTTTGTAGTAATTGGGTTGATTGTAGTGCTGGGGTGGAAATTATTGTTGTTTTTTATGCCTTTTGCGATTGGCTGGCTGATTGCTGTCATTGCCAATCCTTTTGTAAAATTTTTGGAGAAAAAAATAAAAATGGCGAGAAAGCATGGTTCCATTCTTTTGGTTATTGGTGTGTTGGCGGTGACCATTCTTGCTATGTATTCCTGTATTTCCTGGGTGGTCAGAGAATTAATTTCCTTTGTGAGAGATTTGCCTAGCCTGTTAGAGGCAGCACAGATTGAATTTAATCAAATTTTAGTGCGTATCACGCCTGCTTTTGATTTGCTTCCTGATGCACTTCAGATGCGAATTAATGATTTATTCGCAAATTTTGGAACGATTGCAACGGATTTTGTATCACAGATTAGTCTTCCGACGATAGAAATTGCTGGAGACGTAGTGTCTCGAATTCCAGCTATCTTTGTCAATGTGATTGTGACGATTTTATGTTCCTACTTTTTTTTGGTGGATCGTGATAAAATTTCGAATCAAGTCAAAAAATGGATTCCTAAGCCTATTTTGCATTATTCCGAAATACTGCTGAATAAGATAAAGATATTGGTCAGCGGATATTTTATGGCACAGTTTCGAATTATGTTTGTTGTCTTTATTTTGCTGACCATTGGATATGGAATATTAGGAGTATCCTACTATGGATTAGTGGCATTTTTGACTGCTTTTTTGGATATGCTGCCTGTATTTGGTACAGGTACAATTTTGATTCCATGGGCAGTGCTCAAGGTGTTGGCAGGAGAGTACTATGTGGCAGGAGGATTGGTAATCTTGTATTTGGTGACACAGGGTGTGCGCCAGATTATTCAGCCTAAAATTGTGGGGGATACCATGGGACTGAATCCATTGGCAACTTTGTTTTTTATGTATTTGGGATTTAAATTCAGCGGCATAGCAGGTATGATTTTAGCAGTTCCGATAGGATTGATTTTTATTGAATTATGGCGTATCGGTATTTTTGATCAGTCCGTTGCAAATGCAAAATTGTTAGAACAGAAAATACAGAATTTTTTGAGAGAAAAAAATGAATAATATAAAGTAAAATTTGGTTGACAGAGTAAAAATGTATTGTTATCCTTAGAAAATGGCAGATAAAAATTAAGCAGAGCGGCGGCATAAAGATTTCAAGGATGAAAGAGTCTATGGAGCTGCCCGGAAGTCAGGTAAAGGTGGTTAGTAAAATGAAGTATACGAGAGAAGATATTATTCATATGATTGAAGAAGAAGATGTGGAATTTATCCGTCTTCAATTTCGAGATATGTTTGGAATGATTAAAAATTTGGCAGTGACGGCCAGTCAGGTGGAACGTGCCTTAGATAATGGCATGGTGTTTGATGGTTCTTTGATTGATGGATTTTCTGATGTGGAAGATTGTGATATGGTGCTGGTGCCAGATTTGGATACTTTTGTGATTTATCCTTGGAGACCACAGAATGGTAAGGTGGCACGTTTAATTTGTGATGTACATCGTAAAGACGGCGGGGAGTTTGAAGGAGACAGTCGTTTGATTTTGAAGCATGTGCTGAGCGATTTAAAGGACCAGGGAATGGAATGTCAGATAGGCACAGCTTGTGAGTTTTTTTTGCTGCCAACGGATGAGCATTTAAACGTCGATATTCATGCACAGGAATTGGGCGGGATGTTTGATGTGGCTCCCCTTGATCAAGGTGAAAATGTAAGACGTGATATTGTGTTAAATTTGGAAGAAATTGGAATGGAGGTCTCCTCCTCATTTCATGCATTGGCGCCCCATCAGCATGAGGTAATGCTGGGCGAGGTAGAAGGTTTGACTGCTGCTGACAATATTGCAAATTTCCGCATGGCAGTACAGACAATTGCCAGAAGACATGGATTTCATGCTACTTTTATGCCAAAACCACGCAATGATGTAGCTGGTTCTGCAATGCAGATGGTTATTTCCATGAACGATAAGGATGGACACAACCTGTTCGATGACAAGGAAGATGAAAATGGCTTGAGCGAGATGGCCTATTATTTCATGGGAGGAATTTTATCTCATATTAAGGGAGCAAGTTTGATTACAAATCCATTGGTCAATTCTTATAAGAGACTCTGCAAGGGATATAGTGCTCCGGTGTTTATTGCTTGGTCTACCAGTAATAATTGTCCTGTCATTCGCACGAGAAGACGTATGGATGGCACTATGGCATTGGAACTGCGTTGGCCTGATGTGACAGCCAATCCATATCTGAGTATTGCGGTATGTATGGCGGCTGGTATGGAAGGAATTAAAAATAAGATTCGTCCAACCAAGGAAGTGAACTGCAATCTGTTTGAGATGAGTGAGCAGGAGAGAGAAAAAATGGGAATCCATCGTTTGCCACGCTCGCTGGGAGCTGCTATCGAGGAGTTTGAGAAGGATGAATTGATGCAGAAGGTAGTGGGCAAGCATATCACAAGTTGTTTTGTCAATGCGAAGAAAAAGGAGTGGGAGCGCTATCGCAGTTATGTGACAGATTGGGAATTAGAAGAGTACCTTCACAAGTTTTGATATTTCATGAATAAAGATTATCTCGATGAGAGCGTGAAATAGGGATAACAGTCGGAGGGAAAGATGACCAATATTATAGTAGTATTTTCAAAAGCGGAAGATGCTAGAAGTGTACGGAGTGTATTGGTAAGAAACGGTTATTCAGTAAAAGGTGTCTGTACCACGGGCAGTCAGGCCATACAGTATGCAGATGAGCTTCAAAATGGTTTGATTGTCTGCGGATATCGTCTAGGTGATATGCTTTACAGTGAATTGCGTGGCTATGTGGGCATGGAGTTTGAGATGCTTGTGGTGACTTCTAAGATGCATGTGGGTGAGTGCGAGGCAGAGGGAATTAGCTGCGTGGCGATGCCATTGAAGGTGCATGAACTGCTTTCAAAGGTGGAGGTGGAGGTAGAAATCTGTGAGCATAGAAAACGCCGCCGCCGTATGCAGCCAAGACAGAGAAGTGAACAGGACACAAAGATTTTAAATGAGGCAAAGGAGTTGCTGATGAAAAAGAATCATATGACTGAAAGTGAGGCACATCGATACATTCAGAAAGTCAGCATGGACAGCGGAAATAATTTAATAGAGACAGCACAAATGATTTTGACATTATCAAATAGATAGTGTATACTAACTTGTAATTGAATGTTTTAGGAGGACACGGATTATGTTTAAAGTAAATGAGAATTATCTCAAGCTTCCGGGAAGCTACTTATTTTCAACCGTAGCGAGAAAGCAGAGAGAGTATTGTGCAGCTCATCCAGAGGCACAGATTATTCGTTTGAGTATCGGAGATGTAACACAGCCAATCGCACCTGCTATCATCAAGACAATGCATGAGGCAGTGGATGAGATGGGAAATGCGGCTACTTTCAAGGGATATGCGCCAGATTTGGGTTATGAGTTTTTGAGAGATATGATCGCAAAGAATGATTATCAGGCATTGGGCGCAGATATCAGCGCAGATGAAATTTTTGTGAGTGATGGTGCAAAGTGCGATTGTGGTAATATTCAGGAAATTTTTTCGATTGACAATAAAATTGCAGTGTGTGACCCAGTTTATCCTGTTTATGTAGATTCCAATGTTATGGCGGGAAGAACTGGTACATATGATTACACAACGGGACAGTGGAGCAATGTAATTTATATGCCTTGTACTGAAGCAAATAATTTTGCACCAGAGTTTCCAAAGGAGACACCAGATTTGATTTATCTGTGTTTCCCAAATAATCCAACTGGTTCGGTTATCACAAAAGACCAGCTGCAGGGTTGGGTTGACTATGCGAGAAAAGTAGGTGCCGTTATTTTGTATGATGCAGCGTATGAGGCTTATATTTCAGAGGATAATGTACCGCATACGATTTTTGAGTGTGAGGGTGCAAGAGAATGTGCCATCGAGTTTAAGTCATTTTCGAAGAATGCAGGATTTACTGGCGTACGTTTAGGCTACACGGTCATTCCAAAGGACTTGAAATGTGGTGATGTGTCTGTTCATGGATTGTGGGCAAGACGACATGGGACAAAGTATAATGGTGCTCCTTATATTATCCAGAAGGCTGGAACGGCTGTTTACTCTGAAGAAGGCAAGCAGCAGCTCAAAGCACAGGTTGGCTATTACATGAATAATGCAAAAACCATCCTCAATGGATTGAAGGAGGCTGGTTACCGTGTATCCGGCGGAGTGAATGCTCCCTATATCTGGTTAAAGACACCAAACAAGATGACTTCCTGGGAGTTTTTTGATTACCTGTTGGAGAATGCCAATGTGGTAGGTACTCCAGGTTCGGGATTTGGACCAAGTGGTGAGGGATATTTTAGACTGACTGCTTTTGGTACCTATGAGAATACAGTTGCTGCATTGGAGCGGATTAAGAGGCTGTAATGCATTTTCGTGTTGTGAAACTCGCCGCACAGTTTATGTTTTTTCTCCGATTATCGGTCTTCCAAGCTGTGTATTTACATGTTTGAATCATAGTGGCTCTCGAAAGGGTTTTGGCATGGTGGATAGGAAGAGAATGGATTGACGGGATAAAATATCTTGTCAATCCATTGTTTTTTTGACACAAAATTTTAGTTTTAGAAGCGGCTAAATCGTGACTTTAGTCATGAGTTAGCCGCCCTTCGGATAGCCAATACAGTAGATTTTTAGCCTTATGTATGGTATAATTATCATATGGATAAAGATACGATATTTTCAATACCAACTGATGTTACGCATGGTCGTGGTTATGTATATTCATTGATGCTATAATGAGATTGGTAAAGAAATGAGATTGATAATTGCATCACTTTTTTGTCTAGTGTAGGCGTAGGTGGCGAGTATATTGTTTTAAGGAAAGGAATTGTAATATTTTTATGAAAAAGAAATTAAAGTCAAATTTAAAAATAAATTTGAAAAAGAAGTGTATAGTTGGACTGGGTATCTGTCTGCTTTTGAGTAGTTTAGCAGGCTGTAAGCCAAGTGGAAATAACGGAGAAAATGATGAAAATGAGACGCAGGGAAGAAGTTCAGAAGTGGTGATTGATAAGAATCAGACATTGGCAGCTGAAATTGGTACGGAATTGGATTCCTTGAATCCTGCTAAGACTCAGACTCAGGCAGGTAGAACATTGCTTGGCAATTGTTTTGAGGGATTGATGAAGGTAAATGCTAGTGGTAAGGTGGTGGAAGGACAGGCAGAGTCCTATACCGTCAGTGAAGATGGATTGGAGTATACATTTTCGTTGAGAAAGGATGCCAAATGGAGCGATGGTAGTGCAGTAACGGCAGAGGAGTTTGTCGGTGCATGGCAGCAGCTGGTCAAGAGTGAAAATGCTGGCAAGATTAAGATGGTGGAAAATGCAGCGGATATTATTGAGGGAAGTAAGAAGGAGAGTACATTGGGTATTGAGGCCGTGGATATGAGGACGGTTAAAATTACTTTGGCGTATCCAGATCCATATTTTCTGGATGTCTGTGCGGACCCAGCCTGTGTGCCTGTGAAAGATGGAAATATAGCAGACGATTTGAGTAGTTGGAATGCAAAAAGTTTTGTATGCAATGGTGCCTATGTAATTTCTGCTCTGAGTCAATCCAGTGCGATTTTGAGTAAAAATGGCAGGTATTATGGGGCAGACGAGGTAAAGAGAAATAGCCTGGAGCTGGTTTGGGGCAGCAGTGATGTAGAGAGTGCTCTTAACAATGGAGAGCTTTTTTTTGCGGAGTCGATTCCTGGAAATAGCAGTCAATCAGAGAAAAGCAGTGGTTGGAGCTTGTATTCTAGTACCACACAGGAGTTGTTGGCAGTATGTGTCAATCAAACAAAATCCCAAAAGGATACAGAGGCAGCGCAGGCATTGCGTGATGCTCTGGGGTTGGCGGTGGACCGTGTATATATAGCTTATCAGATGGGCGATGGATGGAGTGCAGCAGATGCTTTTGTTCCTCCAAATTTGCTTGAGCAGACGGCAGATAATGCGATATGGGGTTCTGGCGATTATGAGGAAGATTTAAAAACGGCGACGGATGAGTTGACGCAACAGAAGATTGTTGTCGATAATGTGGACATGGAAATCTATACGGATGCAAAAAATACATTGCTTACAGAATTGATTTCAGATATGTGGCGTGTGGAACTGGGAATTGAGATATTGGATGAAGAGACGGCATTGGCGGATGCAGATTTTGTTGGATATGCCTTTATCTGTGAGAAAACAGCAGAGTCGGCAGCTCCTGAAGAATATTTAAATTTTCAGAAAATTGAATCGAATTTTTATATGCCAGAGATGGACAATGATTTGTCTAAAGCAAATGAACAGATGCGTAAGAGTGCAGTGCTGATTCCTGTCTGTTCTTACACAGATTGGTATGGAGTGAGTGAGCAGGTGAAGCAAATTTGCTCGTTCAATGGATGCCGCTATTTTATGTATGTCGAGTAAAAGATAGAAAGAAAAATGAGTAAAATACACAAAGGTAAAAAGATAAGAACTAGACAGGGATATCAATAATCCATAAAAAACTTAACTATTTAGAAAAAAAGTTGGAGAATTAGTGAAAAATAAATTGACAAATAATGCGGGCGTGCGTATAATGAAAATACGCAATTGAATAATTGCAGAGGACATTGCGTGATTCATCCTTAGACGGAATACATGGTCGTGTATATGTATTGGGGGAACGTTTGTAGGATGAGAGACAATGTTCAAACTAAGGAGCCTTTTCTAACCGTGAAGAAAAGGCTCCTTTTGCGTTGGTCAGTTTATTTTCCATTTAAGCTTATATTGCATTAAAGTAATGAATTATGCTATAATAACATACAAATGATGTTGGAGTCAAAAGGTATTTTGACGGCTGGTAGATGCATATTTGGGTCAGTGAAAAATGAGTTGAAACTGGTATGCCCAGCAAGAGGGACATTACCATATAGGAAAGTAGGAGAAAAATGTTGGAAATAGAAGTGGAACAAGTAGAGTTATCTGCAAATAAAGAAAGTACAAGTGTTGAGAAGACTGTGATAGAAGAGAGAGAAAGCAATGATTCAGAATGTTGTTGTTGCTCAAGCAAGCATAAAGAACGCGACGAGAAGGAAATTCGCAGCCTGATGAATCGACTAAAACGCATTGAAGGTCAGATTCGTGGCATTGAAAATATGTTGGATAATGGTGCTTACTGTACAGATATCTTGATTCAGGTGTCGGCAGTATCCTCTGCTTTGAATAGTTTTAATAAAGTTTTGTTGGCAAACCATGTAAAAACCTGTGTGGCAGACAATATTCGTAAGGGAAATGACGAAGTAATTGATGAATTAGTGACGTTGCTGCAGAAGTTGATGAAGTAGTTTACTCCTCCTACTGCCTAAAAGCAGTGGGAGGAGCTTTTAACTATGGTATTATTCGATTCGACTGCGGTATCCTGTTTTAAAATCCACCACATTCTTATAAGGAGAGTGTGTGATATGGGCATTGATATTGTAGGCTGCGATGCGAATGATGCGCTCAAAGGTTTCCTGCAGATGGTACTGTCCAGAAATGTGGGGTGTAATCAGCAAATTTGGCTGCTTCCACAGCGGTGAGTCAACTGGGAGGGGTTCCGGTTCAGTGACATCAATAGAAGCACCAGAGAGCGGACCATACTGCAAAGCATGGAGTAGCGCATCGGGATCAATGGCAGAACCACGACCTACATTAAGCAGAATACTGCCCTGTTTCATTTTGGAAAGTTTTTCTTGGTCAAATAGATGGTAAGTTTCTGGTGTGCCAGGTAAACTGAGGGCAACAATGTCTGCCTTTGGAAGGAGTTCGTCTAACTGGTCAAGGGTATAGACTGCTTCCATATAATCTGGAGCCGTACCAGCACTGCGGCGTACACCGTAAACTTTGCTTCCGAGGGCATGCA
The DNA here is from genome assembly GCA_051879015.1 of Lachnospiraceae bacterium. Taxonomy (GTDB): domain Bacteria; phylum Bacillota; class Clostridia; order Lachnospirales; family Lachnospiraceae; genus JBJELF01. Next base: position 13,095 of record JBJELF010000080.1, read on the forward strand.
TACGCACAGCAAATTCACTGCCAATATCACCAAGCCCTACCACCAGTGTGGTAGAGTTCCAGATGGAAGTGACAGGTCCTTCATCTCTCCAGAGTCCCTGATTTTGGTTGTCACGGTATAAGCAGAGATGTTTTTGAATTGCCAGCAGAGTGCCAATCATATGCTCTGATATGGCGAGACCGTAGGCCCCTGTAGCATTGCAAAGAGTAGCCTGAGATGGAAAGTTTTGGAGATAACCGTCTGTGCCAGCACTGTTGAGCTGCATTAACTGCAAAGATTTAGAACCTTGAATATAGGAGGCGGGTACATTGCCGATGATGATGTCAGCATCAAATACATCCTCCTTTTTTACCTGTTCTACTGGAATGTAGAGAAATTCGGCATTAGGGGCAGACTGCTCAAGCAGAGCTTTGTGGGTGTCGTTTACGGGAAGTACTGTTACAATTTTCATAATTATCGATGAGTTCCTTTCTATTTATTAATAATCATCCAGCTTAAACTTTTTACGATGGGTCAGTAGTCCACTTCCATTAGGCACAGTCCTTCGGGTGGTGCAGTCGGTCCGGCGAGGCTGCGATTTTTTGACTCAAGAATTTCTTTTACTTGTTCGGGAGTCATGCGGCCGTATCCAACTTCCAGTAAGGTGCCGACTAATATGCGAATCATATTTTGAAGAAATCCAGTGCCGTGGAACGTAAAGTAAATATAACCCTTTTTCTGAGTGATTTCAATTTTGTCTACGATTCGGACGGTAGACTTCTTCATTTTTGAGTTCCCACAAAAGCTTTTAAAGTCGTGTTCTCC
>JBJELF010000081.1:0-3051 GCA_051879015.1 Lachnospiraceae bacterium
TCACCTTCAATTTTGGTTATCTGCCGAAAGGAGATCATTCTATTTGTACCCGAAAAGAGAGCAGTATCCTTGCCATGGAGGCAGCACTGCGACTATTAAAGGTAGGAGGATTGATGAGCCTTTGTATTTATAGCGGAGGCGACAGCGGATTTGAAGAAAAAAATGCTATCTTACAGTGGCTGAGGGAATTGGATTCTAAGAAATATTTGGTGATTGTCAGTGAGTACTACAATCGGCCAAATCATCCACCCATTCCAGTACAGGTGGTGAAGCTGAAGTAAAATGCCATTCCTTTCTATTGTGCAATGCCCTAACATTGGCAATATGGAATTCATGGGGAAGCTGAAGTAAAAATGTCATTCCTTTCTATTCTATTGGCATGGATGACAGACAAGATATGGAGAAAGAAAAAATGGCACGTTCGTTGAAAGAAGTTGAAATTTTTGAACATTATTCGGTACCAAAGGCAGTGGCAGCGCTGGCTATCCCTACGGTGATAAGCCAGCTCATTACCATTGTCTATAATTTTGCCGATACTTGGTATGTGGGACAGACTAACAATGCAGCAGCAGTGGCAGCCCTTTCGGTATGTACTCCGATTTATATTATTATGAATGCAGTAGCCAATCTGTTTGGTATTGGTGGCTCCAGCGTGATTTCCCGAAGTCTAGGTGTCAAGAACATGGATCGAGCAAGACATACCTTTGCCTTTGCATTGTGGGGTGGTATTGCCGCTGCTCTGTTGTATTCCATTGTAATCGCTATTTTCCGCACGCCATTGGGTATTTTAGTGGGAGGCGATGAGGACACCTTGGAATATATCTATCAGTATATGTTTTGGACCATGATGATTGGAGCGGTTCCTACTATATTAAATACACTAATGGGACATCTGATTCGATCGGTGGGAGCATCCAAACAGGCAAGTATCGGTATGTCGCTGGGTGTGATTTTAAATATTGTTTTGGATCCAATTTTTATGTTTGTCATTTTGCCGGCAGGAAATGAAGTGATGGGTGCCGCCATTGCCACCCTGATTTCTAATATCGTGGCTATGATTTACTTTTTTGTCTATCTGTTTTGCCACAAAGAACATGGTGTGTTTACCATCCATCCAAAAGAGATTCGTTTGACCGATGGTATTCCAAAGGAAGTACTTTTCATTGGATTTCCAGCAGGTTTGATGACTACGTTGGCAATGGTTTCGAATATCTTTGCCAATGCCCTAGTCAGAGATTATGGCAGTGAGGCAGTGGCCGCCATGGGAATCGCAAAGAAAATCAATACGTTGGCATTCAATGTAACTATGGGAATTACCCAAGGTACCCTACCTTTGATTGGATACAATTTTGCTGCGAAAAATTTTAGGCGTATGAAAGAGGCAATTCGTTTTGCTACGGTCTGTGCCGTGATTTTTTCTACAACCTGTTTTGTATTTTTCTGGTCTGCAACCGAGCCATTGATTCGATTTTTTATTCAAGATACGAAGACCGTTGAGTATGGCGTGTCTTTCCTAAAAGTCATTGCCTTTGCAGTGCCATTTAGCAGTCTGACTTATGCTATGAACATGGTCTTTCAGGCAACGGGAAAAAAGAAGAATTCGTTTGCATTGTCCGTATTGAGAAAGGGATTTTTGGATATTCCATCGATGTTTGTGTTCCAACATTTTGTTGGCATTATGGGTGTCTTGTATGCAACACCATTTGCAGATGTGATTTCAGCCGTGTTGGCAGTGGCAATGTATGTGTGGTTTAGCAGAAAGATGACCGAAGAGTAGAGAGAAATCGTTGTGAGTTTATCATTTAGGTGCGTAAAACCAACTACTTTTCGGTGATGGGTAGTTGGAAACTTTCGGTCTTCGTTGAAGGTGGTTCGTAGGAAAGGTGAGAAAGGAAGTGGAATCATGAGCGAGAATAGGAATCATAAAGTGAATCGAGACCAAAATGAATCTGCCAATAGGAAAGAGAAGCAGCTTCAAAGTAAGTATGAGAATGAGAAAAAGATTGTTTGTCCATATTTTAAGAAATGTGGCAGTTGTCAGTTGCTTTCTATGAGTTATGAGGAACAGCTCAAGTGGAAACAAAAGCAAGTAAAGCAACTGTTGGGTGGATTTTGTCCAGTGTATGAGATTGCAGGCATGGAAAATCCATGGCACTACCGCAATAAAGTGCATGGAGTGATTGACAGAGACAAAAAAGGTAATTTAATTTCTGGTATCTATGAAGAAAATTCTCATCGAGTGGTGCCAGTGGCTCAATGTTTGATTGAGGATGAGAAAGCAGATGAAATTATGGCAACCATTTGTAATCTGGGAAAATCCTTTAAAATAAAAAGCTATGACGAGGACACGGGTTATGGTTTGTTACGCCATGTACTGATTCGCAGAGGCTTTGTCAGCGGACAAATTATGGTGGTTTTGGTGACAGCATCGCCAATATTCCCATCCAAAAACAATTTTGTCAAAGCACTCAGAGAGAAACATCCAGAAATCACAACAATTGTGCAGAATATCAATCCTCGTGGCACAAGCATGGTGTTGGGAAATAAGAATGTAACCATGTATGGAAGCGGTTACATTGAAGACACCTTGTGCGGCAATGTATTTCGCATCTCACCAGATTCCTTCTATCAGATTAATTCAGTACAGACGGAAGTACTGTACAATCAGGCAATTAAGGCGGCAAAACTGACAGGAAAAGAGCGAGTGATTGACGCTTACTGCGGCATTGGAACGATTGGAATTACAGCCAGCCGTCAAGCAAAGGAAGTCATTGGCGTGGAACTCAATGGCAATGCAGTAAAAGATGCCATTAACAATGCAAAACGCAATGGTATTGAAAACGTCCGCTTTTATCAGCAAGATGCCGGTGAATTTATGGAAAAAATGGCTGCCCAGGGAGAACATGTGGATGTCGTACTGATGGATCCACCCCGCAGCGGCAGCACCGAACAATTTATGGATGCAGTCGCTGCGATGGCACCCGATCGAGTCGTGTATATTTCCTGCAATCCAGAAACACAGGCAAGAGATTTGGCTTATTTCAAGAAAAA
>JBJELF010000082.1:0-13757 GCA_051879015.1 Lachnospiraceae bacterium
GGGAAATGCCTACAGTATCATGGCCGCATACAATCGTCTGTATGGTCAACATTGCTGTCATAGTGATTTTTTGTTGAATCAAGTACTTCGTAAAGAGTGGCAGTATGATGGAGTTGTGATTTCTGATTGGGGCGGTGTGCATGATACAAAGGAAGCGGCGGAGTCGCAGCTTGATATTGAGATGTCTGTCACATATGATTTTGATGATTACTTCATGGCAAATCCCTTGAAGAAAAAAATTTTGTTGGGTGAAATTTCAGAATCAGTGGTGGATGAAAAGGTTGTTCATATTTTAATGCTGATGATGCGTCTGCATATGCTCGACGGAAAGCGAAAGAGTGGCGCATACAATACGGTGGCACATCACAAAAAAGCGCTTGAAGTGGCGCGTGAGTCTGTGGTGCTTCTTAAAAACGAGAGCAATCGTTTGCCACTGGACAAGAAAAAATTGCGCAAACTTCTTCTGGTGGGAGAAAATGCTGAGTGTATTCATTCAAGCGGTGGCGGAAGTGCAGAAATTAAGGCATTATATGAAATTTCTCCATTGATGGGAATGAAAATGCATCTGGGCGGCAATGTTGAAGTAGCTTATGCACAGGGATATTGTCGTGAGGAAAAGCAGACGGATAATGAAAACAATTGGCAGGAGACGAGCCTGGAGGGTGGCGGCGGACACGTACACAAGGAACAGTTTTTTGATAGGGCACTCGAACAGAAACGTACTAAGCTGCGCGAGGAAGCAGTAGAGATGGCAAAGAAGTATGACACGGTTATCTATATTGGCGGTTTAAATCATGACTATGATTGTGAGGGAATTGACCGTAAGGACATGGTGCTGCCGTACGAACAGGATACGTTGATTCAGGAACTATTAAAAGTGAAACAAGACTTAATTGTGGTGCTCATCGGAGGAAGTCCCGTAGAAATGAGAAAATGGATTGAGAATGCCCACACGGTAGTTTGGAGTTGGTATGCAGGTATGGAAGGTGGAAACGCGCTTGCTGATGTCCTTTTAGGTGAGGTAAATCCTTCCGGAAAACTTCCAGAGACTTTTTATAAGAATCATCTTGAATGTTCTGCACATGCACTGGGGGAGTTTCCTGGAATAAATACAGTGGCATACACGGAGGGACGATATGTAGGTTATCGGTACAATGATACATTTCATGTAGAACCACAGTTTTGTTTTGGTCATGGTCTGTCCTACACGCATTTTGATTACAGTGAGATGAAGGTGAAGTCTCAGGAAAGCATTATCTCCTGCAAAGTGAGAAATGTGGGAAGTATGGCTGGAAAAGAAACTATCCAGGTTTATCGTCATAAAAAGGATTTCAATGATGCACCTTATCAGGAATTGGTAGGTTTTGAAAAAATTTCATTAGATGTAGGTGAGACAAAGGAAGTGCTTATTGAAGTTGAGGATATCAATCAAAAAGAATATGTCTACTGGGTGGGAACCTCTTCACGCGACATTCGTTTAGGAAAGTAATGCAGTATGCCGAGAGATAATATGGTCTCTCGGCATTTCTATGGAGAAAACTTGTCTAGTTTGTCAAAAATTTGTTTTGTCTACCACAAAATTTAGATATTTTTGTGGTAAAAATTCTATCACATCTCTAAAAAATGCATAAAATATCGGATAATCTATGTAAATTCGTGCAAAATTTTAGGGTATTCATATAAGACCTCTGTTTTTATAATAGGAATTACATTTGGCAGGCAATAAGACCTAAATGATTGCCTGTAATAATGCTTTTAGAGAAGGGAGAGGTTTTATGAGCAAGACAAAGAAACCGAAAGCTGTCAAAGAAAAGTTTAGCATGAAGCTAATGTGGAAGCAGCGCTACCTATTGATGATGTCAGTTCCATTTTTGATTTGGCTGATTATCTTCAAGTACATACCATTATGGGGCTGGACAATGGCATTTCAGGAAGTAAAGCCAAGTTCCTTTGCACTTCCCATTTGGGAGCGCAAGTTCGTGGGATTCCAGAATTTTATTGATGCATTCACGGACCGAATCTTTGCACAGACAATGATTAATACCATCGGTATTAGTATTATCGGATTGTTTATTGGTACTGTAGCAGCAATTGCCTTTGCGTTGGTTTTAAATGAAATCCGTTTTACGAAATTCAAGAAGATTACACAGACTGTGTCCTATCTTCCTCACTTCGTGTCATGGGTTATTATCGCCAGCATTGCCAAGATGTTATTCAATGATGGCGGTGCGATTGACACCATGCTGAATACGAAGCTGGGATTAATGTCTACAAACTCCATTTTATTCTGGTTTGTAGTATGTATCATTGATGCTTGGAAGGAAGTTGGTTGGAACGCTATCGTGTATCTGTCTGCTATGGCAGGTATCGATCAAGGTCTGTATGAGGCTGCGCAAGTGGACGGTGCTACCCGTCTGCAGCGTATTTGGTATATTACATTGCCAAGTATCAAGCCAACCATTATTGTACTCTTAATTATGAGTATCGGTAGTGCATTGAATGTCGGTATGGAACGTCAGATGCTTTTGAGCAACAGCATCGTGCAAGATCACGCAATGGTACTTTCCTGGTTCGCTTACGTAAGAGGTATCGGTTCAAACAACTATGGTCTTGGTACTGCTATCGGCATGTTCCAGTCTGTTGTTGGTGTTACCCTTCTGTTAATTGCCAATAAGATTTCTGCTGCACTTGGTGAGAGCAGACTGATTTAAGGAGGGAATCAAATGAAACGAGTAAAAAAACAGAGCGAAGATATGATTGTCAAGAAACCAGTAACCATGATGGATTACATTCTTCTGGTGGTTTGCCTTATTTGGATTGTAGTTACTGTGTATCCATTTTTGAATGTGTTGGCGATTTCTTTCAATGATCCAATGGATACCATGAGAAATATTAATTTCATTATTCCAAGAAAGTTCACACTCAGTAACTACATTTATATTTTTACCCAAAATGATTTGATTCCAGCGTTTGGAATGTCTGTACTCAGAACGGTACTTGGTGCGGCGCTTGGTGTGCTCTGCACAGCTATGATCAGTTACGTATTGAGCCGTAAAGATTTTTATTTCAATAAGTTGTTTACCATTATTTTTGTTATCACAATGTATGTCAGTGGTGGTATGGTTCCTGAGTATTTGCTGTTAATGAGAACCTTAAAGTTAGGAAACAACTTTGCTGTTTACATTCTGCCTGGTCTGGTATGGGTCTACAACATTATCTTAACCCGTTCCTTCATCGAGGGCTTGCCTGGGGCATTGCAGGAAGCAGCTAAGCTTGACGGTGCAAATGATTTCATTATCTGGTACAAAGTGGTGCTTCCGCTCTGTACTCCCGTACTTGCTACTGTAGCATTGTTTATGGCAGTTGGTCAGTGGAACTCCTTTATGGATACTTACTTATACGCCCGCGATTTGCCTACCCTGCAGTATGTGTTGTATGAGATTATGGAGAGTGCAAGTATTAAAATTGACCCTCACAGTGCAAATGCTCAGCAGCTGCAGAATGCAGTTTCACCTATGTCCGTGCGTATGGCCATCACCATCGTGGCAACTGTACCAATTTTGATTGTCTATCCATTCCTGCAGAAGTATTTTGTAGGTGGTATGACCATTGGTGCTGTAAAGGATTGATAGTTGATTTGGTAACTATAAAGATATGAAAAAGGAGAAGAAAATTATGAGAGTAAAACAATTAGGAGCAGCCGTTTTGGCAACTGTTATGGTATTGGGATGCTTTAGCGGATGTTCCAGCCAGAAAGACAATGAGAATGGCACAACAAATGGAAATGCTGGTTCAAATGATGTCGTAGAATTGACTTTCTACAACGCCGATGGTAAGGAAGATCCATGGACAGACCCAGTAGCACTTGCCCTGACGGAGGCTACTGGTGTGAAGTTAAAGACGGAGTATCCAGTGGGTTCTGATCAAAATCGTATTTCTTTGATGATTGCTGAGGGAAAATATCCTGATATGATTTATGCCAAGGGTGACGCAGCCAGCTTAATTGAGGCAGGTATCCTGATTGACATGACTGACTTGATTGAGGAGTACGGACCACATATTAAAGCAATGTACGGTGATGAGTTTGAGAAGTTAAAGTACTCGGAAGAGGATCCGTCTATCTATCAGCTTTCTTCCTATGCGATGGGAGGTATCACATACGAAAGTTCTGGTACTGCACAGATTCAGTGGGATGTGCTGAAAGAAAATGATTACAAGGTTCCAGATACTTTGGAAGAATTTGAGACTATGATTAAGGATTACATGGAGGCACATCCACAAACTGAGGATGGTTTGGATACCATCGGTTTGAGTATGTCCGTAGCTGACTGGCATTGGATGATCACTTTGGGTAATCCAGCTGGTTATATTGCTGCAGGAGCACCTGACAATGGAGAGTATCTGATTAGAGAAGATGGAACTGCAGTTTACAAGTACAGCGATGAGAAGGTACGAGAGTACTTTAAATGGCTGAACCGTATGTATAATGAGGGTGTTTTGGATCCAGAGTTTGCTACTCAGACCCATGAGGACTACATTGCAAAGATTGCTTCTGGTCGTGTATTAGCTTTAACGGATACAGACTGGGATTACAGTGATGGTGAAAAAGTTCTGATTTCGGATGGCAAGCTTGGAAAGACTTACGCAGGACTTCCATTGACGATGGATGCAGATACCAAGTGTGCATCCTTGATGTATCAGGGTCTTACGACTGGTCAGGGTGTTGCTATTACTACCTCTTGCAAGGACCCTGTAGCAGCAATTAAATTCTTAGATTATCTCTGCTCCGATGAGGGACAGGTGTTGGTAAATTGGGGTATTGAGGGTGTGAACTACTTCATTGATGATGAAGGACATCGCTATCGTACACAGGAAGAAATTGATGAGGCTAATTCCAACAGTGATTACGCTAAGACTACTGGTGTAGGTTTCCACACTTATCCATTCCCATGCTATGGTTCTGGTGTAGAAGATTCTACTGGAAGCACTTATACAACTACCAGTAAAGATAATGTAATTGCAGAGTACAATGAGGAAGAGAAGGCAGCCTGTGCAGCTTGGAATGTGGAATTGTTAGTAGATATCTTCCCACAGAGCAATGAGTTTGAGGTTCCAGAGTACTCTCCAGTTTGGGCATACACCATGCCAGACGCTTACACAAATATGTATAAAAAGATGGAAGAGATTACCTGGTCACAGTTAGTTGCCTGCATTATGACCAGCGAGGATTCCTTTGATGCAAGCTATGATGCGATGCTGACAGCGTTAGAGAAAGAAGGAATGTCTGAGGTGGAGCAGATGGTAACGGATGCAATTCAGGAAAGAATTAACATTGTAGAAAATAATTAAAATCGCTTTTAATTATTTTCAAAAATTGATTAGCAAGATTGCGCTTGTATCTTTGATTTTCTCATAGTATAAAAAAAGATATGTTTCCCAAACAGGAGATATATCTTTTTTTTGTACTATGAATTATTGTTTGTGGTGAATTTGGATGAGATGGAGCTGTGTAGGTACGATTAAAAAAAAGTTTCGTAAAATTTCGATGTATGTGTCGACAGATTGGAGATTTTCGTTTATAATAATATTGAAATGAGTCGGATTCTAGTAAGAGATTATTGGAGGATTTAATAATGGCAAATAATAAATGGTGGAAAAATGCAGTTGTATATCAAATTTATCCCCGCAGTTTTCAGGACAGCAATGGCGATGGTATCGGTGATTTGCGCGGTATCATCAGACGTTTGGATTATCTGGCTGACTTGGGTATCAATGCTATCTGGCTTTCACCCATCTGTCGCTCTCCTCAGGATGACAATGGCTACGATATCTCTGATTATCAAGATATTGACCCGATGTTTGGAAATTTAGATGATATGGAGGAGTTGATTGCGGAGGCAAAAAAGCGTGACATACGTATTATGATGGATTTGGTGCTCAATCACTCTTCGGACGAGCATCGATGGTTTATACAGGCAAAGAGCAGCCGTGAAAATCCTTATCATGATTATTATGTATGGCGCGATGGAGAGGAAGGTATTTTGCCAAATGATATGCGTGCGAGCTTTGGCGGTTCTGCCTGGGAATGGGTGCCAGAAGTACAGCAGTACTATTTTCATCAATTTTCGGTGAAGCAGCCAGATTTGAATTGGGAAAATCCCAGACTGCGCCGTGAAATTTATGATATGATTCTGTGGTGGATGGACAAGGGCGTCGGAGGTTTTCGCTTGGATGTAATTGACCAGATTGCTAAGGAGCCAGATGTGCATATTACTGCCAATGGACCGCGTCTGCATGAGTTTATTCAGGAGATGAGCAGAGAAACTTTCCAAAAGGGAGATTTAATTACCGTGGGAGAAGCGTGGGGAGCAAATCCAGAGCGCGCGAAGCTTTACAGCAATCCGGATGGCAGCGAGTTTTCTATGGTGTTCCAGTTTGAACATATTATGCTGGATCAGCAGGAGGGAAAAGAAAAATGGGATTTAGCACCGCTGCCATTTTTAAAGTTTAAGGAAGTTATGAACCGTTGGCAGACATCTTTATATAATTGTGGCTGGAATAGTCTTTTCTGGAACAACCATGATTTGCCGCGTATCGTATCTCGTTGGGGCAATGATGGTCAGTACCGTGTGGAATCTGCTAAGATGCTTGCCATCCTTCTTCATGGTATGCAGGGAACTCCCTACATCTATGAAGGTGAGGAACTGGGAATGACGAATGTGCAGTATCCAATTGAGGAGTATCAGGATATTGAGACACGCAATATGTATAAGGAACGCTTGGAGCAGGGATATGCGAAGGAAGATATCATGCAGTCCATCTATGCAAAGAGCCGTGACAATGCCAGAACGCCAATGCAGTGGGATTCCAGTGAAAATGCGGGATTTAGCAGCAAAACACCATGGATGAAGGTAAATCCGAATTATACCACAATTAATGCGGAGAGTCAGGTGAAAGATGTTAATTCCATCTTTTTCTGTTACAAAAGCTTGGTGGCTCTGCGTAAGCAGTATTCTGTGTTTGTAGATGGACGCTTTGAGATGCTGCTGCCAGAGGATGAAGATGTGTTTGCTTATACGAGAGAAGATGGTAAGTACAAGCTTCTGGTTGTCTGCAATTTTCATGAGAAGGAAATTAGTTGTCCGCTGCAAAAGGAAAAGGGAATGGAATGTTTGGTCGCCAACTACCCAGAGAGCGATGAACAGCTCCTACGTCCATATGAAGCAAGAATGTATCTATTGAAAAAATAAGTAAAAGGGAAAGTGATGAAAAATCACTTTCCCTTTTATTTTGCGAACTACCACAGACCTTTACGGTCTGTGGTAGTTCACGGTGTTGTCACGACTGCAAGGCATGTCCGTTTGAATCCTTCTTTTAAATCGCATCTAAAAACTTATCCAAATAAATTTTATTTGCCATTGTCACAATCATAATACGCAGCAGTGTCTTAATCTGTGTGTGAGTGACACCAACTTCTTCCAATGAATCCTTATTTCCAAAAGTGTATTGCAGTACATTTTCAAATTCCTCACAAAGATAGTTGTAAGCTACCTCAGATGTATAAGATTCTTTTTGAAGTTCGAATAATCGGCGAATTTCCTCCAATGAGAGCACTGTTTTTGCCATTGCCATGAAGATTAAGTAAGCAATCTGGTCGCGCTGGTACTGTTTTTTGACAGGTGGCTCAATCAGCTTATGCTTGACATAGTTGCTAACCATGGATGGAGTCAGCTCTAATTTTCCTAGCGGCTCTAAATAGCTATTAATTAAACGTACAATTTGGTCTAAAAATAAGCCTACTTCAGGGATTTCCTGGTAGCGAGGGAGATGAAAATCAGCTATTTCCTCTCCTAATTTTTTCGTAATATTTTCTTGAGGTTCCATATAAAATCCTTTCTTTCATGATGTTGGGGTCAAAATACCTTTTGACCCCAACATCATATGATTTAATATCACAATTATTTACATTTGAATGCGGATGATGAGTATGTCCTTATAGTAGCGAATTTTCGAGATAAAGTCAATATGAAAATCAGATTTTAGGGTTATTATATTTTATAATAAGTTTTTAAAAAACTATTGACAAGGTTAAAATAAAAAGATATAGTTGTTTTGAAAATCAATTCATATGGATTGAAAAACAAAGATAAAAGGTAAAAGTGGAGGATTTATTTGATGAAGATAAAAATTGTTTCAGATTCTTCTTGTGATATGCTGCAGTTGGATGGAGTAAATTTTGAGTCAGTTCCGTTGACGATTTCTACAGATCAGCATGATTATGAGGATGATGCCAATTTAAATTTGCCAGATATGTTGAGTGAGCTAGCTGGATACCGTGGAAGTTCTCACACGGCCTGTCCTGGTCCAGCTCGCTGGCTGCAGGCATTTGAGGATGCTGATGTAGTCTATGTAACAGTTATCACCAGTAATTTGTCTGGTACATACAATGCAGCAATGAATGCGAGAGATTTATATCTGCAAACCCATCCGCAGGCAAAGGTACATGTGTTTGACACACTAAGTACAGGACCGGAGATGCGTCTGCTATTGGAGAAGATAGCTGAGCTGGTGAAACAGGGGAGGGAGTTTGAGGAGATTGTGGCAGCAGGCAATGAATATTTGACTCACACGCGCCTATTTTTTTCTTTGGAATCCCTTCACAATATGGCACAGAATGGTCGTGTGAATCCACTGATTGCCTCAGCCATCGGTGTGATTGGTCTTCGCATTGTGGGAACTGCCAGCGTGGAAGGTACATTACAGCCGCTCGATAAATGCCGCGGTGAAAAAAAGGTTCGTACTGTTTTGCTGAAATATTTGAAAGAAATTGGATATCATGGCGGAAAAGTTCGCATTTCTCATGTAGAGAATCTAAATTTAGCGGTACAAATCAAACAAGATATCGAGACTGCTTACGAGGGAGCTGATGTTTTGATTTATTCGGCGCGCGGACTTTGCAGCTATTATGCAGAGCGTGGTGGTGTACTGCTTGGATGTGAGTATTAAAAATGTGTAGATAAAAAACGGAATATCGATTGTAAATCTCAAGGTCATGCGTTTTAGTGTAAGCGTGGTCTTGAGATTTTTGCATTAGAATATGTTGAAACCAAAAGATATTTTGTCCATGGTATCATCAGAACATATAAAAATTCATATAAATTGTCACTAATTATTCCAGTAAACGAAGAAAAATTTCTATGCTATACTAAATTTGATCATAGTTCTGATTTGTGCTCTGAGCGCAGTCAAAGTTTTCACAACTATTTATGTCGTCAGTTTTGACGGAGGAATGGAGATGAATATGAAACAGATAGCATATCAGTATCATAATCTTCCGATTCCGGGTGGTGGATATGTGACCGGGATTCTCTACCATCCGCAGAAAAAGGATTTGCTGTATATTCGCACGGATATTGGTGGTACTTACCGATTTGATGCAGAAAAGCAGCGTTGGAAAAATTTAACGACACATGTGACAATGATGGATTTGAGTGAGACGTATCCCATTGCGTTGGCATTGGATGTTCACAGACCTGAGATGTTATATATCGCATGCGGAGAAAATAAGGAAAAAAGTGGAATATTGGCAGTTTCTGAAGATTTTGGTGAAACCTTTATATATGAAAAAATTCCTGTGCGTATTCATGGAAATCTAAATGGCAGAGGCACAGGAGAACGTCTTCTGGTTGATTGCAGTGACTCGGCGACATTATATTTTGCAAGTCAGCAGGAAGGTCTTTGGATTACTCGCAATCGCGGACGGAATTGGACGAAAGTGACTGCGTTGGGAGAAGAGTATCTAACTTTTGTGGGGCAAATTTCTAAACATATTTTATTGGTGGGAAGTGCTGGAGTAAGTACAAAAGTTGATAATATGCGTGGAATCAGTCTGTATGTCTCCTATGATGGGGGAAATTCCTTTGAGGCGCTGGAGACACCTCAAAATCATGAATTGTTGGGATTTCCTATTGATGGTTTAGTTGCACAGCGTTTCGCAGTAGATAAGCATTATTTATATGTGACTTTTGCTGCCACGGGCAGGCGTTCTTATGTGTGGGATATGGGTTATAGCTGTGATTCGGGAGACAGCATAGACGGACATATTGTGCGTTATCCCCTCATTTATCAAGATGAGGTTCCTGTTAGGCTGGGGGCAATGGAAGAAATTACTCCGGGCAGTGCCTCTGCTGTCACTGGTATAGATCAGGAATTCATTGAAAAAGGAGATGTGTTGGATTACGGATTTTCTGGCATCAGTGTGTCTGCTCAGACGGAAGGAATGCTGGTAGCAACCAGTCTAGTGAAGGATGACGGTGACAGTATTTTTTGCTCGACCGATTATGGAGTACACTGGAAACAGATTTTGTATGAATTGAAAGAGGGAAATTTGCAGTTTCGCACTTCCTATATGCTACCAGAGTACAATGGTGGATATTCGATTTTACATTGGCTGTCCGATATCAAAATCAATCCATTTGATGACAATGAGGCATGGTTTAATTCTGGAACTGGAGTATTTCGTATCCTTCATCTGCGGGATGAGCAGCCTATTTTTACTGATTGGTGTGATGGTTTGGAGGAGACGGTGCATTTGAATGTGTACAGTTTACCTGCGGGCAAAACGCAGGTACTTGACATAGTAGGTGATTTGGGGGGATTTGCCTTTGAAGAACTGGATAAACCTTGCGTTAACTCGTTTTCTGATGCGGCGGGTAATCGATACATTACCTGTATTAACGCTGATTTTTCAGACTGCAATCCGCAGAATATTGTAGTTACCCCACGTGGAAACTGGCGAGGCAAGACAAAGGGAGGATTAATTTTATCTAAGGATGGAGGAAAAACTTTTACGCGTCTGCCAATGCCATGGGGCTTATCCGAAGAAATTGATGGAGCACTTCATTTGATTGAGCAGCCAAATGTAAATTCTGGATGGGCAGCAATGTCACCCGACGCACAGAATATTGTCTGGTCAATTGCAGAGGGAATTCGTCTGCCGGCAGAGCGCATGATAGTCAGTCAAGATGGCGGTATTCACTTTACTTGTGCTCATGTTCATGAGCGAAATCCAAAACGACAGGAAAAAGGCAGTGTGAAAGTATTTTCCGATCGCATGGATAATCAGCTCTTTTATGGTTTTGGTGAGCAGGGACAATTTTATGTTAGTTGTGATGGTGGAAAAAACTTTTATCAGCAATTGGTGCCCTCAAATGTGCCAAAAGTTGACTTTGGTTTGATTGACACGATGAATCATACCGAAATTCGTGGTGAGGCAGGAAAGTCTGGGATCTTTTACATTGCTATGGGGGAGCATGGTTTGTGGAAATTATGCTACGAGAAAGAGACAGGAAAATCACATTGGAAGCGGCTGACTCCGGCAGCGGATGCAGTTTATCGTGTTGGTTTAGGATTGGGCAAAATGGATGGAGATTACATAACCGAGTCAAAGGCGATTTATCTCTGCGGCAGAATAAGTGGACAATATGGTTTTTTCCGTTCACTTGATGAGTGTGCTAGCTTTGAGTGTATCAATCATCAAAAACAGATGTTTGGAGAAATCAACAGTATCGACGGTGATTGCCGTATGTTTGGACGATTCTATGTGGCAACTGGATCGAATGGACTGCTCTATGGTGAACCAGTGAAGAAAAGAGAGGATTGTATTTATGAGAATATATAATGAGAAGAATAAATTGATTATTGCACAGAACGGCACACAGGTTTGGATCGAGCCATGGGGGGCTGATTCTCTGCGTGTGCGCATGACAGCACAAGCTGAGATGGACAGTCATGATTGGGCACTCACTGAAAAGATGCCAGAAACAAAGGCGGAGATTTCCTATCAAATGCTCGATGTGACTGACCCTTGGTATCGTGGGGAGGAATATAGTCGTTATCATCAAACAGGTGTGCAGGCACAACTCGTCAACGGAAAAATTACTGCCAAAGTCAATCATGAAGGGTGGATTTCTTTCTATAATCAAAGGGACGAACTGCTGACTCAGGAATATTGGCGCAACCGCGACCGAATTAATCGCTATTGTGTTCCGTTGCGTGTAGGTGCAAGGGAGTTAAAACCAATTCAGGGCAGCACAGATTTTGAATTGACCGCTCGCTTTGAAGCCTTCGATGATGAAAAAATTTTTGGTATGGGACAGTATCAGGAAAAGAATCTGAATAAAAAAGGTGCCACATTGGAGTTGGCGCATCGCAACAGTCAGGCAAGTGTGCCATTTATGGTATCCAGTCGTGGCTATGGACTATTGTGGAATAATCCTGCCATCGGTACAGCTACCTTTGGTGTAAATAAGACGGAGTGGTATGCCAAGAGTACGAAGAAACTGGATTACTTTATCACTGCGGGTGATACTCCAGCTGAAATTGAAGAGCATTATTCCCTGGCGACGGGCCGCACTCCTATGATGCCAGAATATGGGTTGGGATATTGGCAGTGTAAACTTCGCTACCGCAATCAGGATGAGTTGTTAGCAGTAGCAAGGGAGCATAAACGCCGTGGACTTCCTATGGACGCTATTGTCATTGACTTTTTCCACTGGACTCGTCAGGGGGATTTTCGTTTTGAGCCAAGAGATTGGCCAAATCCAGAGGCAATGGTTAAAGAATTAAAAGAACTGGGAATTGAGACTGTGGTTTCTGTATGGCCAACTGTAGATGAAAAAAGTATTCATTTTGCTGAGATGAATGATAAGGGATATTTGGTGCAGGCAGACCGAGGCAATCCAAACCATATGACCTGGATGGGAAATACGATCTTCTATGATGCCACTCATCCAGGCGCACAGAAATTTGTCTGGGAAAAATGTAAGGAAAATTATTATGAGAAAGGGATTCGCTGCTTTTGGTTAGACGAGGCAGAGCCGGAATATGGTCCCTACGATTTCGATAATTATCGTTATTATGCAGGACCTGCGCTGCAGTGTACAAATACTTACCCTGTGGGTTATGCCAAGGGGTTTTATGAAGGACTTAAGGAACAGGGCGAGACGGATATTTTGAGTTTAGTTCGCTGCGCATGGGCGGGAAGTCAAAAATATGCCGTTTTGACATGGTCAGGCGATATTTATTCTTCCTTCCGCTCTATGAGAGAGCAATTGCAGGCAGGTTTGAACATGGGCATGGCAGGAATTCCTTGGTGGACTTCCGATATAGGTGGTTTTTTAGGCGGCGATATCTCGGATCCTTCATTCCAGGAATTGTTAGTGCGTTGGTTCGCCTGGGGTGCATTCTGTCCGGTATTTCGTATGCATGGTGAGCGTTCACCTTGGTATGAGAGAGAACAGGAGTTCATCAATGGTGTGCGCCAGCTAACCAGTGGTCAGGACAATGAGGTCTGGAGTTTTGGAGAAGAAAATTATAAGATTTTAACAAAATATCTTTTTATCCGTGAACGCCTGCGTCCTTATATCAGAGAATGTATGAGACAGGCAAGTAAGACAGGAGCTCCTGTGATGCGTCCGCTATTCTTTGATTTTCCAGAGGATAAGAAATGTTGGGAGATTGAGGATTCTTATATGTTTGGTCCAGACTTGCTTGTTTCCCCAGTGATGGAAGCAGGAGCAACAGAACGTGAAATTTATCTGCCGGCAGGTCATAGTTGGCTTGATGCTTACACGAAGCAGGTTTATGAGGGTGGACAAAAGGTAACAGTTCCAGCACCAATTGATATCATTCCAGTGATGATTCGAGATGGAAAGAATTATGAGATTTATGGAACTCAGAAGCTAGTTGAGTAACCA
>JBJELF010000083.1:0-50841 GCA_051879015.1 Lachnospiraceae bacterium
CTGTTTAATTTTTTACCTTTGAGTGGTCTGCAGCAATTTGGTCTTCATTTCCTGCTCCATCTTCTGCAGCTGCAGTTCTGCTTCGTGACGTTTTTGGCGGCCTTCCTGCTGAATTTGCATTACCTCAGTCAGAGTGGAAATCAGCATTTCATTGCTGGATACCAAAGTTTCCATGTCAACAACACCTCGCTCCGATTCTTTGGCAATTTCAATGCTGGACATTTTGAGCGTTTCTGCATTTTTACGCAGCAGTTGGTTAGTTAAGTCGGTCACTTCATGCTGAGCTTTTGCTGCCTGAGCGGAATGAGCAATACCCATAGAAAGTACCATCTGACTCTTCCACAGAGGAATTGTGTTGACAATTGTGGATTGGATTTTTTCAGACATAACGGTATCGTTATTTTGAACGAGACGAATCTGTGGTGCCATCTGCAGAGAAACCATGCGGGTCAGTTCCAAGTCATGAATTTTTTTCTCAAAGCGATTAATTTGAGAGTTCAAATCATTGACTGCCTGCGCATCTTCTGGAAGAGCCGAGGTATTGGCCTTGGCAATCAGGGCAGGCAATTCTTCTGCTTGAATTTTTGCCAGTTTTTTCTTTCCTGCCAAAATATACATGGATAATTCTTTGAAATAGGTTTTGTTGAGTTCATACATTTTATCGAGAGTGGCAACATCTTTCAGCAGCTGAATCTGGTGGGACTCCAGTACTTCACAGATATTGTCTACATTGGCTTCTGCTTTTTCATAACGAGCTTTCATATTGGTCAGGCTATTGGATTTCTTTTTGAAAAATCCTAAAAATCCTTTTTCCTCTTCTTGCTCTTCAAACCCTTTTAATTCGGTAACCACTTGAGCCAGCATATCGCCCATTTCACCCAAGTCCTTGGTGCGGACATTGTTCAGAGTAGTTTCGGAAAAATCAGCAATCTTTTTCTGAGCGCCTACACCGTACTGCAAAATCATAGAAGAGTTACTGAGATCAATCTTAGAAGCAAAATCCTCTACCATTTTTTTCTCAGCTGGAGAGAGCATACTGTCATCTAGCTCTGGCGGAATCACTGGCTTTGGTTCTTCTTTTTTTTCTGCGAGGGGAGCGGCCTCCTCGAAAGGATTAAAGGTCAATTCGGGCGCACTCTGCATAAAATCTTTTAATTCTGTTTCGTTCATAATCGTTTTTCCTCCTGATTACTCTAAAAGTTTCGTTCTTATTTTTGTTCGTTCAAATCAAAATCTTTTTGGTTGGTCAATCCCTCTGATGCAAACATAGTGTGGAGCACGCTGATATCTGAAGAAATGTCCATCGCCGTATCGTCGAAGAGGCGGTCAAATAATTGTTCGAAAGCTTCATTGATGGTGTCCAATGTGTTTAAAATTTCCTCTTGTGTGCTGGCGATGTTGTTCCTCTTTATGGGCTGGGCTTCAAATTGTTCATAGGTTTGCAGCAGTTTGACTGTGGTGGGAAGATAGTAATCTAACATACGGCGGATATCGGGCAGATGTTCGGGAGATTGTTTCACTAGCTCAAAGATTTTTTCGGTGATAAGTTCGAGACGGCTGATTTTGGCAGAAATTTCTTCTCCAGACAAATTTGCCTGAATCGTATGAATTTGCTGTAAGTAGTGCTCTCCCTGTTCCAAAGACTGATATAATTTTTTTGTCTTTTCATCTAAATTTTCTTTGCGAAGACGTTCCGCTTCTTCTGCATCTTTACGCTGTTGTTCTTCTAACTGTAATTGTTTTTGCTGAGCTTGGATTTGCCGATATTGCTCATAGAGTTTGTCATTGAGCATCAGACAAGTGTTGTCATCACTGATATGTCCCTGTGGAAACGTGCGGCGTTTGATGAGACGATTGACATCCTTTAGAACATAGGATACGGGGCGGTTGACGCTCTGGGCTAAGTCATTGATATCGCAGTAAGCATGTTTTTGAAATTGTTTTACATATTTTTTAACTCGTTTTCTTAGGTTTGTTTTCGCGCAGCCATAGACGAAAAGGGCTATGCCAAGTCCTCCAAATAAAAGATTGGGGATATTTTCATATAAAAAATAAGAATTTAGTAAAGGAATGAGTACGATTTTGGCATTCCATACAGTCATGACAGCACCTGCTGCCTTGAACCAAGTTCCGGATGCAGGAAGCTGATAGTAAATTTTGTTTTCTGCCTGTTTTTGAGGTCGCTGCAGAGCCTTGTCACGCTGCTTCATCCACTCTGCAGTAGCTCCTATTGGTCGGAAGGCACCGTTGGAGTGAGAGGTGACAACTCGATTGGAGTTTCTTGGCTGTTGACCGCCAGTGTAGTGTGTCTTTTCTTCTAGGATTTCACTGTCTGCCACTACACTTTTTTCCATATATTCCTTGTCCATGCGTTTAAAGTAGTGGCTGGCTTCGTCGGTTATTTGACGAGAAAATTTTATAGCGCTGTCGGCAACTTGGCGAGAAAATTCTACAGCACTATCGCTGGCACGTTGTGCTACATCGGAGGCAGCATCTTTTGCGGTGTCCATAGCACTGTTGATTACATAGTTGAGGTCATTTCCTAATTTTTCTGTATCAATTTGTTGTTTAATTTCATCAAGCAGATCATTGAGCTGCTTGTCAATATCTGATGAATTCACGATGTCCTCCTGAAAAATAATTTATATATTTTCTTTATGATACCAAAAAAATGGAGCGATGTCCATTACATATTGTTTAGATTTTAGAATATCTTGTGATTGAAAGTGCCATCATTTTTGGGGTCGTGTGGATGAATTTATTTTAGAGATGTGGGATAAGATTTTTTGGAGTGATATGCATGGTACATTTTATATGATAAAGTATGTACTTCCATATATGCAGAAAAATGAGAATGGAGGCTCTATTATCAATAGTGGTAAAATAATAGGGAAATTTCTACTAGCACAAAAGAGGCTTAAGATCCCTTTTGTGCTAGCGTAAATGCTCAATATTAGTTTCTAGTCAAGGATTCTTCACAGTAGTATGAGATTTTTTGTTGTCAATCCATAATTAAGCGATTTTTCCATCTTTCATATATAAGATTCGGTCGCACTGCTGTGCAATATTTTTATCATGGGTCACGATTAAAACCGTTTTTCCGCTGTCGCATATTGTTCGGAGAATATGGAGTACCTCTTCTCCTGTAGCGGAATCAAGTGCTCCCGTCGGTTCATCTGCCAAAATAATATTTGGATCATTTACCAACGCCCTTGCAATTGCCACTCTCTGTTGTTCTCCGCCAGATAATAAACTGACACGTGTCTTTTTTAATTTGCTAAGACCAAATTGATTCAATAGCTCATTGATACGCGTTTTCGGAATCTTCTTTTTGCTGTAGTCTAAGGGAATCATGATATTTTCCAATACGGTATCCTCTTTAATCAGTGCAAAATCTTGAATGACATAGCCAAACAATTGATTTCTTATGTTAGCCATCTGCTTTTCTGTCTTTTTCGTGATATTGGTGCCATTTAATTGATACATTCCCGATGTGATTTTGTCCAGGCAGCCAATCAAGTTTAACAAAGTTGATTTTCCGCACCCACTAGCTCCCATAATCGCTACCATTTCGCCCTCCTGTATACACAAGTTGATTCCCTTCAATACTTCTAATGTTCGCTCTCCTATCGAAAAGGATTTGCAAATTTCTTTCATTTCAATCACAATTGACTTATTTTCGTTCATACTATGCCTCCAAGATGATTATTCATATTGCTTAAATAGTTCACTTACCTGCAATCGGTTCCAAACAAAAGCAGGTATCGCCAAAATAATGCCTAACAGAATGATTCCAAATAGAATGCTCGCTCCAACTGCAAATATATTTTTAAGAATTACTCCTGTTAAAAGCCAACCAATTAATATTGGAACACTCATGTGTACCAACATCTGTAATCCCATTTGCCGTTGTGTTGCTCCACATAGTATATGGATGGAGCCGTATCGCATATGTGTATTAATATATTGCAAAAGCATCGTAACACTGCCGACAATACAATATAGTAATAGTAAGATTAGCATGGCATAATCTCTGCTATATACCGTTTGATAATACGTTTCGACCAATTCAAGCTGTTCTTGAAAAGAAACAAATTCCAAATCAAATAACCCAAGTTCTTTGGATTTGACTGATATTCTTTCAAGCACTTCTGGATTATCGGTTTCTATCTGTAAAACATGAAACAAATTTATATTTTGGTATCCATTATTAAAAGCCTCCCTCGGAACCCATGGAACTACAAACGAAGAATCTAAGGAAATTGTTTGATAATCTATGGATGGATTCAGATAAAAAGAGTTAGGCTCTAATATGCCAACAATTTCAAATGTACTTTTATCTAATGCTTCATTCACAAATGTGGTTCCAATCGTATATTGTTCTGCGAGTTTCTCTCCTATCAAAACAGGAATCACTTCCTTTTCATCAATCACCTCCTTTAGTTCTTCCTCATAAAACATACGTCCTTGTATAACATCTAGGTCATATAAATCGCAAAATGATTGATTGACTTGCAAAATATCCCTTTCCTGACCATTCCATATCACCTTATTGGTCATATGAATATACACAGTTGCTTGTTTTGTGATGTATTGATATAATTCCTTACATTTTATGGAAGATTCATCTGTACTCAAGGTATTCATAATGGTCACGACATCGGATTTGTCAATGGTAACATACATATTTCGCTGTTCAGTACAATGCATCACTTGCTGTGAAAATAAATTGACCTGATAAAATTTTGCGGCGAGTGATGAAAATAATAATATGGATACGATAATTTGGGCATAAATCGGAAGATATTTGCCCGGATGTTTTTTTACTTCCCTCAATGCATATTTTACGATTGCCATTTCTTCCTCCTAATATTGCTTCTTTATTTTCATGATTGGTATATGTATTTGTTTGCATAAGGATATACTCTCAAAAATAATCAATAATATCCATTGAGCCAAGCTAATGATGCCACCTAAAATAATGGCTTCCGATGTAATCTTGGTATAAAGTCCAATCACAATCATACTGATAGACATTCCAATTAGAATAAATAGACCTGTGGAAGCGGTAAATGGAACAGCAAGCCCCAAAAAGATTTTGTCCACAGTACCTCCAACCATCTTTCTGACCAATATCTCCTGTTTTCTGGCATTCACCCAATATCCTGCGATATTGCCAAAGTTAAACAGATTCAAGAGAACTAGCAAACTCATTTGGAGTAAATAATAGGTGGCGTCGGTAGATTGTAATAATCGTGAACCCAAATACCCATTTGCATGATCTTCTAGTACCATTATCTGTGCATATGGATTTTTACTTAAAATTTTTGCTGCTAATGCATCATAGATAAAATTCGTATGTTCTTCGGCATCCAAATAATAGATTCCTTTCACAGCAGTCTGAGGGTTCTGATTCAGTTCTCCCCTCATATCCACTACAAAGGTTTCTTTTGCCAGTCGTTTGCTGTAAGAACCCATTACTTTATAATAATTTCCCTTATAATAGTAGTTAGCTGCTGCTGTCTTAGACCAATCATCATATTGATCGTTTCGTAGCCAGATGCCATAGTACTCATCATTCGCTAAACTCCATATATTCTGTTGATTGGAATACAATTCCACACCGTTTTGACTATTTGATTTCGATACATTCATAGAAGTTTCATTTGTATATTCTTTTAAAAAATCTGCGAGTTCTTTTTGTTGAAACGAATCCTGCGAATCTGCTTGTAAAATCGAGATTTTCTTTGTATGCTCTGAGAATTCTACTGCTATCCCACGTTCTTTGTTTGTGAATGCTACAGCGAACAAACAATCAGCCATAATGATTCCTCCCATCATACTGCAGAAGAAAATAATCAGTGCATATTTTTGTAAATATCGTTTCATTGTAATGCTCCTTTCTTTTACATTTTTTTAATATTTCCTTTCTAATCTCTTCATTATTTAAAACGAGTAGAGTTTACAAAATACTTCATTTTTTAAAATTTGTTTGCAGCAGTTTTTGTTGTTGAGTTTTATATTGACATTCGACATCAAAAATGGTATCATTCCAACATAACTGTACTAGTTTAACTAGTACGCTTATTTATATTAGTTGAGTTTTATGATGTAATAGAAAAAGTGAAGTATTTTGTGGACTTCAATCGTTTGAAAGAATGAAGGATTTAGAAAAAAGTTTGAAATGACCGATAGAAGAAAAATGTTAAGAATGGGATTTTAAGAATAGGTATGGAAAGAATCAAATTCAAAAGAACGATTGGAGAAACGGTAAAAGAAAGGATTTTAATGATGAAATATTTGACGATAACAGTACCTTGTTTTAATTCAGAACAATATCTAAAGCGTTGCCTTGATTCTTTGATTGTAGGCGGAGAATATGTGGAAATTATTGTTGTAGATGATGGTTCTACGGATAAGACAGGGGAGATTGCAGATGAGTACGAGAGACGATTTCCAAATGTGGTAAAGGTCGTACATAAAGAAAATGGTGGACATGGCTCTGGAGTGAATACAGGCTTGCGATTGGCTACAGGAAAATATTTTAAAGTGGTGGATTCGGATGACTGGCTTGAGGAAGTGGCGTATATAAAAGTTTTAAATCAGTTAGCGGATTGGTGCAGAAAAAAGCAGGGGGAGAAGGAGATTAGTCCAGATTTACTCATTTGCAATTATACCTACAATCATTTGGATGAGGGGACAAAGAAAGTGATGCGCTACCGAAATGTATTTCCAGAAGGAAGAAACTGCACATGGGAAGAAATTGGAAGTTTTCGACCTTCCCAATATTTGATTATGCATGCCTTGATTTATCGGACAGCGGTGCTGAGAAGGTCTGGCGTGGTGCTGCCGGAGCATACTTTTTATGTGGATAATATCTTTGCCTATCGTCCCCTGCCTTATGTGAAATGGCTTTATTATATGGATGTCAATCTGTATCAGTATTATCTGGGCAGAGGTGACCAGTCAGTCAACGAAAAGGTGTTGATTCAAAGAATTGAGCAGCAGATTAAAGTGACAAAAATTGTAGCAGAATGTGTGGATTTGGACAGAATAGAGAAAGTACATCCTAAATTGGCAAATTATATGTACCGCAATATTTCTATTATGATGGCAATTTCGTCCATTCATTTATTATTGAAGGGGGATGAACAGGCCATGATGAAGCATCGTAAGCTTTGGATGGACATTAAGAGGATGAATCGCAGATTGTACTATCATCTGAGATATCGTACCCTAAGTGGTTTGACCAATCTGCCGGGAAAGGTAGGGAAAATGGCTGCAGTAACAGGATATCAGATTGCAAAGCGAATCTATCAGTTTCAGTGATGTTTTGACCCTTTGATACCTATGGATTGCTCCGCACGTTGTGCTCTCGCAATCCAAAAACATTCGAAATCCGCCCGATTTGGGCTACTTTCTCATGTTTTGGCGGGTCCCAAAGTCATACCTGTTCATGCAAGCATGAAAGGTATGACCTTTTGACCCTGGTATCATTTAATAAAGAGAGATGAAAAGAGGAAAATATGGCATATATATACATTGCACTGGTGGATACACCAGGAATTTTCGCAGCAATTATACGAAGATTTTTGAAACAAAATTACATTCATGTCGTGATTGCTGCGGATGCGGAATTGACAGAAGCCTATAGTGTGGGACGGAGAAATCCAAGTATTCCTCTCATTGCCGGCTTTGAGAAGGAGAATAAAAATCAAATTTTACATGCGTTTCCAATGGCGATGTACCGAATTTGTGAGTTAGAATGTACACCATTACAGAAAAAAAGCATTATGGAGCAGCTGCACATGGATTATCGTAATCGCTTTCATATTCACTATGCAGTATTGGCACTGCCTTTTATTGTCATGGGTACTCCATTTTATATCAAAAATCAGTATACTTGTTCCTCCTACGTGGCACGAATTTTGGAGAAGAATGGAATTATGATTTCAAAAAAACATTTTTCTCTGGTTACCCCAAAGGATTTTTATGAGTATAAAAATATGCATGTGATTTTTGAGGGAAAATTATCAAAAATTGCTGAACACAGCTTTCCTTATAAGATAAGGAGAATTTCTGCCTATGAATAATAAAAAGAATCGCAGATTCCTCTTAAATGTTGGAATTTTTATTGTGGTTATGCTTCTGACTTTTTGGAGTGTTTTTCGTAAACAAAATTTATCTGAGATAGTGGATGCCATTCTGTGCATGTCAGTACCATATCTTGCGGCAGCTATTTTCGTAGCAATCTTTTTTGTGGCGGCTGAAGGTTGTATGATTTGCTATCTGCTTAAAGGGATTGGAGAGAGCACAACACTGCTGCGCTGTATTTCATATTCTTTTATTGGTTTTTTATTTTCAGGAATTACGCCTTCTGCCACGGGTGGTCAGCCCATGCAGCTGTATTATATGGGAAAGGATGGCAATTCGCTCTCCGCTTCCTCGGTAGTTTTGATGACTGTTGCTGCTATCTACAAATTTGTGTTGGTTCTGATTGGAATTGGTCTGGTGCTGTTTTGGAATCAACCTTTAAAGGTTTATTTGAAGGGATACTATGGATTGTACTTCCTGGGATTATTTTTAAATACTGCATTGGTGGTGATTTTGCTTTTGATTATGTTTACGCCAGAAGTAATCAAGACTCTTTTGTATCAAGTAGAGGCACTTTTGGTGCGGCTGCATTTGTGGAAAAAATCAGATATGAGACGAGATAAAATTGACCGTTTTTTGTGCGGCTATCAAGAGACAGTATGTTTTTTGAGAACTCATAAAAAGATGATTGGAATCACTATCGCAGGAACTTTTCTGCAGCGATTCAGTGTGTTTGTGTTGACTTATATCATTTATCGTGGACTGGGACGAAACGATTGTGCTATGTTGGATATTGTCTTTGTGCAGGCTTGTATCTATATTGCTGTGGATATGCTGCCGATTCCTGGAGCGCAAGGAATTACGGAGGCAATGTACAAAGCTGTATTTGCAAGTATTTTTCCGGGGCAGATGTTGGTGGTTTCCATGTGTATCACAAGGGGAATCAGTTTTTACCTGATGATACTGATGGGACTGGTCATTTTCTGCCTGTACAATAAAAGACGCAGTGTATTTCAATAAAAAATGATTGCGAATATACGAAGGACGGAGCAGAGTTAATTTGATTTTTTAGGCAAGTATCAAAAGTGATACTTGCCTGTTTTGTAAGTGAAAGTGGTATTTCATTAGTTTAAAGGATGTTCCTGTAAATAACGAATTGCTGCCTGTACATAAACTGCGCTGCCGATAGGAAGGGCATCTTCATCGAAGCGTACCATAGGGTGATGCTGGGGATAACAGTAACCGTCAGCTGGGGTACCTGCAGCCAGAGCAAGCATGAGGGATGGTACTTTTTGACTGACAAAAGCAAAGTCTTCTGAGCCGACACCCTTTTGAGGTTTGCTGTTTCCTGCCATAGCATTGAGCTGACCAGCGGTAAAGCAGCCATGCTCTCCTAACATTTCGCGAAGATATCCTGGAATGCAGGCAGCTAATTCGGGGTTATTGCATAGAGTGGGGCATTCACCCGAGAAACGAACTTCTGCGCTGGTGCGGTAGACGTCGGCAGTTGCTTTCACAATTTCTTCAAGACGAGTCTTAATATTTGCTCGTACACCCTCATCAAAGGTACGGATGGAGCCACCAAACTCGGCGGTATCGGGAATGACATTATTAACAGCACCTGATTTGAAATATCCTACGGTCAGTACGGCTTCATCAGACATGGACAGTTCTCTTGCATGAATTTCCTGTAAAGCAAGTATCATGTGAGAGGCGGAGATGATGGGATCAATTCCCTGATGGGGCATGGAGCCGTGGCATCCTTTGCCTTGAACTGTTACATCAAAGAAGTCACAAGCAGCGGCACTGATTCCACCGTCGCAGGCTACGACTGTGCCGGAAGGAAATGGCATTCCAGCGGATACATGAATCATGAGAGCGGCATCTACCTTAGGATTTTCCAACACACCGGAGCAAATCATGTCATGAGAACCCTGAAAGATTTCTTCAGCGGGTTGAAACATAAGTTTGATCGTGCCGACAATTTCATCTTCGTGGCGCTTAAGGATGCGAGCTGCTTCCAGCAGCATAGCAGTATGCATATCATGTCCGCATGCGTGCATTTTGCCAGCATATTGAGAAGCAAATTCTACACCAGACTGTTCCTGTACGGGCAGAGCATCCATGTCTGCTCGAAGGAGGAAAATCTTTCCAGGATGTTTGCCTCCAGCTAATGCCACTACACCTGCTTTGCCGCAGGGAGTTGGTTCGTAGCCCATTTTAGTGAGCTGTTCGGTTACATAAGAAACGGTCTCTGGGATATCAAAACCGGTGCCAGGATGAGAGTGAAGATAGCGGCGGTCGGAGATAATCAAATCCTTGTCTTCCAGTGCCTCTGTCAAAAATGGTGAATTTTGATTTGTGATATTCAACGTATATACCTCCTTTTCAAAATATAGTTAAAGAAATCGTTTCAGCAATAGTTGTTCAGTAGATATTAAGAGGTCAAAATACCTTTTGACTCTGGTATCATTTTATCACAAAATAATAAAAAAGGATAGGGGGCAGTTTACCGTGATTCAAACCATCAATGTACTTGGAAATTTGCAGACTTTCGTTTATAATACAGTTGAATGGCCGACAGGACAAATAGAATTGTGGTATGACCTATGAAAGAATATGGAGGAGAGGCGGTGTAAATAATCAGGGCTCATGAATAATACAAAATCTCAATTAATAAAAATTGCAAAGCGAGAGAATAACAATAAGCGAAATTATCTAGTTGTCAATCCACTGCAGGGAAAACATATGCCCGTCAGTCCGAGCCAGTCTTTGAATTTATTTCATAAATTAGCAAATTTGCTTAGAGATAGCTATCAAAAACAATCTGTTTCTGAAGCGATGGAAAGCATTGTGGGACGGGTGCTCTGTGTTGGATTTGCGGAGACTGCAACTGCCATTGGTGCAGCGGTGGCAATTGATTTGGGAGCAAAGTATATTCAAACTACGAGAGAGAGCCTAAACGATGTAGAATATCTGTATTTTACCGAGGCTCATAGCCATGCAACGGAGCAAAAACTGGTAAAAGCCGATATCGATACCTGCGTGATTGAGCAAGTGAATCATATTATTTTTGTAGAAGATGAGATAACTACGGGAAATACAATTTTAAATCTTGTGGATGCTTTGGAAGCGTTATATCCAAGGCAGTTTCGATTTTCTGTGGCATCGCTTTTAAATGGAATGGATGAAGCATCAACGAAAAGATTTGACAAGCGAGATATTGCATTATATTATTTAGTGAAAACAAATCATAATGAGTATTCTTCCATTGCGGCGCAGTATGAGGCGGATGGTATCTATCATTTGGCAAAACAGAATGAACACGAAGTTAATCTTAATCTTTCTAGGCTGGAGATGTTTGGTTGGAAAAATACACGTCGCTTGGTGGAGGCGACAGAATATGAAAGAACTTGTGGACTTCTTTGGAAGCAGGTATTGGAATCGGTAGATTTTACAGAGATAGAGAAGGTACTGGTGCTTGGTACAGAAGAATTTATGTATCCTGCTCTCTATGTGGGAAGCCAGATAGAAAAATTAGGTAAAAAACGAAACCAATGTTTACAAGAATTAGAGCGAACAAAAAAAATGGAAGTAAAATGTCATGCGACTACAAGAAGTCCGATTGTTGTGAGCAAAGCGAAAGATTATCCGCTCCATGAACGCTATGAACTTCGCAGTATGTATGACAGTGAGCGAAAAATTTTTGTATATGATATTGGGGTCTATGATATGGTATTGGTTTTAACGGATGCATGGCAGGGGCAAATTGTGGGAGAGAATACCTTAATTCATGCGTTAAGGGAGGCTGGCAATCAGAATATGTTCTTGATAAGGTGGTGTGAAGGATAACTGGAATGGGAAAAGACAATCATTTACGAATGGTAAAGCTGGAAAAGAGCAGAAATAATCGGGAAAACGGAAATGCTGTGTCTTATATGAGAAGTTCATATAAGGATGAAGATGTGATTATCTTGCTGAAAGATATTACAGGTCTGGTGGAACCTCAGTCTACGCAGGAGCGGGAACGATTCATCCAGGCAGGGCGGCATTACTGCGAGATGCTGCCGATTGAGTATGTACCGACAGAAACATATATGCAAATTTATCAGGAAGCATTGCAGATGTATGCTAAACCAACCGCTCTTGCTGTAAGAACGCTGGCAGAGAAAATTTTAAAGATACGTGGAAATCAAGTAGTCTTAGTATCATTGGCAAGAGCAGGGATTCCTATTGGAATTTTGTTGAGACGGTTTATTCGACAAAATTATCATTTTGATGTGCCCCATTATTCTATCTCAATTATTCGTGGGCGGGGGATTGATGAGAATGCTATGAAATTTTTGCTCACTCGATACCAGCCTCAGCAGTTGCTATTTGTAGATGGATGGATTGGAAAAGGTGCGATTTTGAAGGAATTGCAGCAAGATATTGGAGTCTATCAAGGTGTATCGGATGAACTTGCCGTCTTGGCGGACCCAGCTAATGTAACCGAGCTTTGTGGAACCCACGAAGATATTTTAATTCCCAGTTCCTGTCTAAACAGCACAGTATCTGGCTTGATAAGCCGAACTTTTCTGAGAAATGATATTATTGGAAAAAATGATTTTCATGGAGCTGTTTACTATGAAAAATTAGAGTCTGTTGATGTATCTTATTCTTTTATTGAGGCAATTGAAGTATATTTTAATGAAGAAATTACAGTAAAAAGTTCCTCAAATGTCATAACACAGTGTATCGCAGAGAGACAGACAGAGACTTTTGGTTTAGAGAAAGGAGAACAGATTCTAGGTTCAGGATGGAAGGAAGTGATGCAGATTAGTCGAGATTTTGGAGTGGAAAACATTAACTTTATTAAACCAGGAATCGGAGAAACGACAAGAGTACTTTTGCGGCGGGTGCCTTGGAAGGTGTTGATTGACAGAGATTTTTTAAAAAGTCCAGAGCTTCGTCCTATTTTACGTTTGGCACAGGAAAAAAATGTGCCAATTGAAATATACCCCTTGTACCATTATAAATGTTGCGGTATTATCAAGAAAATGGCAGATTTATGATAATAGGATACCAGAGTCAAAAGGTCATACCTTTCATGCTTGCATGAAAAGGTACGACCGGAGGAATCAGTAGGAAAACAAATGAGGAGACTACAACAAAAAAATGCTCCCGCACTTTCGCAAGTGGGGAGCGATTTAAACTTTTATACCAAAGATTTGTGCCTGAAATTGTATTTGCCGAGCCCAATTCCAATGAGTCTTGTACTCATTCATGCGGACATGGTCTGCACTGGCAGTGACAAGTCTATTATCTTCACTGTTCCAGTTTAAAATTGCCTTTGCATCAGCGAAATCTTGTGCAGATACCTGATAAGCTTGATTGACAATAGAAATTTGTTTGGGATGAATAACTGTTTTTCCTATAAATCCAGCCAGTTTGTCTTCTATAATTTCTTGCTTGAGTCCTGTCTCCCATCCATTTCCAGAGAAATATTCCCAGACTGGACCTGATATGACATAATCCATGCCATAGACAGTGATAATATCCGAAAATAAATTAGCAATAGGGCGAATTTGATGAATGGATTCATTGACATGTCTGCGATAGCCGAATAGATGACATAAGTCATTTCCTCCGATTCGGATGTTTAGGACAAGTTCTTCCGAACTGTCTAATTTTTCTTTCAGCAGATAAAGAATTTCACTGCGAGTTCTCAAATCAATCATGGAAGCGCTTTCATAAATTGGCATGATATAAATGGGTTTAGAGCTTATTCCATTAATGCATTGGATGGCGTAGAGGTAGGCATCAGCTACATCTAAAGAAAATTTTGGAACAATAAATCCAGAAATCAAACTTTGGTAGGGTTTTAGTTGCTGATACAATTTCAGCATTTGTTCGGCGGAGCGCACACGCACGAATAGTTTGGGCAGATAAAACTGCTTCTTTTCCAGTGTTCCATTAATTTTTTTGATGGTATAGAGCAATATTTGTTCGGCTTGTGTTACACAATTGTCGGCAATGGTATCCTCCAGGCATAGGGCAAGGGAGTAGGGAATGTCGAATTTCTGTTGAATGATGGATTCGGCAATAGTAGTGTTATTGGCGGGGCAGTATAACAGAGCGCCCACACTATAATAAAGGGATGAAAGTTTCATAGAAAAATCCTTTCGTTTGTTGTAGGCGGAAACTCATCTGTGCCATTTGGGTATTGGGTGACAGTGAGTAGTTGACAAAGGCTCTTAATGATAAGATGGTATATCATGCGTTGGGGTCAAAAAAGTTGTTATGATAAATTTTACATAAGCCAAAGGAGGTGTCAAGATGATTGTATTACATTGTGATTTAGATAATACCGTTATTTTTTCCAATAAACATGATATTGGAAAAAATAACGAAATGTGGAATGGTATCAGGGCAGACAAGTTTCTTTTATTACTCCAAAAACTTATGAATATCTACTGTCTTTGGAGAAAAAAGTATTGATTGTGCTCACTACAACACGCACTTTGGAACAATACCAACGGATTGACCTGGAGATTAGCAGACTGCCCTACGCTCTCATTTGCAATGGTGGTGTGCTGTTGGTCGATGGAAAAGAAGATGAGGCCTGGTATCGGCAGTCACAGCTGCTCATTGAAGAAAGTATGGAGATATTAGAGTGGGCTAGAGTGTTGTTGGAAAAAGAAAAAAGGCGTTGTTTTGAGCTTCGCTTGATTCGGAAATTATTTTTATTTACTAAATGTAATGAGCCAGCGTCAGTGGCAGAAGATTTAAAGAAACAATTGGACCTTCAGCAGGTAGATGTGTTTCTTAATGGAATAAAAGTTTATGTAGTGCCCAAGAAACTTCATAAAGGTATGGCAGTTCGACGTTTTCGGAAATATATATCACCGGATTTTGTTTTTGCAGTAGGAGATAGTTTATTTGATGTGCCGATGCTTGAGGAAGCAGATTGTGGCTTGGCACCAGAAAAATTGAGGAAAGCATTGTCTTCGTCAGACAAAATTATTTATTTTCCGGAGAACCGGGTCTTTTCTGAGGAGTGGATGGCGTATCTGTTAGCTGAGTAATAAAAAATATAAGATAAAATAAAGAAAGGATGAGATATGGCTTTAAAAATTGAAATGGTAACGCAGGGGGCTGTCAATCAAGACTCTCTTGAATCATTGAATCAAGTCAGAGTGGAGAGTGCAAAATCTATGCAAACGATTCTCTCCCTCAATGATAGAAAAAACAATGGGCAGGTGAGTCATAACAGTAAATCAAGGTCACAGGTGGATTTTCCATCCAGTTCATCGGAGGATATTGCGCAGAGAAATCGTAATTCTGTGCCAATACAGGTACAGTCTGCGCAGACAATACAGGTGCAGTCCCCTGTTAAACAAAAAATTCCAACCTTGATGAACAAAATCCACAAAGGTCAGAAAGTGACGCTTGGTACCGACGGACAAATTCATTCACTTAAAGCCTGTTTTGGCTGGAATACTACAAATTTACAATGTGATGTGGATGTGTCTGCCTTTTTATTGGGTGGTGATGGTAAGGTGTTGGGGGATGCATGGTTTGTCTTTTATGGTCAGACGGAAAGCCCGGAAGAGAGCACTCGTTTTTGTGTGGAGTCAGCTCAGGACCGTGAGAGCATACAAATTAATTTTCAAAAGCTGCATCCAAATGTAAAGAAAATTGTATTTGTGCTGACAATCAATGAGGCCTTTGAGAAAAGACTTCATTTTGGTATGATGTCCGATGCTTACATACGAATTTTGGATGAGCGAGGGGAAGAAATTGTCAGCTTTTTGATGTCTGATTATTATTCCAATGTTATTTCTATGATGATTGGGGAGATTTATCAGTACAATGGAAGCTGGAAATTCAGTGCTGTTGGCAATGGTGTAGCGAAAGATTTAGCAGGACTTTGCCAGATGTACGGCGTGCAGCTGATATAAGAATAATTAGTCTATATTATGATACCAGGGTCAAAATACCTTTTGACCCAAACATCATATTATAAGAAAGGTCGATTGGAGGAAAGGATATGTTAACTTTTGAAACGGTGAATGAATTGACTTTGAAAGTAACTTGTCGAGGAAATGATATATTATACACTAAGGCTGGTGCTTTTATTGCGGGTGAGAGTAATGGAGGAAAAAATTATCGCTTTGAGAAGGTTCTGTTGGGACCGCAAAATAATTTGGGACAGGCGGTGTTTGGTTCTCTGCTTAGACGTGTGACAGGCGAAAATTTACCTTTGATGAAGGTTATGATGAATGGAGATTCGGTAACTTATTATGCAAATTCAGGGCAGCATGTGGTAATTTACCAGTTAGATATGGGTGAAATTGTATCTATCGAGTCGGAAAACATCTTGGCTTTTACAGCAGACTGTGATTATAGCGTGCGTTTCATCGGGACAGGCGTAGTTTCTCAGAAGGGATGGGCAACTTCTACATTGACGGGACGTGGACGAAATGCTTATGTAGCATTTTTGGTAGATGGCAACCCTGTTGTTTTAAGCAATGTGAAAAATCGCAGTACTATTGTGGTGGACCCAGATGCGGTAATTTGCTGGATGGGACATGGATATTGTGATCCAGATATTAAGATGGATGTTAATTGGAAGACTTTTATCGGTCAGACATCGGGAGAATCCTATTCCTATGAGTGGAGCGGAAATCAGCCTGTATCAGTGGTAATACAGCCTTCTGAGCGCAAAGGCGGTATTAGTTTTGGTGTTGATGGCGGAAGTGCAGGGCGAAGACCAAATTAAACTGATATATCTGTAAGCGGTACATCACAAGTTTTATAGGGCAAAGATAGTTTTTTTCTATCTTTGCCCTATAAAATTGGTTGTTGGTATTGAATGCTATCAGAAGAACTGCCTGCATTATTCAGCCTGAGTTTGTTTTTCTGGCTGATACTCCAACAGATAACTCAAAAAAGTATCAAATTGATCTGTGTGTGTGGAGTTTGTGATAAATACAAGGTAATAGTTTTCATTGATGAATTGCAATGCCTTGGTGATGTGGGAATCGGTGACTTCCAGGGCAACGGGGCGGTTGGCCACAGCAGTATCCTCGGAACCGATGGTTCCATACAACATGCGGTCACTGTATTTTTCAAATGTTTCAGGGGAAAGAACCTGCTCTAAGTCAGCGGCGTAGCCAGTTGTACTCAGATATTCGATATCATTTTTGGCACAGAGAATGAAATCCAGATCCTGCGCAGCGACAAGGGTAGCAAGAGTCATATAGGTAGTGTAGTTTTCTGACGCATCTTCGGTTAAGTACATTCCGCTTCTCATAGAAAACACATATTCATCAGGGTCAAAACCGGCATATTCCAAATAGGAGTTAAGATAACTTGAGTCAAAAGTTAAGTCGGTGGTGACTATGTCTAAAGTAGTACCTGCCAGGCAGTCCTCAGACTGATTGATGAAGTTGTAAATTAGGCTAATGATGGCTGCAGCTGCGATAATGGTAATGATAACTGGTCGGCTGTAGTAATCCCAAAGATAAGTTAGTCGTTCTTTGCCGTGCAGACTCATAATTTGTTCAATTTCTTGTTTGAAATTGCGCTTTTCCTCTGGTTTTGGAGCTGGTTCGATGGGCTCATCTACCAGTTCACCGTTTTGGCGTTTGATATCGTCCAATGTAATTTTCATAAAATTTCTCCTTTTTCTATAGCTTAGCTTATAGTATACAATAAAAAGAAGTGATTGTGGTATATTTCACAAAAAAAACATGGAAAGAGGTTTGCAATTTATAGGGAAGTTGGTTATAATAAAATAATTAGTATAAAATCTGCGAAGCAGATGAAAGGAGAAGGGAATGGAAAACTTATTTAATATGAATAATCCAGTTTGGAGTTTTATGGGCAAGCTGTTTTATGTCATTGAGCTGAACTTGTTGTGGATAATTTGTTGTATTCCGATTGTGACGATTGGTCCGTCCACGGCAGCAATGTACTATGTGTTCTTAAAGGTGGTGCGTGACGAGGAAGGATATATTGCCCGCAGCTTTTTTAAG
Source organism: Lachnospiraceae bacterium (assembly GCA_051879015.1). GTDB lineage: Bacteria > Bacillota > Clostridia > Lachnospirales > Lachnospiraceae > JBJELF01. Next base: position 18,117 of record JBJELF010000083.1, read on the forward strand.
TCCTTTAAGGAAAACTTAAAACAGGGTATTGTCATTACTTTGATTTTGTTGCTTATGTTGTGTATTGGCGGTTTGGATATTTATTTTTACAATCACAATACAGAGAGCGTTTATCAGATTTTTAAATTGCTGTTTCTTGCAGTGTCATTGTTTTATTTTATTGAAGTATTGTACATATTTCCGGTTTTGGCTAGATTTTCCAATACAACGAAGAATCTTATGAAAAATGCTTTGTTAATTGGTATCCGTGATTTGCCAAAAACAATTCTGATTGTGCTCATTCATGTAGCAGTGTTTGTATTGATTTGGTCATTCCCTCCAGCTATTATTTTTGGAATGGCTTTGGCGGCTTTTTTGTCTAGTTATCTGTTTGTGAAAATATTTGACCGTTATATTCCAAAGGAAGATGAGGAAAGAAATCGTTATACAGACGAGGAGTGGGAAGAAATTCAAAAAGCAGGCGAGAAGGTAGAAAGCGTGGTCTACTCTGTGGATGATATGTCTGGCAGTGTGACGACAGATCAGATTCTGCAGCAGAGACAAAATGATTTCCAGTCTGAGAATGGAAAATCAAAGGATGAGAAAAAGGATTCGGATTTGGATGGTGAGCCAAAGCTTACAGAGGATGAGATGATGCTTTTATAATTGGATGATAAATATATATTAAACAGAAAGGACTGCTGATGTTTGTAAGCATAGCAGTCCTTTTTATTATGGTGATCTCTCAAATGTGAGGCATGTCAGTTTAGATAGAAGTGAGATAAAGGGAGCGATTTTGCTGATGGAAGCATTGAGGAAAAGATTGGAAAAAGGTGCATAATCTAAATTCTTGCCCGCATACAATGGTAAAGAACTGTTTTATGAGTATATGTGTATGCATTGCGTGTATGGAGGGGCATATGGAATTAGTAAAGAAAAACATACATATGAATAAATTGAAAGGAAAAGCTTTTTCTCAGATGACTTTAGACGAAGATTTTAATTTGTCGGAGATAAAACCGGACGCTGTACATGTTATTTTAAATCAAGGTGAGGTGGTAGTAGATACAATCAAAGTGCAGCAGGATAAGGTGGTGCTGCGAGGAAAATTTTCTTTTGAAATTTTGTATGCTTCAGAGGGCACCCGTCATAATGCAGAAAATTATATGGGAAATATCAACTTTGAGGAGAGCGTCAGTATGCCGGGCGTGGAGTTGGGTGATCATGTAACTGTTAGGTGGGATATCGAAGATATGACGGCATCTCTCATTAATTCCAGAAAATTTAGAATTAATGCATTAGTTACCTTTCAGTTAAAGGCGGAAAGTTTTTATGATGAAGAAACTACGGAAGAAATTCAGGGGGGAGACTGTATTCAGATGCGCATGGAAGAACAGCAGGTGGTTCAGCTGAAAAATCAGAAAAAAGATACTTTCCGCATCAAGGAAGAAATTGAACTTAGCAGCAACAAACCCAATATTGATCAACTGCTTTGGAGAGGAATGCATGTGCGCAGCATCAGCAGCAAGCCCATGGAAAATCAAGTAGATATTCAGGGAGAGTTGGTGATCTTTGCCATTTATGCGGGGGAGGAAGAACATATTCCAATTCAGTGGGTAGAAAAAAATATTCCATTTCAGGGAAGTGTGCCAGTGGAAGGCTGCAGTATGGATATGATATTGATGTCCAGTGTCAATGTTATTCATCGGGAGATGGAGGCAAGGCCAGACGGCGATGGAGAAAATCGTATTATAGGAATAGACATGGTGTTGGAGCTTGATATGAAGCTGTATAGTGAGGAACGTATCTCGATTTTGAGCGATATTTATTCGCCGAAAGAAAAAATTATTCCAAAATATGGGGAAGCTTTTTTTGAGAGTTTGTTGGTCCGCAATGCGGCAAAATGTAAAATTGTAGATAAATTGCATTTGCCGGAATCAGAGCGTATTCTGCAAATTTGTCACAGCAATGGCAGCATCAAAATTGATCGCGTCATTATCGATAAAAATAATCTGAAAATTGAGGGTGCTCTGACAGTGACAATTCTGTACATGGAGGCAGATGATAATGAACCCATGCGTTCTTATCGTGGGGCAGTCCCCTTCTCTTACGAGGCAGAGGCTAATGGAGTAGATGAAAACTGTTTTTATGAGTTAACTCCATCGATTGAGCAGCTGACTTGTATCATGTCAGGAGAACGAGAGGCGGAAGTGAGAGCAGTTGCAGCTTTAGATTTGTTAGTGTTAAAGCGAGTGGCTATTCCGACTATCAGTGCCGTGACTTCTCAATCCTTTGATGTTAAGGAAGTAGAGCAGATTGCGGGCATTGTAGGATATATTGTTAAACCAAATGATTCTTTGTGGGATATTGCGAAGAAATATTACACGACTATTGATGCCATTATGGAAAATAATGAGCTTTCCAGCAGGCAGTTAAAGGGAGGAGAACGTATTTTATTAATAAAGCAAGGGATGTGTTTATAAAAAAGGACTAGTATAATCAAAAATAGTTTGTTATAATACAAGGCGGAAAGAAAAAGTTATTGATTGTCTGCGGTTATTATTTGAGGTATAAATATTCTGAGAAGCGAGATAGCGGACAGATAGCTGCAGCTGTATCAATATGATAATGTACATAAGAGAAAGATACAAAATCGAAAAAGAAAGGAAAAAGTATGGGAAAATATTTTGGAACAGATGGATTTCGAGGAGAGGCGAATAAGACATTGACGGTACAGCATGCCTTTGAAGTAGGTCGCTTCCTTGGATGGTATTATGGTGCACAGGAACATAAAAAGTGCAAGGTAGTCATCGGAAAAGACACCAGAAGAAGCAGCTATATGTTTGAGTATTCCTTAGTTGCTGGTCTGACTGCTTCTGGAGCAGATGCCTATTTGCTTCATGTTACGACTACTCCAAGTGTCTCTTATGTGGTGAGAACCGAGGATTTTGATTGTGGTATTATGATTTCGGCAAGTCACAATCCGTTTTATGACAATGGAATTAAGTTGATTAACAGTAAAGGTGAGAAGTTTGGTGAGGATGTCATTGAAAAGATTGAATCCTATTTAGATGGTGAGTGGGGAGAAATCCCCTATGCTACAGGTGCGGATATTGGCTGTACAGTGGATTATGTAGCAGGAAGAAATCGCTATGTAGGATATTTAATTTCATTGGCAATCCATTCTTATCGCGGTATGCGTATTGGTTTGGATTGTGCGAATGGAAGCTCATGGATGATTGCAAAAAATGTATTTGATGCTTTGGGGGCAAAGACCTATGTGATTCATGCGGAACCAGATGGTCTTAATATCAACACTAACTGTGGTTCCACACATATTGAGGTACTGCAGGCTTTTGTCAAGGAAAAAGGACTGGATATTGGATTTGCCTTTGATGGCGATGCGGACCGCTGTATTGCAGTAGATGAGAAGGGGAATGTAGTCGACGGCGATTTAATTTTATACATATATGGCCGCTATATGAAGGAGCGAGGAAAACTGTTAAATAATATGGTGGTCACCACTGTCATGTCAAATTTTGGTCTGTACAAGGCTTTTGATCAGATTGGTATTGATTACGTCAAGACGAAGGTGGGTGACAAGTATGTATATGAAAATATGCAGGAAAATGGATATCGTCTTGGCGGTGAGCAGTCGGGACATATTATTTTTAGCAAATATGCCTCTACAGGAGACGGTATTCTGACGGCCATAAAAGTGATGGAAGTGGTTTTGTCAAAGAAGATGCCTTTGAGCAAGTTGGCGGAGCCAGTAAAGATTTATCCTCAGGTACTCAAAAATGTACGTGTTAAGTCCAAGGCAGATGCGCAGAATGATCCAGAAGTACAGAGTATGGTACAGAGTGTAGCAGAGCAGTTAGGTGATAATGGCCGTATTTTGGTACGCGAGAGCGGCACAGAGCCAGTGATTCGTGTTATGGTAGAGGCACCGAGCAAGGAAGAATGTGAGAAGTATGTAGATAGTGTCGTTGATGTAATTTGCAGGAATGGTCATGCAGTAGCGAAATAAGGAGGAAGTTGCAATGTGTGGAATTACAGGTTATACGGGACAAATGCAGGCAGCTCCAATCTTGTTGGATGGACTCTCTAAGCTGGAATATCGAGGATATGATTCTGCCGGTATTGCGGTGATGCAGGATACTGCTAAGATTGAGATTATTAAGGCGAAGGGGCGTTTAAAGGTATTGCAGGAAATGACTGACGAAGGTCGTGCTGTGGCTGGTACTTGTGGCATTGGTCATACGAGATGGGCAACACACGGTGAGCCCTCGACGGTCAATGCACATCCGCACATTTCCAGAGACCGCAAGATTGCTGTGGTACACAATGGTATTATCGAAAATTATCAGGAGATTAAGGAAACCTTGGTCAAAAAAGGTTATCAGTTTGTATCTCAGACGGATACGGAAGTAGTTGCGCAGCTGTTAGATTATTACTATGACGGCAATCCTCTGGAGACAATCAGTAAGACTATGCTGCGTGTTCGCGGTTCCTATGCTTTGGGGATTGTGTTCCAGGATGATCCTGGTACTATCTATGCGGTACGCAAGGATAGTCCATTAATTGTAGGTACCACAGAGCAGGGAAATTTCATTGCTTCTGATGTGCCAGCCATCTTGAAATATACAAGAGATGTCTATTATGTGCAGAATATGGAAATCGCAGTGCTGAAACAGGATGCGATTCATTTCTATAATATTGATTTAGAAGAAATTGAAAAGGAAGCAACTCATATTGCATGGGATGCCGAGGCAGCAGAAAAAAGCGGCTATGAACATTTCATGCTAAAGGAAATTTATGAACAGCCCAAAGCAGTAGCGGATACCTTGAGTCCTCGCATTGTTGATGGAAAGATTGATTTAAGTGAGCTGAATTTTACGGAAGAAGAAATTAAGAGTATTAATCGTATTCAGATGGTTGCCTGTGGTTCTGCTTACCATGTATGTGCCAGTGCAAAGTATGTCATTGAAGATTTAATTCGCCTTCCAGTAGATATCGATATTGCCAGTGAGTTTCGTTACCGTAATCCGATTTTGGACAAAAAAACATTGATGATTGTTGTAAGTCAGTCTGGTGAGACGGCGGATACCCTGGCAGCTCTTCGTCAGGCAAAGTCAGAAGGCTTGAAGGTGTTGGCTGTGGTGAATGTAGTTGGCAGTTCTATTGCTCGTGAGGCAGACAGTGTTCTTTATACTTGGGCAGGACCAGAGATTGCGGTAGCTACCACGAAGGCATACAGTACTCAGCTGGTTGCCATGTATATGTTGGGAATTTATTTTGGGCAGGTTCGGGGTATGCTGAGTGAGGAACGCTGTGAGGCTTTGGTGAAGGAGCTTCTTGCTCTTCCACAAAAAATTGAGCGTTTGCTGGAAGAAAAAGAGCGTATTCAATGGTTTGCAAATAAGTATGCTGCTGCAAGAGATATCTTTTTTATCGGAAGAGGACAGGATTATGCAGTCTGTATGGAAGGCTCCCTCAAATTAAAAGAGATTTCTTATGTTCATTCTGAGGCCTATGCAGCTGGCGAGCTGAAGCATGGTACCATTTCTTTGATTGAGCAGGGAACTTTGGTGGTTGGAGTGGCAACCCAGAGCGGCCTTTACGAGAAGACAGTCAGCAACATTGTGGAAGTCAAGAGCCGTGGTGGTTTTATTATGGGATTGACCTCCTATGGAAATTATGCAATGGAGGATACAGCGAACTTTACCATCTATGTGCCAAAGACTGCGGAATGCTTTGCCACTAGCTTGAGTGTGATTCCGCTGCAATTGTTTGCCTATTATGTAGCTGTTGCAAAGGGTGTGGATGTAGATAAACCGCGTAATTTGGCAAAATCTGTTACTGTTGAGTAAATAATATGATATCAGGGCCAAAAGGTCATACATTTCTGCTTGCATGAAAATGTATGACTTTTTGACCCGATAAAACATGAGAAAGTAGCTGCCTTTTTTTTCCGACATCATATGATAGAGTCTCCAAGGCAATCGAGATGTTTTGTCTTCACCATAAAAGAAAAATTACATATAATATGGTTAGAACCGACAATTTCTGTATGCTGAAAATTTGCATTGCAGGGCAGATACGCATATGATTGCACAATAACAATGCCCAATGCTTTATATAAATTTCAGCCGGCGCCGGTAATACAAAAGGCAGGCGGAAACGCCTGATACATAGTGAGAGTGGATGAACAGAAATGAATTATACTTATATTGTGGAATGTGCAGATGGAACATGGTACACTGGTTGGACAAACAATTTAGATAAGCGAATCAAAACTCATAATGCAGGGAAGGGCGGAAAATATACGAGAAGTCGTCTGCCCGTGCATTTGATTTATTTTGAGGAATATGAGGACGAGCATACAGCGCGAAGTCGTGAATGTGTCATTAAGGGATTGAGTCGGACACAGAAGGAGGCTTTGGTTTTTCATAATAACAACTGAACTTTGGAAAAGTGTGAATTTCCAGTTGAAATTTATAGAAACTTCGTATATAATCAAAAAGCAGTAAAAAATGACACTGAAAGTATGATATTTATATTTAAGGAGGTTTCACAGCGATGGAGATTACAAAGGACACACTGATTGGTGACTTACTTCGTTATGATTATAATTTAGCATTTGTTTTGATGGAAGCAGGTATGCATTGTGTAGGCTGCCCATCTTCTCAGGGAGAATCCATTGAGGAGGCTGCATTTGTACATGGTATCGATGTAGATGAATTGATGGGGGCTATTCATTCTTATTTGGCAGAGGCAAATAATTAAATTAATTAGAAAAAGAGAAGCTGCATTGTGCAGCTTCTCTTTTTTGTGCGTCTTTATTGAATCAGCAGGCAGTATGACGGGGCGTTTTGTGCAGCGAAAGAAAGGGAGCGTCAGTCAAAAAGTATTGTGAAATCAATACAGAAATTTGTGAATTTTAAATGAAAAATATATATAAAGTATATAAAATTTAGAGAAAAAATTCATGTACTGTATTTGAAAAAAAACAATATAAGACTTGACGTTGAAAATAAAATTGAATATAATAGAACCATGATGATTGATACACAATCATATACATGAAATTTTAATTTAGGAGGATACAAAGATGAGATCAGAATGGACTGGTTTTGTTGGTGGTAAGTGGGAAAAGAAGATTGACTTAAGAGACTTCATTCAGAAGAATTACACTCCATATGATGGAGATGAGTCTTTCTTAGTAGGACCTACTGAGTCTACCAATAAGTTATGGGCACAGGTTATGGATTTGACATTGCAGGAGAGAGCAGCAGGTGGAGTATTGGATATGGATACCAAGGTGCCATCTACCATTACTTCTCATAAAGCTGGATATTTGAACAAGGACTTGGAGACAATTGTTGGTTTCCAGACTGACAAGCCTTTCAAGCGTTCCTTGCAGCCTTATGGTGGTATCCGTATGGCTATGAAGGCTTGCGCTGACAATGGTTACGAGGTAGATCCAGAAATCGTTGAGTTCTTCACTGTACACAGAAAGACACACAATGCAGGTGTATTTGATGCCTACACTCCAGCTATGAGAGCTTGTAGATCTTCTCACATCATCACAGGTTTGCCAGATGCTTACGGTCGTGGACGTATCATTGGTGACTACCGTCGTGTTGCTCTTTATGGTGTTGACAGATTGATTGAAGACAAGATGGATCAGAAGAACGGCACACCTGAAGTTATGACCGATGATGTTATCCGTGCAAGAGAAGAGTTCTCCGAGCAGATTAATGCATTGAAGGACTTGAAGAAGATGGCTTCTTTCTATGGCTATGATATTTCTGGCCCAGCTACTGACGTTAAGGAAGCTATCCAGTGGACATATTTCGCATATCTTGCAGCAGTTAAGGAGCAGAATGGTGCTGCTATGTCCTTAGGACGTACCTCTACTTTCATTGATATCTATGCTGAGAGAGATTTGAAGTCCGGTAAGTACACAGAGGAGCAGATTCAGGAGTTCATTGACCACTTCATCATGAAGCTGCGTCTTGTTAAGTTTGCCCGTACACCTGAGTACAATGAGTTGTTCTCTGGTGACCCACAGTGGGTAACTGAGTCTCTCGCTGGTGTTGGTATTGATGGTCGTCATATGGTTACAAAGACGTCCTTCCGTTACCTTCATACTTTGGAGAACTTGGGAACCTCTCCAGAGCCAAACTTGACCGTACTGTGGTCTACCAGACTTCCTATGGGATTCAAGAAGTATTGTGCTAAGATTTCTATCAATACCTCTTCCATCCAGTATGAGAATGATGACCTTATGAGAGTAACTCATGGTGATGATTATGCAATCGCTTGTTGTGTATCTTCCATGAGAGTAGGTAAGGAAATGCAGTTCTTCGGTGCTCGTGCAAACTTGGCTAAGTGCTTACTTTACGCTATCAATGGTGGTAAGGATGAAAAGTCTGGCAAGCAGATTGGTCCTAAGTTCAGACCAGTTGAGGGTGATTACCTTGACTATAATGATGTTTGGGATAAGTATTGTGATATGATGAAGTGGTTGGCAGGCGTATATGTAAACTCCTTGAATATCATTCACTATATGCATGACAAGTACTGCTATGAGAAGATTCAGATGGCTTTGCATGATGCAGAAGTTAAGAGATACTTTGCAACTGGTATTGCTGGTCTTTCCGTAGTAGCTGACTCCTTGTCCGCAATTAAGTACGCTAAGGTTAAGTGCATCCGCAATGAGGAAGGTCTTGTAGTTGACTACGAAGTAGAAGGCGACTTCCCTAAGTATGGTAACGATGATGACCGTGTAGATGAGTTGGCTAATCAGTTGCTTCATACCTTTATGACCTACATCCGTGCAAATCACTGCTACAGAGGTGGCGTTCCAACTACATCTATCTTGACTATTACATCCAACGTTGTATATGGTAATGCTACCGGTAATACTCCAGATGGACGTCGTGCTGGTGTTCCATTTGCTCCAGGTGCTAACCCATTGCATGGACGTGACAAGAGTGGTGCAGTTGCATCTTTGTCTTCTGTTGCTAAGTTGGACTTCGCAGATGCTCAGGATGGTATTTCCAATACCTTCTCTATTATTCCTAACGCATTAGGTAAGGAAGATCAGGTATTTGCTGGTGATTTGGATATCGATTTGTCCAAGTAATAACATACAGTTGATTGCTTTCGGGGGTTGCTCCGAGGGCAATCAATTATCAATGGAGGCATCATATGAATAACAAAAATAATGCAAATGTGGATGATATTATTGCAATGCTTGATGGCTTTATGGGCAAAGGCGGCGGACATATGAATGTATCCGTGGATAATACAAAAACCGAAAAGCAGGTTACTACACTGGGTTGTATGGACTGTGCAGCAGGAAATCTTGCATGCAGTGTGCCGACTCTTCATCAGGGCTTAGACCGTGACGAAGATGCGGAATAATTATCATTAAGACGGTAACTATTTCGTTGTAATGAAGCGAAATAGTTGCTATAATTATCAATTTTATTAATAATTTAGGAGGAAATAGTCATGGCTAGTGAGCAGCAGATTGAAAATTTGGTTGGCATGTTAGATGGTTACGCTACAAAGGGCGGACATCATTTGAATGTAAATGTATTCAACAGAGATACTCTGATTGATGCACAGAATCATCCAGAAAAGTATCCACAGTTGACCGTTCGTGTATCTGGATACGCTGTAAATTTTGTTAAGTTAACAAAGAAGCAGCAGGATGATGTTATTTCCAGAACATTCCATGAGAATATGTAATGATATCGGAGTCAAAAGATTATGGATTTTCATGCTTGTATGAAAATATATAGTCTTGAGACTTGCGTGTAAGTATCTCAATACATAAGTTGTTTGTTATTTGGAGATAATAAATAATATATGAGGGGCTGCAAGCGTTTTCGCAAGCAGCTCCTTTTTGAATAGGAGGAATCTAATATGAAGGGTCGTATTCATTCGATAGAGACCTTTGGTACCGTAGATGGTCCAGGTACTCGATTGGTGGTATTTGTTAAGGGATGCCCGATGCGCTGTCTGTATTGTCATAATCCAGATACTTGGGCGCCGGAGGGTGGCACCATGATGGAAGTAGATGAAATTTTGGATAAATATGAGCGCAATCGTCCTTTTTATCAAAATGGCGGATTGACTGTGACTGGCGGAGAGCCATTGATGCAGATTGATTTTTTGCTGGAATTGTTTACCAAAGCTCATGAAAAAAATATTCATACCTGTCTGGACAGCAGTGGTATTATGTTTAATCCCAATAATCCAGAGTTGATGGAAAAATATGAGAAGTTGGTGAAAGTCACTGATTTGGTGATGTTGGATATTAAGCATATTGATCCAGTGGAGCATGTGAAACTGACAAAGCAAGAAAATAAGAATATTCTTGCCTTTGCAGAATTTTTGGATGCGAGAGGTGTAACGATCTGGATTCGTCATGTGGTAGTACCAGGCATCACGTTCAATGAGAAATATTTGAAACAGTTGGGTGTGTATTTGGCTAAATTCCATCATGTAAAGGCATTGGATGTTTTACCATACCACACGATGGGTATTGTCAAGTATGAAAATATGGGTATGGATTATCCATTAAAGGGAGTACCGCCGCTTGAAAAGAAACAAGCCATCGAGGCAAGAGAGATTGTATTGGAGGCTATGAAAGAGGAGCGCAATCGCTTGAAAGAAAGTGGACTGTATGTATGATTAGTTTATACTAATCAAAATTCACAAAAAATTTCCTTGCAATAAAGGAATAATTGTATTACAATGAGAACGAAGCAGAAAGACTGCTAAGATATGATGTATTTAGAGGAGGATAAAGAAATGGCTTATCAGATTAATGATGATTGTGTAATGTGTGGTGCTTGTGAGGCTCAGTGTCCAGTTGGCGCAATTGCTGAAGGTGCTGGCAAGTATGAGATTGATGCAGATGCATGTATCTCCTGTGGTTCCTGCGCAGCTCAGTGTCCAATGGGTGCAATTTCTGAGGAGTAATCATACGAGTAACGCTTGCTATGAAATCTGCCCTATTCGGGTTGCTTTCTTATATTTTGGCAGGCTTTAAGGTTATACATTTCATGCTTGCATGCAATGTATAACCTTTTAACCTTGGTATTATATTGTGATAATATGTGTCATAGAATTTCCTATCCGAATTTCTATGGCACATATTTGATTGAGGAAATTTTTTCAGAATTTCTAATTTTTGCGTTTCCAGGGGAGACGAAGCCCCTTTTTGGGAGATTGGCGAGTCATGGCGGTTTCGCTGTATATTTGTTGACGTTGTCGTAAAAGTTCGTCCACCTGTTTGAAATGTTCTTCCATCTGTTCTTCCTGCAGCTCCATGTGGATGGAAACATCGTGGGTCAGACGATTACTGACTTGCTCTCCAATCAGCTGACTGGATTGGGTGACAAATTGATTCATTTGTTGATTCAAAGCATTGGTTAGTGCGGTAGCAAACATATTTTGCAGAAATTCCATTTTTTGTTCAGAGGTTTCCATAGGTAGAGATTCGCGCAGAGAGATAATACTTGCGGATGACTTTTGGGTAGATTCGTCGGCAGAGGAAGGTTTCGCCGAAGTTTCTTCAGTGAGTACGCGTCGATTCATTTCTTCCGATAAGACAGTCAAAAAGTCCAAATCTTCATCAGCTAGCTGATCCAATTTGGGCAGAATCATTTTAATAGCTTTGAGCTGATAGCCGCTGTCTTTCAGGTCGCGGATACGGCAAAAAAGTTTAATTAAATCTTCGGTATAGTATCGATGTCCAAGTTCATTTCGGGGAATCTCCAGACCCAATTCTTCTTCCCAATATCGTAAGACATGCGTTTCTACATTTACTTGTTTCGACGCATCTGAAATCATATAATGATTTTCTGCCATGATGTCTCCTTTCAAAACGATAAAATGATGTTGGGGTCAATTGGTATTTTGACCCCTTGATACCTACGGATTGCTTTGCACTTTATGCTCCCGCAATCCGAAAACATTCGAAATTCGCCCTATTCGTGATACTTTCTTATGTTTTGCGGGTCCCAAAGTCACGCTTTTTCATGCAAGCATGAAACGCATGACCTGTTGACTCTGGCATCATATCATAAAATAAATATGTAATTCATAGTAAACGCTCATGCCATTGTTTCGCTGGATTAGCAGCTGAAAATATAAGATGGCTGGCTGAATCGTTATAATCTATGAAGCTATTATAATAAGAAATAGTAGGTGAAAAAAGGAAAATCAATCGTATAAGTAAGACAAAAAAAGACAAAAAATACGAGGTATATTTTTCCTTAATTGGGACAGAATACAAGTGAGATGAAAGTTGATATCTTGTAACCGTTCTTACGATTGAATTGTTACGATATCGTTCATTATCTTTGAGTAAGAAGCCGTAAAAACGGCACTGGAGGAACAAGATGAAAAAGGTAAACTGGAAACGTATTATGTCAGACCGTACTATTTTGACTGCATTGTTGCTGGGATTGGCATTTTTGACCGCCGTCACAGTATCGGTGGTAGTACATCAGCGTGGAAGTCAGAAAAAAAATGATTTGGTGGCTCAGGAATCAATGGAGGAAAATGCAAAGTACGATGTAGACGAGAGCAGTCCAAATGAATTGGCAGTGGTGCCAAATGACGAGAGTGCATCAGATGAAAATGCACAGGAGGCAAATGCAGATTCGGTGGAGGCTTCAAGCGATGAGAATGTAGAAGTGGCTGCCATTGGAAATGCGCTGGCTTTTTCAGAAGAAAGTACATTGACTTGGCCGGTGCAGGGTGAGGTTATTCGTGAATATTCTATGGATCATACAACGTGGTATGCTACTTTGGAACAGTATCGTACTAGCCCAGCTATTGTCATTCAAGCTGAGGTAGGACAAGCGGTAGTAGCGCCAGCTAATTCTCAGGTGATTCGTGTTGGATATAATGAAGAAATTGGAAATTATGTCGTTATGGATATTGGAAGTGAGTATTCTGTCTTGATTGGTGCGTTGGACAATATCTGCGTGGTTTCGGATCAGTATGTGACTGCCGGCACTCAGATTGCAACAGTGGCACAGCCGACGATTTATTATAGCGTAGAAGGTCCAAGTATTTATTTTGAGGTATTAAATGGTACAGAGCCAAGTGATCCATTGGACTATATGGAGTGATTTGCATCGTTTGAATAAAATAGAAATATTGCCGCAGCTATTGTGACTGCGGCAATATTTCTATTAAGCATTATCTCAATGCCATATAGCTATTGTGATAGCGCCCATCGAAGGTGACGTCCTGTAAGAACCAGTCGGGCATCTGCAGTGCTTCAGCCTCTTTTGCTGTAGCAAACTCGATTTCAGCCAGCCAAAGTCCTTCATAATCGCCCTCAAAAATATCTAATTCAATGGTCAGAGGAGTGGAGAAGGTGACGGTTGGGTCGATTGAAATTGGCTGAGTCAGAGGAATTTTGTAGCGGCGCTTAGTGATGATGCGTCCGTCTGCTTTGGCAAGCAGATGTTCATAAGATTGTTTGGTGAGCGGCAAATTATATTCTTCACGAATCATCATACCCTGCCCCTTATAGATCATATAATAGGTAGTGTCTTCTTTGCGTACTCGAATAACTGGATTTATACTGAGATATGCCTGCTCAATCAGGTGATTTTCGTATTGCTCTAAGTTATCAGGCAGTTGTTTTATTAAAAATTTACGTTCAATTTCCATAAATCCATCTCACTTTCTTGCATTTTTGTAAATTATAGTGTATCATAATACGAGATGTTCCGCAAGAGAAGAACGAAGATTGCTATCTGGCGCAGTGTGGATGTTATTGCTGTTATCAGTTGTGAATGTGACACCAAAAGTTAAACAATCGTTGGATGTCAATTTGATGCTGCGATAGTGGATGAAGATGGAGGTAAGTGAAAAATGAGCAAGAAAGTGTATGCATTTATGGCAAATGGTTTGGAGGAAGTAGAGTGTCTGGCAACAGTAGATGTAATGAGACGAGCTGGTCTCGATGTTACATTAGTCTCGATTTCGGGAGAACGTATGGTGATTGGCTCCCACAATATTAAAATCATGGCCGATACTTTGTTTGAAGAAACAGACTGTGATCAGGCAGAGCTTTTGTTTTTGCCAGGTGGTATGCCAGGCACCAATTATTTAGCCGCTCATGCAGGAGTTACTAAGGCGCTGTGTCAATTTAATGAAGAGGGCAAGCGAATTGCCGCGATCTGTGCCGCTCCGAGTGTTTTGGGACAGTTGGGGCTGTTGAGAGGAAAGAGTGCCACCTGTTATCCAGGCTTTGGAGAAAAGCTGGAAGGAGCTGTCTATATGAGTCGTGCTGGAGTGGTGACGGACGGAAATATTACCACAGCCAGAGGTTTAGGATATGCATTGGACCTGGGCTTAGAAATTGTTGAACTTCTCTGCGGACCAGAGAAAGCTGACGAAATTAAATCTCAAATTCAGTATGACAAGTAAATTTGCTGCTGTCAGCAGTAAGTGAAGCAGTATTTAACACTTTACAGTCTTCAAAAGACTGCAAAAGTAACCTTTTAGTAGAATTTAAAAGGTTTTTTGAAAATAGTACTGGAAATTTAAAAGGCCCTATGTTATAATTGGGCATTGCAGGTGTGTATCCACAGAATTGAGCAAAAATGGATACCATCAATAAATAAGGTATAGAATTTATCAGGAGGATAAAGAAATAATGAGCGTACAGGTTGAAAAGTTGGAAAAGAGTATGGTAAAGCTCACCATCGAAGTGTCTGCAGAAAAATTCGAGGAAGGAATGCAGGCAGCCTATTTAAAAAATAGAGGAAAGATTGCAATCCCTGGTTTCAGAAAGGGTAAAGTGCCACGTGCGATTATCGAGAAGTACTATGGAGCAGGTTTTTTCTATGAAGATGCTGCAAACAATGTAATGCCAGAGGCTTATGATCAGGCATTGACTGAGGCAGGTATTGAGCCAACTTCCAATCCAATGGATGTAAATGTAGTTTCCATCGCCAAGGGCGAGCCAATGGTATTTACTGTATCTGTAGCAGTTAAGCCAGAAGTTACCTTGGGACAGTATAAGGATTTGGAATATGTTGCAGAGCCAGTTGTTGTAACTGAGGAAGATATTAATGCAGAATTGAAGAAGGTTCAGGAGCAGAACTCCAGAACAATTACTGTAGAGGACAGACCAGTACAGGATGGTGATATTGTAAATATTGATTATGCAGGTTCTGTTGATGGTGTGGCATTTGAAGGCGGCACAGCTCAGGGTTATGATTTAACTATTGGTTCCCACAGCTTTATCGATAACTTTGAGGAGCAGTTGATTGGTGCAAACACAGGTGACAATTTGGATATCAATGTTACATTTCCAGCAGAGTATCATGCAGCAGATTTGGCTGGAAAACCAGCTTTGTTCAAGGTAACAATCAATGCTATCAAGGTAAAAGAACTTCCAGAATTAGATGATGATTTTGCGAGTGATATCTCTGATTTTGATACGTTGGAAGAGTATAAGGCTGATTTGGAGAAGACAATTCGCGATAGAAAAGAAAAAGAAGCTGAGACTGCAAAGGAAAACGCATTGGTTGACATGGCAGTTGCGAATGCAAGCTTTGAAATTGCAGATGCTATGATTGAGGCAGAAGCACAGCAGATGGTTCGTAACTTTGGTCAGAGACTGCAGCAGCAGGGTATGAGCCTTGAGCAGTATGCACAGTACTTGAATGTGACAGTAAAAGATTTGACAGAACAGATGAAGCCAAACGCAGAGAAGAACATTAGCAATCGTATCGTTCTTGAAGCAATTGCAGCAGCAGAGAATATCGAAGTAACTGAGGAAGAAATCAATGAAGAAGTAGACAAGATGGCAAGTGCTTACGGTGTAGATGCGGATACCGTAAAGTCTGCTATGGGTGTAGAGAACATCAAGTCTGATTTGGCAGTGAGCAAGGCAGTTAAGTGCATCACCGCAAAATAATAAAGCTAGGGGATTTTGGCGGGCTGTTTAGCGAGGCAGTCCGCTTTCCTAAATAATATGATATCAGGGTCAAAAGGTTATACATTTCCTGCTTGCATGAAAATGTATGACTGTGGGACCCGTATAATATAAAAATAAAGGAGGAATTGTTATGCCATTGGTACCTTATGTCATTGAACAGACAAATAGAGGAGAGCGCTCTTATGATATTTATTCCCGTCTTTTGAAGGAGCGTATTATTTTTCTGGGTGAGGAAGTAACAGATGCAAGTGCAAGTGTTATTGTAGCAGAGTTGTTGTTTTTGGAAGCGGAAGACCCAGGTAAGGATATTCAATTGTACATCAATAGCCCAGGTGGTTCTGTGTCAGCTGGATTGGCTATCTATGATACAATGCAGTATGTAAAGTGTGATGTATCTACAATTTGTGTTGGATTGGCTGCGAGTATGGGTGCATTCCTTCTGGCTGGAGGAGCAAAGGGCAAACGCTATGCACTTCCAAATGCAGAGATTATGATTCATCAGCCATCAGGCGGTGCGCAGGGACAGGCCACAGATATTAATATTACAGCAGAACATATTTTGAAGACAAAAGCTAGATTAAATCGTATGTTGGCTGAAAATACAGGAAAACCAGTAGAGCAGGTTGCCAACGATACAGAGAGAGATAATTGGATGAGCGCACAAGAAGCAAAGGAGTATGGTCTGATTGATTCTGTTATTACAAGAAATTAATGGAATAATTCAATAAATATAGAAATATAAGAGGATTTAGCATGGCAGGAAAAGAAAATGATTTGCGCTGTTCTTTTTGCGGAAAGTCAGCCAATCAAGTACATCGATTGATTTCCGGTTTGAAGGGCACCTATATTTGCGATAATTGTGTCGGGCTTTGCGTGGATATCTTAGAGGAGAGCGATGATGAGAGCTTGGAAAATGACATCCGTCTTTTGAAACCAGCAGAAATTAAACATCATCTGGATGAGTATGTGGTAGGACAGGAAAGAGCAAAAAAGGCACTGTCGGTAGCAGTCTACAATCATTATAAGCGTATTCTCTATGGAAAAAAATCTGATGTAGAAATTCAAAAAAGTAATATTTTAATGTTAGGACCAACTGGATCTGGAAAAACATTTTTGGCACAGTCTTTGGCTAAGTTGTTAAATGTACCATTTGCCATTGCCGATGCCACTACCTTAACGGAAGCTGGATATGTGGGTGAAGATGTTGAAAATATTCTTTTGAAGTTGATTCAAGCAGCGGATTACGATATTGCAAAAGCAGAGTATGGTATCGTCTATATTGATGAAATTGATAAGATTAGTAAGAAAGCAGAGAATGTATCTATTACAAGAGATGTCTCCGGTGAGGGAGTTCAGCAAGCCCTTTTGAAAATTTTGGAAGGAACTGTTGCCAGTGTGCCTCCTCAGGGCGGAAGAAAACATCCGCATCAGGAGTTGATTTCCATTGATACTACAAATATTTTGTTTATTTGCGGCGGTGCATTTGATGGCTTAGAGTCAATTATTGAATCTCGTATGACGAAGAATACCATCGGTTTCGGCGCAGATTTGGTGGATAAGAGTAAGCGCAATGTGGGAGATTTACTGAAGGAAGTACTGCCACAGGACTTGAATAAATTTGGATTAATACCAGAGCTTGTCGGTCGTGTGCCCGTTGTAGTGACATTAGATATGTTGGATAAAGAGGCATTGATTCGTATTTTAACAGAGCCAAAGAATGCAATTACAAAGCAATATCGCAGTTTATTCCAGATGGATGATGTGGATTTGGAATTTACACCAGATGCGTTGAACGAGATTGCAGAGTTGTCTCAGCAGAGAAAAACAGGTGCCAGAGGGCTTCGTGCAATTATGGAAACCATTATGATGGATATTATGTTTGAGATTCCGTCCCAACATGATATCGGTAAATGTATTATCAATGCAGATGTAGTCAAAGGCATAGGAAAGCCAGAGATTGTCAGAAGAGAGGATATTGTGCCATCATCAAACAATCGTAAGGATCGCCGAAGACTGTTTGGTGGAAATAAGCCAGAAACGGCATAAGAAAATCGGAGGGAGTGCTGCAGAGTGTGGCGCTCCCTTTTCCGTGTGCATGTCCACATAAGGTAAATAGTTAAAGTCACAACACGTGAGTGGTCAGGAAAGTCGTTCCTTCCTGCGCAATTTCTATCGTTAGTTGGAGGAATAAAGAAAATGAAACGAATTATGAGACTGCCAGTGATTGCATTGAGAGGGGTATCGATTGTGCCAGGTGCAATCATGCAGTTAGATATCAGCCGTCCGAAGTCTTTGGAGGCGGCAAAACGAGCGATGGCAGCCGATCAGATGGTCTTTTTGGTTGCCCAGAAAAAAGTGGAAGTAATGGACCCGATCAAAGAGGACTTATATCCGGTGGGAGCCATTTCACAGATAAAACAGATTACAAAAATGCCTAATCAGAGGGTGAAAATTTTGATAGAGGCATTAGAGCGTGGTACCATGGGTATCATGGAAGATGATGATAATTGTTTGCTGTGCAATGTCTATACGATGGAGTTGAAAGAGGAGCCGGATTTGGTTAGAAGGGAAGCTATGTTGGATGCTCTGCAGACAAAAGTGCAGGAGTATTTGCAGGTAAATCCAAAGGGTGCCATGGAATTGAAGAAAATTGGCGATGAGACGGATCTTTCTCATGCTTTGGACCGTGTGGCAGCTAATATCACAGCTTCAATGGAGTATCGTCAGGAGTACATGGCATTGACAGATGTGGAGGATCGCTTCTTTTATTTAATGGAGCTGATTGAGAAGGAAGTGAATCTGATTTCGATTCAGAAAGATCTGCAGATGCAGGTGAAGCAGAATGTGGACGAGCATCAGAAAGAATATTATCTGAGAGAGCAGATGAAGGTAATTCAAAATGAATTGGGCATGAATGAGGAATCCGAGATTGAGGAATGGCAGAAAAAGATGGAGGAGCTGGGAGTTCCAGAGGAAGTCAAGGCAAAGCTGGAAAAAGAGATAAAGCGTTACCGCAGCCTGCCCTTTGGAAGCCAGGAACTTTCAGTCATTCAAAATTATATTGAAACTATGTTGGATTTGCCTTGGAGTCAGAAAACAGAGGAATGTCTGGACTTGAAGAAAGCCGAGGATATTTTGAATGCAGACCATTATGGCTTGGAAAAAATTAAAGAGCGAGTGTTGGAGTATTTGGCAGTACGCAAGTTAAATGAGCATGGAGAAAGTCCAATTTTATGCTTAGCGGGTCCTCCAGGTACAGGGAAGACTTCGATTGCTGCTTCGTTGGCTCGTGCTATGAATCGCAAATTTGTGCGGATCTCCTTAGGTGGTGTGAGAGATGAGGCTGATATCCGAGGCCATAGAAAGACCTATATCGGTGCTATGCCGGGACGTATCATTGCTGCTCTGCGTCAAGCTGGAGTAAATAATCCAATTATTTTGTTAGATGAGATTGACAAGATGAGCAATGACTACAAAGGAGATCCTTCCAGTGCCTTGTTAGAGGTTATGGATTCAGAACAGAATCATCAATTCCGTGACCATTATCTGGAGGTTGCGGTGGATTTGTCGAATGTACTTTTCATCGCTACTGCCAATGATTTAAGCCACGTACCAGAGCCGCTGTACGACCGTATGGAAATTGTGGAGGTCAGCAGTTATACGGAAAATGAAAAATATCATATCGGTGCCGATTACTTGCTTCCAAAACAGTTAAATAAGCATGGTTTGCTTCAGGAGCAGCTGGTGATTCCAGAGGATACCCTGCGCAAAGTAATTCGCAATTATACGAGGGAGGCTGGCGTGCGTGGTTTGGAGCGTACCATTGGAACACTGTGCAGAAAAGCAGCAAAAAAGATTCTGGAGGGAGCACAAATTCCTATTTGTATTACAACGGATGATTTGTCTGAATATTTGGGAAAAGAACGCATGGATTATTTGACCGTCAACGAGCAGGATGAGGTAGGTATTGTTCGTGGACTGGTGTGGACTCGGGTCGGTGGTGATACACTTGAGATTGAAGCTAATACCATGCCTGGTAAAGGTGCCCTTCATCTGACGGGACAGTTAGGTGATGTGATGAAGGAGTCAGCCAATATTGCTTTAAGTTATGTGCGTTCGATCGCAAGTGAGTACGGAGTGGAACCGCAATGGTTTGAGAATCATGATATTCATATCCATTGTCCTGAGGGTGCTGTGCCGAAGGATGGTCCGTCAGCAGGTGTAACTATGGCTACTGCTATTTTGTCTGCAGCATCGGGATTGAAGGTTAGGGCAGACTTTACTATGACCGGCGAAATTACCTTACGCGGACGTGTGCTTCCGATTGGTGGTTTAAAAGAGAAAATACTGGCCGCCCGCATGGCTGGTTTTCATCATGTGGCAGTGCCTGCCAAAAATCAGAAAGATGTGGCAGAACTGTCTGGGGAGATTACGGGCGGATTGGACATTCATTTTGTTACAAATGTAAAGGAAATTTATGATATGGTGTTGGTGAAGGAAGATTGTGCTGCCAGCTAAAGGCGGCGGAATGGAGGTTAGTGTGATTATTAAATCAGTGAATTTGGAAACTGTTTGTGGTATTACCAGCAAGCTGCCAGAAAATATTCATCCAGAGTTTGCCTTTGCCGGCAAATCTAATGTAGGTAAATCTTCTTTGATTAACGGTTTGATGAATCGGCGTGCCTATGCCCGCACATCATCAGAGCCAGGAAAGACAC
The DNA here is from genome assembly GCA_051879015.1 of Lachnospiraceae bacterium. GTDB lineage: Bacteria > Bacillota > Clostridia > Lachnospirales > Lachnospiraceae > JBJELF01. Next base: position 38,811 of record JBJELF010000083.1, read on the forward strand.
AGACTATCAATTATTATAAGATCAATGATACTTTTTACTATGTGGATTTACCAGGTTACGGATATGCAAAGGTGTCCGAGCAGACTAAGGCCAAATGGGGAAAGATGATTGAAAATTATCTTCACAGTTCGAAGCAGCTTGTTTGTGTCTTTTTGTTGGTAGACATTCGCCATGAACCTTCCGCTAATGATAAAATGATGTATGATTGGATTCTCAATCAGGGCTTTGATCCAGTGGTTATCGCTACGAAGGCGGATAAAATCAATCGCAGTCAGCTGCAGAAGCAGTTGAAATTGATTCGCACTGGTTTAGGAATGAGAAAGGAAAGTAATCTTTTTCCATTTTCTGCAGAGACGAAGCAAGGAAGGGAAGAAATTTGGACTTATATTGAAACCTTATTAACTCAAGTGGAGGAAGTGGAAGCAGAAGACGTAGAAACAGAAGAAATGGAATTTTAAACAAGATGAAGAAATATAAAAATTTGTGGAGTGTAATTGTCTCTGTGGTCATGCTTGCTCTGGCGGTGAGCCTGACCCTACTCTCCAGAAAAAATGGAAATTTTGCGGAGTACTATGCAATACATATTTATCCTTATTTTTCAAGTATTTTTTCCCATATCAGCAATTTATTTGCGTGGAGTTTGATAGAAATTTTACTGATTGTATTGATAGTTGTTTATGTCATCTGTTTCACGCAAGGTATCATTTGCTTGGTGAAAAAGAAAAAAACGTGGAAAATAGTAATAGGTTCTTGGGCGAGAAAAAATTTACTGTTGTTTTCCACTCTTCTGCTCATCTATGTGCTGAACTGTGGGATTAATTATCAGAGACAGACTTTTTCAACGGTGAGTGGTTTTACGATTGAAAAGCATACGAATGAAGAACTGGAAGCACTGTGTAGATGGCTTGCTGAACAAGTGAATGAGTCAGCACAGTTCATTGAGAGGGATGAAAATGGTTCTATTGATTTAGATGAGAATTGTGGTGAGGAGGCAGTAGCGGCTATGAAAAAGTTGGGTGAGACATATCCTGATTTGCAGGGATATTATCCTAATCCAAAGCCGATTGCATTCTCCTTCATTTGGTCCTATCAGTATATTTGCGGTATTTATTCGCCCTTTACGGTGGAGGCAAATTATAATCGAGAAATTCCGCTAAGAGAAATTCCGTTTACCATGTGTCATGAGTTGTCTCATCTGAGAGGCTTTATGAGAGAGGATGAAGCAAACTTTATTGCCTATTTGGCATGTCGGGACTCAGAGATACCAAGTTTTGTGTACAGCGGTTATATGGGTGCTTTTTCCTATGCAATGGATAAGCTGTATGATTCTTGTGGAGCAGATTGTTACTGGGATATTTATAATACCTTGGATGAGGAGGTCGTTGCAGAGCGTCAGGCGGGCAGTGCTTGGTGGAATGAGCATAAGACGGTAATAAAAGAGGTGGCACATAAGGTTAATGATACTTATTTGAAAGCAAATTCTCAGACAGATGGCACAAAAAGTTACGGGCGTATGGTGGATTTACTGTTGAAAGACTTTTTGCAGAGGAAATTGTAATTGATGTTTGCGATTGCTGCTGGGAAATTTGCGGATTAATATGGTTTTTCTGATAACCGAGAGAAAACAGTTGAAAAAAAGATAGCCCAATAGTATAATAATCTTGATTCTGACATTTCAAGGAGGTGTGTGATGGGACTTTCAGAGGAAGAAAAGGAAGTACTCAGACGTGCAAAGGAGATTCAAGACAGATTGAATCAAGAACAGTTAGATGCATATGAGAGAGAACGAGTTCTGAGGGAACGAGAGTTAAAAAGAAAACTAGAGCAAGAAAATGCTCAGCGCGAGATACTTAGAGAAAAAAAAGCTGCTATGGCTGTAGAGTATAAAAGGCAAAATGAAACAGAGTCATTGAATAAAGCACGAGCGGAAAAGAAAACAGCAGCTCAAGAAATATCAGACACACAGCGATTTGATACAAAGATATTCAATAGTACAACGGTGGACGCTCAAAAAGATTTATCCGTTAGAGAAGATTCTGTCCAAGAACAAGAAAAATTGATGGAAAATGAAGATCGCCTTGAGGAGGATATTGACAAAGTGCCGGCTGATTTTGGAGAACCTGTAAAGAAAACAAAGAGATATACGAATCAGGTAAGCACAAAGAGTACAAAAGTAAGTCAAAATACCGTTTCAGAGGGACAGAGAACAAAAAAGAAGAAAAAGAAAAAAAGAAAAAAACATCCGTTTATTACATTTTTTATTCTTTTGCTGGCTATTATAGCGGTATTGTTAATAGGCATTTATCATATTTTAAATAGCTTTGCAGGTATGACGGATTATCAAGAATCTGCCCATGCAGCCAATCGAGCAGCTGATGCTTACACAGAATCCAGGGTGAATAATATTTTATTAATTGGAACGGACGCGAGAAATACGGATGAAGTCAGTCGTTCGGATGCAATTATCTTAGTGTCAATTAATGAAAAAAGTCATAAAATTGTCTTAACATCCATTTTGCGTGATTCCTATGTAGAAATTCCAGGATATGGTTGGAATCGTATTAACGCCGCCTATCAATATGGAGGTGCAGACCTGCTGATTGCGACAATTGAAAATAATTTCAAAATTGGAATAGATTCTTATGTGAAAGTAGATTTCTTCTCCTTTATTGATTTGGTTGATGCGGTTGGAGGTGTGGATATTGATGTGGATGAGGGGGAATTGACTTATATTAATGGTTATTTACATGAAATTAATACTTTACTTGGAACACCAGATGCCAATTATATTGACCCCAGCACAGTTCAGTATGGTATCATGCATTTAAATGGAGCGCAGGCTCTGGCATACAGTCGTATTCGATATATTGGTACAGATTTCCAGAGAACAGCCAGACAGAGAGAAGTGTTAAACAGTGTCATTCTCAATGCAAAACAGGCTTCTATTCCGACTTTACTCGATACCGTACAGATTATTCTGCCACAGCTTACTACAGATATTGATGATACGAGTATGACGGTATTGATGATGAAAGCATTGTTTTATTTGAATTATGATATGATTGAATGCAGACTTCCGGCAGATGGCACATGGGCCAATTTATATGTTGAGGGAATTGCTGAAGTACTTCAGATTGATTTTGAGAGTAATATACAGATTTTGAGAGAAACAGTATATGGAAATTAAAAAAAGTTTGGAGGCAGAGGAATTATGATGTATGTATTTATTTGTACAGAATGTGGCAGAGTGAGAATGGTCAGCGGTTTGAGAGAGGCGAAATGTCCTGCCTGCGGCAATATGATGGCAGTGGGCAGAAAGAGCTTTTTAGAGTGGACGGCCATGAGTGACCAGGAGAGAGCCCATGAAGTAGAAATTTATCGTACATGTAAGGATAAAAATAAATTGTTAAGATACCGACCAATGCCAAAATATGATAGAATTGAAAGAGGATATTAGAAAAAACTCAAGGAGGAGGGAAACAAGCCCTCCTCCTTTTCATTTTTGAAAATATTGTTGTTTGATGAGCTCAATAGGCATCTCTTTTCCTGTCCAAAGTTGAAAGGCCTCTGCGCCTTGATAGAGCAGCATATACATACCATTGAAGGTAGGACAGCCAGCTTCCTCTGCCATTGTCAAAAGCTTTGTTTTTTGTGGATTGTAGATAACATCTGATACGATCAAATTTTGATGAAAATAAGATGGGTCAGACAAAATGCAGCGTTCCACATGTGGTGCCATACCTACAGAAGTAGCGTTGGTGAGAATATCGCTGGCGGCAATCTCACGGCGGAGAACATTGTCATCAGAGAAATCGTAAAGAGTTACTTTGCAGTTTGTTTCTGCGTTGAGATGGGATACGATTTGTTCTGCTCTTGAAAAGAAACGGTCGCGAATACTAAAGACGGAAATTTCTCGGACACCGTCTAAAGCTGCCTGTACGAGGATGGCTGTGGCTGCACCGCCGGCACCAAATAGAGTCATTTTTTTACCGATAATATCGTGTCCTGCATCTTTTACAGCCATCATATATCCTACGCCGTCTGTATTGTGACCAGTTAAAACACCATTATCATTTACTACCGTATTGACAGCACCGATAATGGATGCAGCGGGAGATAATTTGTCAGAGAGTTCATACATACGGTTTTTGACTGGCATCGTACAGTTCCATCCTCTGGCATTGAGACGTTTCATGGCTGCAATGCTATTTTCGAGCTGTGTTTCATCTGAATCGAAGCAGAGATAGATGTAATCTAAATTATGGTATTGAAAGCTTGCGTTGTGCATCATGGGAGAGATGCTGTGTGAGACAGGTGTGCCTAGCAGACCTAAAAGTCTAGTATGTCCAGTAATCATAGTTTTATGTATCCTTTCCTGATATTGGGTGATAGTGATATGCTGACAATTTAGCTGTATAGTCAATCTCCTTGTTCATTACGAATGTCTTGTTTTGAACATTTTATCTACAGAAAGATTACCCGCAGAACCCAATATTCAGTTTTTGCTATGATTATACATTAGTTTATGAGGTTTTGCAACAAGAAAGTGGCTCTCATCCCAACAGCAAGCGATTAGGTTTTTCGCTATAGACTTATAATATGATTACAAAAAATAGCAAGTGATAGTTATAGAAAATGTGACTTGCTTATACTTGACAGATGGCATAATGTCGAATAGTATAGAAGTTACAATGTACAGAAAAGAAAATCATACAGGATACATGGAAGATGGAACGTGTAAATGGATGTAAATCTGGAGGTAAATATGAGAAAAATGGAACTGATTGCTCCCTGCCATTTTGGTTTGGAGGCAGTCTTAAAAAAAGAAATTGTAGATTTAGGTTATGATATTACGCAAGTGGAAGATGGCCGCATTACATTTTTGGCAGATGCAGCAGGAATTTGTCGTGCCAATGTGTTTTTGCGCACGGCGGAGCGTATTTTGGTGAAGGTGGGAGCTTTTGAGGCAAAGACTTTTGACGAATTGTTTGAAGGAACGAAGGCATTAGCCTGGGAGGAATGGATTCCTGTTGATGGAAGAGTATGGGTAACGAAAGCAGCCTCAGTAAAAAGCAAGTTGTTTTCTCCATCGGATATTCAGTCCATTATGAAAAAAGCGATTGTGGAACGTATGAAGTCAGCATACCGTGTCAGCTTGATTCCAGAGACAGGAGCCTCCTATCCCATTCGTGTGTTTTTGATGAAAGATGTGGTAACAGTGGCATTGGATACGACGGGAGAATCTCTGCATAAGAGAGGGTATCGGCAGTATACAGCGAAAGCACCCATCAGTGAGACTTTGGCAGCAGCTTTGATTATGTTGACTCCGTGGAATAAAAGTCGTATTTTAGTTGACCCCTTCTGTGGCAGCGGTACCTTTCCTATTGAAGCAGCAATGATGGCAGCAAATATGGCACCGGGCATGAATCGAAGTTTTTTGGCAGAGGATTGGAAAAATTTGGTGCCAAGAAAATTATGGTATGATACGATTAATGAGGCAAATGATTTGATGGATGACAGTGTCGAAGTGGATATTCAGGGTTATGATGCGGATACTGAGATGATTAAGATTTCCAGAGAAAATGCGAAGCTGGCGGGTGTGGATCATATGATTCATTTCCAGCAGCGAGAAGTTAAAGATTTGAGTCACAGCAAAAAATATGGATTTATTATTACAAATCCACCTTATGGAGAACGATTAGAAGAAAAAGAAGCGCTGCCGCAGCTGTACCGCGAGTTTGGTGGTCAGTTTGCCAAGTTAGATTCTTGGTCTGCCTATGTAATTACATCTTATGAGGAGGCAGAAAAATACATTGGAAGGAAGGCAGATAAGAACCGTAAAATTTATAATGGTATGTTGAAAACGTATTATTATCAATTTTTAGGTCCTAAGCCGCCAAAGCGTAATCATAAATAAAGGAGCAAAAGAGAATGAAGATTGTATTTGCAACGTCAAATGAGGGAAAATTAAGAGAAGTAAAAATGATTCTAAGTGATTTGCAAGCAGACATTTTGTCCTTAAAGGATGCAGGCATTCATGTGGAGATTGAGGAAAATGGTACAACTTTTGAAGAAAATGCGATTTTAAAAGTTCAAGCTATTCGTCCTTACACCGATGCTATTATTTTGGCAGATGATTCGGGATTGGAAGTAGACTATTTAGGAAAGGCTCCAGGGGTGTATTCTGCCAGATATATGGGACATGAAACCTCTTACGATATTAAAAATCAATTTATTATTGACCAGTTAGAGGGGGTAGAGGGTGCTGATAGAGCAGCTCGTTTTGTGTGCGCCATTGCAGCCTCTTTTCCAGATGGTGAGATTTTGACCACGAGAGGTACAATTGAGGGAATCATTGCTCATAAGGCAGCGGGCAGCAATGGATTTGGCTATGACCCCATTGTATATGTTCCTGAGTATGGCATGACTACTGCCGAGATGCCGTTGGAACTAAAAAATAGTATTAGTCATAGAGGAAAAGCTCTAGAGAAAATGAAGAAATGTTTAATAGCAAAGTTGGATAAAAATGAGTAAAAAGATGGAATGAAAGCTTTATGATAGGAATGCTGCTGCTTCACCAGAGCTTCGGCATAACAAGTGAATGACAGATGGAAGGAGACAGAATGAGAGTCTTAATTGTAAGTGACACGCATAAACATACCAATGTGTTAGAAAAAGTGTTGGCAAAGATTGGGAAGATAGACTTGATGATTCATTTGGGGGATGTGATTAATCAGGAAGAATATATTCGCAGCTTGGCGGCCTGCCCTGTGGAAATGGTGGCAGGAAATAATGACTATTTTTCTAACTTGCCGCAGGAGAAGGAGATTCGTATCAAACAATATAGGGTATTATTAACTCATGGACATTATTATTATGTGAATACAGGAACTCAATTTATTTTGCGGGAAGCAGAGGCGAGAGGGTATGATATTGTAATGTTTGGGCATACCCATATGCCCGTCATTGAAAAGCGAAATCACACTTACGCAATTAATCCGGGCAGCATTGCACTTCCACGACAAAAAGGGCGTCAGCCAACCTTTATTGTAATGAATGTAGATGAAAATGGGAAATTGCAGTTTGAACTGCATTATTATGATATGTTTACAGGAGAATTTTGAATTGAATCAGTTTTGTTGCAATTGAATCGAGTAGGAGGCGGTTAATTACCATCTCCTACTCGATTCAATTGTTAGAGTTTGCAAAGTAGGCACGTATGTTTCATTATGGGCAAGGTATTAATTGACAAAAATGTAATAGATTTGTAATAAATGATTGAACTTCAAGGGAAAATGGGTTATAATACAGCTACATTTAATTATTTCAGAAAGGAAAAAGATAATGAAAGATACAGCATTAGTAATCATGGCGGCTGGTTTGGGCAGTCGTTTTGGTGGAGGCATTAAGCAATTAGCTCCAGTAGGACCAAATGGAGAGATTATCATGGATTATTCGATTCATGATGCTTTGGAAGCAGGATTTAATAAGATCATTTTCATTACACGCAAGGACTTAGAAGAAGTATTCAAGGAAGTTATCGGCAATCGCATAGAAAAGGTTGCTCCAGTTGAATATGTCTTTCAAGAAATTGAGGACCTTCCAGATGGATTTACTGTGCCAAGTGGTCGTAAGAAACCTTGGGGTACTGGTCAGGCAGTTTTGTGCTGTAAGGATGTAGTAAAGGAACCATTTGTTGTCATCAATGCGGATGATTATTATGGCAAGGAGGCATTTGTCAAGATTCATGATTATCTGGTAAGTGAGCGTTCTGCTAGTAAAGCATTGGACTTCTGTATGGCCGGATTTATTTTGGAAAATACGTTAAGTGATAATGGTACGGTATCTCGTGGAGTATGTTCTGTAGATGCGCAGAAAAATCTGGTTGATGTATTGGAGACACATGAAATTGAGCGCAAAGCAGATGGCCGTATTCTCTGTGAAAGAGATGGTAAAGCAGTTGAGTTGGATCCAAAGAGTCATGTATCCATGAATATGTGGGGGTTGACACCAGAAATTTTTGATATCTTGGAAGAACGTTTTGTGGCTTTTCTGAGTGAACTCAACGAGAGTGACATCAAGAAGGAATATTTACTGCCAAGTATCATTGATGGTCTGTTAAAGGATGGTACTGCTGCGGTCAAGGTTTTGGAGACACAGGATAAATGGTTTGGTGTCACCTATGCGGAAGATAAGCAGTCTGTCACAGAGGCTTTTGAAAAGTTGATTGCAAATGGTGTATATCAGAGTCCATTGTTTGGCTAAGATTAATTAAAGGTTGAATACATAACTTTGAAAAAAGTTTGTCTGTGAATAAGTTTAGGCAAGCTTTTTTTCAAAATTTACATTTAATTAAATAGTTAGGATAAATCCAGAAGAATAGGTGGTTAAAGTGCTATGGATGATAATGGACAGGAATCAAAAGAAGAAACTCAAGTGAAAATAAGTAAAAAAAAGAAAATTATTGTTTTAGTGACAATAGTGATTGTATTGCTCAGTGGCGGATTATTTTGTAGTTATCAATGGATCAAAAATTATGTACATGGTTTAATCAATACTGCTGAATATGTAAAAGATAATAATGATATATCCATTGATTCAAAGGCTTTGGAAACTGCGAACCAAGAGGCAGAAGATGAAATCAATCTTGAATTGGATGAGCATATTAGCAGTATTAGTAAAATTGATATGGCAAATGCCAATGATGTAATTAATATTTTGATTATAGGAGTTGACCGAAGGGATAGCAGTTGGTATGGAAACTCAGATTGTATTATTTTATTGTCAATCAAAGAGGGAGCACAGCAAATTTATATGACTTCTATTATGAGGGATACTTATGTGTTAGTACCAAACTATGGAAATCAAAAAATCAATAATGCTCATGCAATTGGCGGGCCACAATTATTGATGGATACCATTGAACTCAATTTTAACCTTGATATTGATTATTATATTAGTTTCGATTTTAATAGTTTTATGGATATTATTGATGCTGTGGGAGGAATTGAATTAGATTTAACTCCAGATGAGATCAGGGTCATTAATCAATATTATCTTAGTGAGTTAAACAAACTAGATCAGGCTCCCGCAGGTACAGATTATCTGCCAGAGGGTGTACCGTATTCTGGCATAGTCAATGGCAAGCAGGCATTAGCCTACTGTCGTGTGCGTTATGTGGGAAATTCAGACTATCAGCGAACTGAGAGACAGCGTATTGTCATTCAGAAAGTAATTGAAAAGGTGCGAAGTATGGGAGTGACAAAGATTTTTGGTGTGGCTGAGACGTTATTTCCGACATTAATGCACAATATTCCAAATGAAGAATTTCAAATTTTCTTGGGAAAATCTTTTACTTATATCAATTATGATGTTATTTCAGACCGTATTCCGTATGAGGGATTGTATATTGTGGATGTCTATGACAATTTGGCATTAAATTGGGATCAGACGTTAGCAATTCTTCATCAAAATATTTATGGAGAGTTAAATCGTGCGACTGAGGAGTCCAATACAGATACAGTAGAAAGTGGAGCATCTATAGTAGAAGAGGTACCGCCGGTGGAAGAGCAGCCAAATTGGGGAGTGCAGCTTGAGGGGATTCCAGCAGAAGAAAATGGAGTACAGTAAGCTGATATGCCTGCTTGATAGGCATCATACAGATATCAAAACAGGAGACGGATGATAGCTTCATCCGTCTCCTGTTTTGATTGTTTGCGCCATGTGAGATTAGTTTTGATTTAAATAATCCTCGTAGATTGCGAGAACTTTTGTCATTGCTTCTTGACTTGGTGCCCCAATTGTCAGACGTTTTTCTACACAAGTTTTCATGCTGATGGCTTCATAGATATCTTTCTCAAACACTGGGCTGATATTCTGATATTCCTCAAGGCTCATATCATCCAGCGCAATACCCTTGTCAATGCAGTAGAGAACTAACTGGCCTACAATGCCGTGAGCATCACGGAAAGGAACTCCATGATTGACTAGATAGTCAGCGGCATCCGTTGCATTGGTAAAGCCATTTCTGGCGCTGGCTGCCATAATTTCCTTGTTTATGGTCATAGTAGAAATCATACCAGTAAATAAAGAGATACAGCCCTTGACTGTGTCAATCGCATCGAAAGTCATTTCTTTATCTTCCTGCATATCTTTGTTGTAGGCAAGAGGAAGTCCTTTCATGGTTGTCAGGATGGACATGAGAGCACCGTAGACACGTCCTGTTTTTCCGCGAATGAGCTCGGCAATATCTGGATTTTTCTTTTGAGGCATAATGCTGCTGCCAGTGCTGTATGCATCATCTAACTCAATAAAGCGGTATTCGTTGCTGTTCCATATGATAATTTCTTCGCAGAATCGGCTTAAATGCATCATAATGGTGGATAAGGCGGATAAATATTCAATCAGATAGTCGCGGTCAGAGACAGAATCCATGCTGTTTAAGGTTGGACCATAAAAATTCATCAGTGAGGCGGTGTATTCGCGGTCCAGCGGATAGGTAGTGCCTGCCAATGCGCCAGCGCCCAGAGGGCAGTAATTCATTCTCTCGTAGATATCGCTGAGACGGCTTCTGTCACGGCGAAACATTTCAAAGTAGGCTCCGATATGGTGCGCTAAGGTAACTGGCTGTGCCTTCTGCAGGTGAGTAAAACCTGGCATATAGGTATCTGTGTGATTTTTCATGATCACTAGAAGCTCCTGCAGCAGAGTCTTTAAAAGTTGGTCAGTGGCAAGTAATTCATCTCTGATATAGAGGCGCATATCTAAAGCAACCTGGTCGTTTCGGCTGCGACCAGTGTGAAGTTTTTTTCCTGTGTTTCCAATGCGTTCGATTAAGTTTGCCTCTACAAAGCTGTGAATGTCTTCAGAAGTTTCGTCGAAAGGAAGCTTGCCAGAGGCAATATCTTCGCAGATACCTTCCAGACCTTGAATAATCAAATCGCGTTCGCTATCTGTCAAAATTCCCTGCTTGGCCAGCATCGTCACATGAGCGATGCTGCCGCGGATATCCTGGGCGTAAAATTTTTGGTCAAAGGACAGAGAAGCATTAAAATTGTGTACTAATTGGTTGGTTTCTTTGGTGAAACGTCCACCCCATAATTTCATAGTTGTATCTCCTTTTGTATATCGTAGTATAAAATTTGGTATCATAAAATTGTCAGGACTTTAATTCGTCAGAATTATCAACCGAATCCTCTGATTCGGTATTTTGTGGATGTTGTAAAAGTGCCAATTCCTGTTCGTTTAATTGCGGCAGAATTTCTTCCCATTCAGCAGCAGGTAAAGAATCCTGAAGTTCATTTAGAAATCTTTGAGTGTCATTAATTTCTATCTGCTGTTGTTTTTCCCGAATCTTGATTGATTGACGCAGGAAATGCTGCAGGAAGAATAGCAGAAGAATGAACAGAGCACTGATGATACTTAGAATAAGACCAGTATAAAAACCAGGTGTGGTGTAATAGAATTCAATTTCATAGTAGCCCGTCTCTGAAATTGGAATTGCGATTAGGGCATCACCAAATTCGCGATATTCTGTTTCTTCTCCGTTTAGAGTGACAGTCCAACCTTCATCAGCAGGAATGCTGGTAAACAGCAGTCCAGTCTCGGTGACATCAATATGGGCTTTGATGGTTGTATTGTCATAGAAGTCCACAATCATTTGATCACGGCTCAGTTCCTCATAAATCTGGTTAAAGATATCTAGGTCCATGCGGTAGGCGTTCACATACATTGGACCTTCTTCCTCACAGGTAAGTTCAATTGTATCGCCTGCTTCGTGCCAACCTAAATCGAGAATAAAACCTCGGTTGACATTCTCGAATTTTTTGTTCAGAGAATCTGAACTGACAGAGATTGTTTTTGCCTTGCTGGACTTATTGATATACACGTAGATGTATCCGGATTCTGTCACAGTGATAGTGCTGGATGTAGTAGCTGTATTTGCTGGAATAGACACAAAAAGATTTTGTCCGACGATATATCTGGAAAACTCATTTTGATTGTCTACTGGGTTGGAGGAAGCACTGCTGCA
>JBJELF010000084.1:0-2949 GCA_051879015.1 Lachnospiraceae bacterium
TTTCATATCATCTGTAATATGATAAAATCGATTAATATTTTTTTCTTCAATCACCAATGTTTTTGAGGTCTGTGCCCCCATAATTTCCTCATTGTAGGCGCTAGTAATTTTTGAAGCAGCAGCTCTTACTTTACGATTCCAGTTTAAGATTTTTTGCTGAAACAGAAAGGTCAGCACAGTCATAATTGGAATTACAATCATAACCAACAAAGCTAATTTCCAATTTAGATACAGCATCATAATGAAGACACCTACTACATACAAAATTGCCCACAGCATATCCGCTAAATTCCATGCCAACGTACCAGAGATTCTTCCCGTATCACTCATCACCCTGGAGTGAATAAAACCAACGGGTGTGGCATTATAATAGGAAAACGATAGTTCCTGCAAATGATCAAAACAAGCTTCTCTCATATTTTTTGCCATATGCATCTCAATATACATCGCACAGCGGGTAAAAATAATAACACAGATTGTCTGAAATACAATAACAACCAAATACAAAGCTGCAAAATTGCTCAATCCTTCTGTCGTCTTCTCCGCAATAAAATGATTAATTGCATACTGCTGAAAAAGAGGCAAAACAATATCTACAAGAGCACATAATAAATTAAATCCAATCACACTAGCGAAAAGAATACGAAATGGGGATGCAAATTTTCCCATTTTCATCCATACTTTCCAATTAAAAGAACTGTCATATTCTTTTTCTTCCATAAATTAGCTCATCTCCTTATCCATCTGAATTTCATAGATTTTGCGATAAGTACCCTCCTGCTTCAACAATTCTTCGTGAGTACCCATTTGTGTAATTTCACCGTCTTCCAAAACCATAATACAGCTAGCCTGCATCAAGGTAGTAATTCGATGGGAAATCAAAATAATTGTTGCATTTGCCATCGTCTCCTTCAGAGCATGGCGAATCTTTTCATCCGTTTGCGCATCAACTGCCGACAGCGAATCGTCAAAAATCATGATTGGTGCTTTCTGCATCAACATACGTGCAATGGCCACACGTTGTTTTTGACCGCCTGAGAGAGTCACTCCCCTCTCTCCTACAATTGTCTCATATCCATCCGCAAAGCTTTCGATAGAATCCTTTACACAGGCAATCGCCGCCGCTTTCTGAATTTCCAACATATCTTCCTTCTCTGCCGTCACTCCAATATTCTCTCGAATCGTACCTGAATACAAAAACGGCTCCTGCAGAACGATACCAATGTTTTTTCTCAAATATTTCAAAGAAATATCCTGAATATTTGTATCACCAATACGAATATTCCCACAATTTGACGGCAGTTCATAAAGACGATTAAGCAGATGCATCAATGTACTCTTTCCGCTTCCTGTATTTCCCAAAATACCAAAAACTTTACCTGCTGGTATTGTTACACTAATATCTTTTAAGACTGGCATACTCTTTTCAAAAGCAAAATTCACATGCTCAAAATGAATATCCTGTCTCATGTCCGGCGTCTGAGTACCCGCATCTTCCTCTATCTGTGCATTTAAAATATAAGTCAAACGCTCTATTGATACCTTCGCCTTACTCATCTCAGAAATAACTCGACCAAGACTTCGAATCGGCCAAATCAAACTGGAGTTGTAGGAAATAAATGCCATAAATTCTCCCAGACTTATTTTTTCATTAACCGTAAAATAGGTACCCGCCACAATAATCACTAAAATTTGAATACCAGTAATCAAATCACCGATGGACCAATACAGACTCAAAAAATGACCAATGCGCACCCATAAATCTGCAAAACGATTATTTTTTTTCTGAAAGCGCTCTTGTTCAAACTTTTCTCTGTTAAAGGCACGCACCACACGCACTCCCGTCAAATTTTCCTGCACTACACTGGACAGTTCTGCTTCCGCCTCATCACACATCAAAAACTGCTTGGCAATTTTTGTGAAGAAGTATCCTGAATAGGACACAACAATAGGCATAAAGGTCAATGCAATCCATGTCATAGAAACATTCATTGAAAACATAATACTTGCATAGAGTACTACTAAAAATACCACTCGAACGACTTCCAAAAGCTGATTAGTGACAAAATTTCTCACCACCTCCACATCGGAAGTACATCGCTGAATAATTTCACCAGTCTGATGACTGCCATGCCAACTATAGGGCAGTCTCTGAATATGCTCATACAGAGCATCTCGCAATCCCTTGACAAAAATTTCTGAAGCCATAGCTCCTGTCGTTCTTGCTGCATATGTACCCAACGCATCTATCATAGCTATTACAATAACCATAGCCGCCGCAACTACCAGCACCAATCCTACATTTTGCTGCATCCATTCCAAAGAAATAACATTTAAAAGCCATGATGGAATTTTTTCCAAATTAGCTCCCAACACACCATCTACACAAAATCGAACCACCTGAGGAATCAAGGCATTTCCCAATGTATTTATCATAAAAAATATCAAGGAAGCAATAAAATAAATGAGACATGGTCTTATAAATGTTATAATAAGACTTGAAACGGTGTATTTTTGTTTCATGATAAATAATCCTCCTTATAAACGGACTGCCCCACAGGCGAGGCACTGCCATATAGAAAAGTCGATTGCTCTGCGCTCCTGCAATCGCTGCCTGCGTTCGCAGCTGTTCATCCAACACAATGTCCGGCTAAACAGCAAAAAAAATCCATCCTTGCGGATGGATAAATAAACTGCAATAAAAGAGCTGACAACTTTTTGCTCACGCAAAAAGTTCCCTGGAATATTCCTCTACTTTAATCGCAGTTTATCATTCATCCGCAACAAAATAAGCCTGACCCGAAATATCTGGTCTGGCACACCTATTTGTTACTGTCTGAATCATAATCTTTATCTGCGGATTAATATAGTCATAATATTCCTTCCCTCTCATTTCATTATATTTGCTGATCGGAAATTAGTATACAGGAAATATATGGATTTGTCAAT
>JBJELF010000085.1:0-13078 GCA_051879015.1 Lachnospiraceae bacterium
TTTACGGTCTGTGGCTTCTGTTAAGTGGATACACGGCTAATAATTTATAAAAATACCTCTAAAGCAGATTTCAGTTATCATTCCTATCTGCTTTAGAGGTATTTTTTCATTTCTAGACTCTCATCCAGTGAAATTAGTTTTCTTCCAGTTCCAGATTTTTCTGGGCGGTAGCCAACATTAATTTAATACGATTGAGCTGGTTTACCTCCGATGCACCTGGGTCATAATCGACCGCAATGATATTGGACTTTGGATAAGCCTTGCGCAATTCCTTGATGACTCCCTTACCTACAATGTGGTTTGGCAGACATCCAAATGGCTGAGTACATACAATATTATTGACTCCACTATGAATTAACTCCAGCATTTCTCCAGTCAAAAACCAACCCTCTCCAGTCTGATTTCCTAACGATACGAAAGGCTGAGCCATCTGCGCCAAATGGTCAATCGTACTTGGAGGATTAAAACGCTTACTCTTCTCCAACTCTTCCTTGGCAACCTTTCTCATAAATTCCAGCAAAGCAATACCCATATTACAAAGACGAGCTGTCGATGCTTTCATCCCCAACTTATCATATTTGAAATTGGAATTGTAGAAGCAGTACAGCAAAAAGTCCAACAAATCCGGCATAACAGCCTCTGCACCTTCCTTCTCCAGCAAGTCTACAATATGATTATTGGCAGCCGGCAGGAATTTTACCAAAATTTCACCAACCACACCAACCTTTGGTTTTTTGATATTTAACAATGGCAGATTATCAAAGTCATGGATGATTCCACGAATATTTCTCTTAAATTCAGGCCAGTCAATCTGTTTCTTTCCTGTCGCCTGAATACATTTTTTCTTCCATTTTTCATGGAGAGCATTGGCAGAGCCAGGAACTGCCTCATAAGGACGAGTTGCGTAAAGCACACGCATGAAAACATCGCCATATACCACACCCTGCAACGCCTTGGCAATCATACCTGGATGCAGAGAAAATCCTGGATTTTTCTCAATACCTAAGCTAATTGAAATAACTGGCACCTGAGCCATACCCGCTTTTTCCAATGCACGGCGAATAAATCCAATGTAATTGGTAGCACGGCAGCCACCACCTGTCTGGCTGATAAATACTGCGGTCTTATTTAAATCATAATTTCCAGAAAGCAACGCCTCCATAATCTGGCCAACTACAATTAAAGACGGATAGCAGGCATCATTGTTTACATATTTTAAGCCTATATCAACTACATTTTTCTTTTCTGAAAGTACTACTACATTGTAACCGTAGGCTGCAAGCGCCGGCTGCAGCAAATCAAAGTGAATCGGTGTCATCTGTGGACAAAGAATCGTATAAGTCTCCTTCATCTCCTTGGTAAATACCACACGATTATAGGCAGAGGATACTACTTTTTTCTCCACATGTTTGCGCTCACGGTCATAGATGGCAGCGATTAATGAGCGAAGTCGAATACGCGCTGCGCCCAGATTGTTGACCTCATCAATCTTCAATACGGTATAAATTTTATTCGAGGCAGTTAGAATATCGCTGACTCCATCAGTGGTCACCGCATCCAGACCGCATCCAAAGGAATTGAGCTGGATCAAATCCAAATTGTCCTGTGTACGCACAAATTGAGCAGCACGGTACAGACGAGAATGATACATCCACTGATCCATAACAATGAGACGACCTTCCAGCTGTCCCAAATGGGAGATAGAATCTTCTGTCAGGACTGCAAATCCATAGGAATTAATCATCTCAGGAATACCATGATTGATTTCTGGGTCAATATGATAAGGACGACCGGCAAGGACAATACCACGCTTTCCTGTTTCCTTCAGGTAAGCCAAGGTCTCCTCTCCTTTTTTCTTCAAATCTTCACGGGAAGCAATTAATTCATCCCACGCATCATGAGCAGCAGAAGCTACTTCTTCCTTTGTCAAACCAAACTGTCCCACAAATTCCTCTAACAGACGCTTCGTCAGCACATTTTCATTGGTAAATGGAAGGAACGGATTCATAAAGCGAATATCAGAATCTGCCAACTCCTCCACATTATTTTTGATGTTTTCTGCATAAGAAGTAACAATCGGGCAGTTGTAATGGTTCTGAGCATCCTTGGACTCATTTCTCTCATACGGAATACATGGATAGAAAATGAATTTCAATCCCTGACGAATCAGCCATGTTACATGTCCATGAGCAATCTTTGCAGGATAACACTCAGATTCGCTTGGAATTGACTCAATACCCAACTCGTAAATCTTACGAGTTGAGGTTGGGGACAACACCGTGCGGAAACCAAGCTTTCTAAAGAAAACAGCCCAGAATGGATAATTCTCATACATATTCAGAACACGAGGAATACCTACAGTGCCACGAGGCGCCTCATCTTCCTTAAGTGGTTCGTAATCAAACACTCTGTGATATTTATAATCAAATAAGTTTGGAATATTCTCTTTATTCTTCTCCAGTCCAGCTCCGCGCTCGCAGCGGTTTCCTGTAATAAAACGGCGCCCATTGCTGAAATTGTTGACTGTCAAAAGACAATGATTGGTACATTTCTGGCAGCGCACCAAAGTAGTCTTGTATTTTAACGCTAAAATCTGGTCTATGCTCAGCATAGTAGTCTGCTTATCTTCCGTATAACGCTCACGGGCAATCAGAGCCGCTCCGAAAGCTCCCATGATACCTGCAATGTCCGGTCGAACTGCCTCACAGCCAGAAATACGTTCAAAACTACGCAATACGGCATTATTATAGAAGGTACCACCCTGCACTACCACATGCTCACCCAAATCCTTTGGGTCAGTAATCTTAATTACCTTATATAAAGCATTTTTGATGACAGAATAAGCTAAACCAGCAGAGATATCTTCGACAGTAGCTCCTTCTTTCTGAGCCTGCTTTACATTAGAATTCATAAATACCGTACAGCGAGTTCCTAAATCAGTTGGATTTTGAGCAAATAAAGCAGCCTGCGCAAAATCCACAATAGAGTAATTCAGTGATTTGGCAAAGGTTTCGATGAATGAGCCACAGCCAGAAGAACAAGCTTCGTTAAGCTGTACACTGTCAACCGTGTTATTTTTAATTTTGATGCATTTCATATCTTGACCACCGATATCCAGGATACAATCCACATTAGGCTGGAAAAATGATGCGGCATAATAGTGAGCCACTGTCTCTACTTCTCCCTCATCTAGCTGCAAAGCTGCTTTAATCAAAGCTTCGCCATAACCAGTAGAACATCCGTAGACAATCTTGGCTTCATCTGGAAGAATTTCATGAATCTGGCGCATAGCTCGAACCGTGGTAGCCAGAGGACTGCCGTTGTTGTTGCTGTAAAAGGAATACAACAGCGTACCATCTTCACTTACCAGAGCCAGTTTCGTTGTAGTGGAACCAGCATCAACACCCAAAAAGCATTTACCTTTATAAGTTTTTAAATCACCTTTTTTTACATTGTGCTGAGCGTGGCGCACTTCAAACTCTTCAAACTCCTCCTGGCTTCGGAAAAGAGGCTCGAGACGTTTTACCTCGAACTCCATCTTAATTCCATTTTTTAAGCGATCATAAAGTTGATACAGCGAGGTCTCGCCCTTGGCTGTGGAGTTCATTGCTGCCCCCACCGCTGCAAATAAATGAGAATGTTCTGGAGCGATAATTGCATCTCCCATTAAATTTAAAGTACGAATAAAGGCTGCACGCAACTCTGGTAAAAAGTGCAGCGGACCACCCAAAAAGGCAACATTTCCTCGAATCGGCTTACCACAGGCAAGTCCTGAAATCGTCTGGTTTACGACCGCCTGAAAGATGGAAGCTGCTAAATCTTCTTTCGTTGCGCCTTCATTGATCAAAGGCTGAATATCTGTCTTGGCAAATACACCACAGCGAGCCGCGATGGGGTAAATTGCCTTATAATTTTTTGCATATTCATTAAGACCAGCTGCATCTGTCTGCAGTAGAGATGCCATCTGGTCAATAAAAGAACCTGTACCACCGGCGCAGATACCATTCATACGCTGATCAATACCATTTGTAAAATAAATAATTTTAGCATCTTCACCACCAAGTTCAATCGCTACATCGGTTCGTGGTGCATAATCCTGCAGTGCCGAAGCAACCGAAACCACCTCCTGCACAAATGGAATCTGCAAATGATTGGAAAGAGTCAAACCGCCAGAACCAGTGATTGCTGTATGTAATGTAATATTTCCAAGTAGCTGATGGGCCTTTTTTAACAAAGAAGCCAATGTTTCTTGAATGTTCGCATAGTGACGCTCATAGTCAGAAAATAAAATGGTATTGTCATCGTCCAAAATTGCAATCTTTACAGTAGTGGAACCGATATCAATACCTAATCTGGCAAAATTTATCTTTTTGTCCACGAAGAAAACCTCCTTGGTTAAATAAAATAATAATATTAATAACTATTTTATTATAGTGCCATTTCAAGAAAAAAGCAATAGAAAATCACCGCCTTCCAACCGCTTAACCCAATCTTCCTTATTGATTCAGAATTGTACATTCAATTAAAAAAATTTCAAAAAAGTTGTTGACAAAGTAATCGACCTGTGCTATCATAATCATCGTTGAGAGCGAGAGCAATCAAATGCGGGAGTGCTGGAATGGCAGACAGGCATGACTAAGGATCATGTTTCCGTAGGAAGTGTGGGTTCAAGTCCCATCTCCCGCAGTGTCAGCTACATGCGATATGCATGTAGCTTTTTTTGCCTAAATAGTTATGATTCTTCAATCTTCAAGCAATCGCTCAATATTCAGGCTTCCCCATCCTTGATGATTCATTGGCAGTCCCAAATCATCCGATTTTTCTCTCAATCGCAGCTTAACCTCTGTATTTGTCATCCATGGATACTTCTCCAACAAAAGGGCAATTGCTCCAGAAACCATCGGTGTGGACATGGACGTACCACTCTTGATGCTGTAGGGCTTCCCGCCACTGGCATAATAGGAATTTAGAGAAATAATATTGGTCCCTGGTGCCACAATTTCTGGCTTACAGATACAGTCTGCCGTCGGTCCTCTCCCTGAGTAATGTACAAGACGTTTTCCACTTTTATTGTCAATCATCTCTTCATCATCGCTTGAACCCACGGTAATCGCCTTTCGACTGATGCCTGGGACCGTGATGGAGGACCAATCCTCCTTCTTTTTCCCTTCATTGCCTGCTGCCACGCATACCACAAGCCCCGTATCCCACAGGCGATTGACTGCTCGCACCAAGGCTGACTGCTCTCCCTCACCTTTTTCAGGCAGTGCTCCTACCGAAATATTCACAATACGAATTCCATATTTCTTATAATTTTTTAAAATCCAGTCAATGCCGCGAAGCATCTGAAATGTCTTGCCATTTCCATAGGCATCCAATACTTTTAACACTGCCAAATCTGCAGAGGGAGCTACTCCGCGAACATATCCATCGGAGAGGCTTCCGCTGCTGCAAATAATTCCCGCCACATGGGTTCCATGAGAATTGTCATCATAGGCTTCTCTCTTTCCTCGCACAAAGTCACAAAAGACCTTGATTCTTCCCTTTAAATCAGGATGCCTTGCAAATACTCCTGTGTCCAAAATTGCGACTGTCACACCTCTTCCGGTGTAATTTTTTTTCTCCGAAATCATTCTTTGTTTATTCCCAACAATTAACTGTCCCTCTGCCAAAGATTCTTCTTTTTCCTCTGGGATTACTTTATTTTTTTCTTTCATACAATCGACATCTATTTCATAAACACTGTTTCCATCTCTTATTAACAAAAAAACTGCACCTCCTGCTCGTACATTGGGTACCTCCTTCTACTAGCAGAATATGCAGTCTTTTTTGCAACGGTTCAACCGACAGATAAATTCTTAATTATCTCCACAAATTTAAAATTTTTTTCAATTCTCGGCTTTCAATCTGCCCAGGAGCGCTGGCTCTGCCCACCATACCAAAGGTTAAGGCCGAACCAAAGGTACTCCCGGCCAGACGGCTAATGAGACCCAATTTGGACATGGACATCGTAATGATTGGAACTTCTACTTTTTCTCTCGCTTCTAAAGTAGCTTCCAACAAAGTCAATACATCCCCTGCATCGTGCGGCATCACCGCTATCTTGGAGATATCCATCCCCGCTTGCTCCATATCAATCAGACGTTTTACTATCCAATCCCGATCAGGTGTTTTATCAAAATCATGACTGGAACCAACCACTGCTACGCCATTTTGCTTGGCACAGGTCAAAATCGGACTCCAAACCGTTTCTCCCAGAGCATACTCCACATCAATCAAATCTGCAATATGATGTTGACACAATATTTGATACTGTGTCTGATAATGTTCCAGAGTTGTCTCTGTTTCTCCCCCTTCCGCTAGAGTACGAAATGTCACAAGCAAAGGGAAACCTCTCAGGACTGCTTTTACTTTCTGTCCCACTTCCAAAAGCCTTTGTAAATTCTCTGCTTCCTCAAACCAGTCAATACGCCACTCTACCAAATCTGCAGAATCTTCTGAAATTTGTGCAATTTGAGCCAATAATTCATCTTCCTTCCTGCCTACAATTGGCACACAAATTTTGGGAAGTCCTGCGCCAATTTCCACTTTTTTGCTATTTCCTACAATTACTGTTTTCATAAACCGATTCCTTTCTTATGTCTATAGAAACACTGCTTCTTATTTCTACTTATCTGCATAATTGCCGTACCTAAATTCATACATTTATTGTACTATACCGCAAAAGTCTCGTCAAGCGGTCGTGTATTGTGAATGCATGGACATTGAATGGGCTGACCTTCATGAACAAGCAACTCATAGGACGAACTGCGAATATATCATCCATTCATTTAGGAGTATGTATTTATGGAACAAATTAGTCAGTTTCTCTGGAATTTTTTGCTTATTCCCCTGTCGGCTATTGGTCTATACCTTATGGTGCGCCTCAAATTTCTTCCTCTCAGAAAATTACCGTTCTCCATCTGCGCTGTTTTCCGTCCAACTCCCGACTCCACAGAGGGAGATATCACACCATTTCAGTCTCTCATGACTTCCCTCGCAGCCATGATTGGCACTGGAAATATCACTGGTGTAGCCTCCGCTATCATCTTAGGCGGTCCTGGTGCTCTTTTTTGGATGGAAGTAAGTGCGCTCTTAGGTTTGTCTACCAAGTACGCCGAATCCTTCCTATCTGTCCTCTTTCGCACGAAAAACGCAAATGGAGAAATATGCGGCGGTCCCATGTATGTCATGAAAGCTGCCATTCAGCCAGCCTCTCTTGGAAGTTGGCTCGCCCTTTTTTATTCTTCAGCGACAATCATCAGTTCCTTCGGTATCGGCAATATGACTCAGGCAAATGCCCTCGCCACCGCCGGACAATCTCATTTTCAAATTCCGTGCTGGGTTTCCGGCGTAATCCTAACCATTCTCACCAGCTGTATTCTGGTCGGCGGCATCAAGCGTATCGGAAAAATTTGTGGCTTTTTCATTCCTCTCATGTCCATCTTCTATATTTTATCTGCTTTTTGCGTCATTATCATCCACATTTCTGCACTTCCGAAAACAATTTTACTGATTTTCCGCTCCGCTTTTTCTCCAAAATCCTTTTTCGGAGGTATAGCAGGCCACACTTTATCACAAACTATTCGTTGGGGTATGGCACGAGGAATCTTCTCCAACGAAGCTGGGCTTGGCTCCGGCGGCATTGCTGCTGCCTGTGCCAAAACAGATAACCCGATTCATCAAGCCTACATTTCTATGAGCGGCAATTTCTTTGATACTTTGTTTATGTGTACTCTTACTGGGCTGGCCATTCTCTGCTCAGGTGTCCTCACCCTAGACTCTCAAGGCACCACCCAGTTAACCATCCAAGCTTTCCAGTCCACTTTTTCTTTTGGAGGCCTTATCGTCGCTGTCGCCCAAATTTTGTTTGCTTTCTCTACCATCATAGGATGGGAGTACTACGGAGAAAAAAGTCTGGAATTTCTTTCTCCTTCCCCCTACGCCATCACCACCTATCGTATTCTTTATAGTCTTGCTGCCTTTTTCGGCTGTATTCTGCCATTACATACCATCTGGAGCTTTGCAGATATTGCCAATGCACTCATGGTCATACCAAACTTGATTTGTCTATATTTACTGCGGGACACTATTATCAGTACCCGTTCTATAAGCTAGAAACGATTCTCTCTACGCTGCCAGTACAAAAAAACTCCTCCAAGGACAATGCCTTTGGAGGAGTTTTGGAAGACATCTCAGCGCCCATCTCTTCACTCGGGGACGAGACAAGCTTTTGACTTGCAGCAAAGTAAAGGGAATCTGGTCAGTCCAACATACAATTAATTTTGTCCGTAATATGCATTTGCTCCATGCTTGCGGAAGAAATGCTTGTCTCGAATCGAATTTGGTGCCGGCTTTACATTTGGATTGATCAGCTCGGTCTTAGTAGCCATTTTCGCTACTTCTTCCAGTACTACTGCATTATGTACGGCCTCAGCAGCATCCTTACCCCAAGTAAATACACCATGATTGGTACAGAGCACACCTGGAGTATACATTGGATTCTTACCAGCATTCTCAAAGGTCTCAATAATAACAAGACCAGTATTCTTCTCGTAAGCTTCCTCAATTTCTTCTGGTGTCAAGATTCTGGCACATGGAATTTCACCATAAAAATAATCCGCATGAGTTGTGCCATACAGAGGAATACTTCTGCCAGCTTGAGCCCAAGCAGTAGCCTCTGGAGAATGAGTATGAACTACTCCACCAATTTCAGGGTACTTCTTGTAAAGCTCGATATGAGTAGCTGTATCAGAAGATGGCTTATACTTACCTTCGATGCGATTGCCATTTAAATCCATCACAACCATATCATCAGCTGTCATAGTCTCATAATCTACACCACTTGGCTTAATGACAAAATAACCCGTCTCACGGTCAATTCCACTCACATTTCCCCAAGTATAGGTAACTAATTTTCTCTTTGGAAGCTCCATATTGGCTTCAAATACTTTTTGCTTTAACTCTTCTAACATCACACATAACCTCGTTTGTTTCATGAAATGATGTACTTAATTACCTCTTAATTATTTCTGAGGTCCAAATACAGCCTCATAATCCTTCTGGAATTTAGCGATACCCTGATCAGTCAATGGATGCTTGGTCATGGTCTCAAGAACAGAATATGGTACCGTAGCAATATCAGCACCTGCCAATGCACAGTCAATGATGTGAATTGGATTACGAACGCTTGCTGCGATAATCTGTGTATCAATGTCATCGAAAGTGGAGAAGATATCAGAAATAGTACGAATCAAATCAATACCTGGCATAGAGATATCGTCCAAACGACCCAAGAATGGAGATACATAAGTAGCGCCTGCTCTTGCAGCCAAAAGCGCCTGATTAGCACTGAAAATTAAGGTAACATTGGTCTTAATGCCTTCTGCAGCCAATACTTTAACTGCCTTTAAGCCCTCTACTGTCATAGGAATCTTAACAACCATATTTGGATGGATTGCTGCAATCTCACGGCCTTCCTTAATCATACCCTCTGCATCGGTGGTAGTAGCCTTTACCTCACCGCTGATTGGTCCGTCTACGATAGTAGTGATTTCCTTGATAACCTCATTGAAATCTCTTCCTTCCTTAGCAATCAAAGATGGATTGGTAGTAACACCACAAATAATACCCATATCATTTGCTTTTCTGATATCTTCTACCTTTGCAGTATCAATAAAAAAATGCATTTTAAAAGTCTCCCTTCCTAAATTAAAACTTTCTTAAATTAAAACTTTCTTAGATGCAGACAGGCACCATCCGTACCTGTCTGTATTCATTATAGCGCAATCAAATTTTAAATGCAAGCCTATTTGTTATTATCTGTAAACGACCTCGCCCAACATCAAATCTCTCTTCAAGTTGCGAATGGTGGTATCCTTATCAATGTAAACAGCCTCAATACCCATAGCAGCTGCCCAATCACCCATCTGCTCTGCAGTCAGGTCATATGAGAATGCCGTATGATGTGCGCCGCCGGCCAAAATCCATGCCTGCAAACCAGTCTTGAAGTCTGGCTTTGGTACCCAGTATGCGGTAGCAACTGGAAGCTTTGGCATAGGCTTCTCTACCTTCTTGCACTCAACTTCATTGATAATCAAGCGGAAACGATTTCCCAAATCAATCAAAGAGGTAGCAATACCAGGTCCTTCCTTGGAGGTAAATACCAGACGAGCTGGATCTTCTCTGTTACCCATAGAAAGAGGATTTACCTTAATGCTGATAGGTCCTTCTGCGATGGATGGACAGATCTCCAACATATGCGCTTCCAAGATACCTTCTTTACCTGGAACTAAGTTGTAGGTGTAATCTTCCAACATAGAAGTACCCTTTGGATTCTTCATACCAGTGGTCATCAACTTCATAATACGAACCATCGCTGCAGTCTTCCAGTCACCCTCAGCGCCAAATCCATAGCCTTTTTCCATCAATCTCTGGATAGCAAGACCTGGAAGCTGCTGTAAGGAGCCCAAATCACCAAAGTGGGTAACGATTGCCTGATAGTTCTTCTCCTCCAAGAAACGCTCGAAACCAATTTCAATCTGAGCCTGTACTGCTACATGTCTCTTGAACTCTTCTGGATCTCTGCCCTCAAGCAAAATATTGTACTTGCTATAGTACTCGTCTACCAAAGCGTTGGTATCGGATGCGCTGACCGCAGAAACAGCCTCTGCAATCTCATTGACTGGGTAAGCATCTACTTCCCAACCAAACTTCAACTGAGCCTCTACCTTATCACCATCCGTAACCGCTACATTTCTCATATTATCCGCAACACGCATTACACGCACATGGCTGCTCTCTACCACACCGATAGCAGTACGCATCCAAGATGCAATCTGCTCCTGTACTGCTGGGTCACTCCAATGACCAACTACAATCTTGCGTTCAATTCGCATACGGCTTACGATATGACCATACTCACGGTCACCATGAGCAGACTGATTCTCATTCATGAAATCCATATCGATGGTATCATAAGGAATTTCCTGATTGAACTGGGTATGTAAATGCATCAATGGCTTTCTGTATTCCTGTAAACCTAAAATCCATGACTTTGCAGGGGAAAACGTGTGCATCCATGTGATTACACCAGCGCAATCTGGGTCATTATTTGCCTCGTTAAAGGTCTTACGAATCAACTCGTTGGTAATCAAGGTTGGCTTCCATACTACTTCAAATGGAAGTACTCCAGAAGCGTTCAATGCCTCTACAATCTTTTTAGAATGCTCAGCTACATTTCTCAAGCACTCATCTCCATATAAATCCTGTGAACCAGTACAGAACCAGAATTTATAATCTCTCTGTAATTTCATGCTATCAATCCTCCTTAACTAAATCTCATTATTTGTGTTGAAATATAGATAAATGTATTTAAACTACATTATCAAACCAATATATTTTTAAATATTTTCAATCGTATCTATCCTACTACATCTTCTATCCACCTTGTACAAAAAACGAAGATTACACTTTTCACACAATAGAACGGAGATTCCTCCCCCCATTCTTAAGCATATTATATAATTTTCCATCTCATATGTCAATATTTATTTCATTATTTCCTGAACCATTTTAGATTTTGCTGATATTTTTTTTTGAACTAATTGCATTTATTTTTCATGTACTTTATAATATGATACCAGGATCAAAAGGTCATACCTTTCATGCTTGCATGAACAGGTATGACTTTGGGACCCGCCAAAACATGAGAAAGCAGCCCAAACAGGGCGGATAAGGAGTATCATTTTATCATGTTAACACCTGGTTTTTACTTGAATTGTCACAATCGTGATCTCAACCCACTGTTTGAATCCCATGACCCCAGCATGATGTGGGATCCAATCAGCCACTATTATTATTCCTATGCCACAGATGCTGCCATCAATAGTCCTTACAAACAGGGAATCCCCATCCGAAAAAGCAAGGATTTGGTTCACTTCACCTACATCGGGCAGGCTTTATCAGAAAAAGCCATCGCCGAAGGACGGAACAATGGAAACTTTCCTCCCACAAGAGGGTTTTGGGCTCCCTATTGCCACTACTACAATGGAGAATACCGTCTCTATTACTCTGCTACCAAAGCCTTCGGCAGCTCTGAGTCCCGTATCTGGCTGGCCACTTCCGATAATCCAGAAGGACCGTTTGAAAATCGTGGAGTCGCCATGGACACTTGGTTTACTAGTGACCGCTATCCAAATGCCATCGACCCTCATATCATAGAGGATAAGGACCACCGCTTATGGCTCGTTTATGGCTCGTTCTTTGGTGGTATCTTCATCAAGGAATTAAATCCAGAAACCGGTCTTTCCAAAAGTAATAATCCGAAAGAATTTGGTATTCGCATCGCAAAGCGCCCTGCTCACGCTCATGTGGATGGACCAGAGGGAGCTGCTGTCATTTACGCAGATGGTTATTACTACCTATTCTTATCTTATGGCTGGCTAGGAGATGACTATGATATCCGTGTTGGTCGTTCTAAGTCTGTCACTGGTCCTTATGTGGACATTCAGGGAAAGAATTTAGACGGAGTCTCCCTCGGCATGAAATTAGCTGGCAGTTACCGCTTTGATTCCAAAAAACCTTGGGCAAAGACGACTGGTGAGGCTTACAGCAAGCCAGACTGGACGTTCGGAGGCTTTCGCGGTATTGGACATGGAATACCATTTTATGACCCCATGCGCAAGGAATACTTTTTTGTTCATCATCTGCGCGATGGGTCGGAAACACTCAAACATATGCCAAGACGCCCTCATGAACAAGTCAGCTATCTCATGCACTATATGGCAGTTCGCCGCATGATTTTCTTAGATCACTGGCCAGTCTTCTCCCCTGAACTCTTTGCAGGAGAAAAATTCGTTACCTTGCCAGCAGAAAAACGATCTCAGTACAACTGGGAATGGATTTGCTTGACCTATGGCAATAACAAGCAGGTGGTTTCGAATCATAAGGCATTGCCCAAAAATCTAATCCATTGGATTATCTTTCGTGGCTTCGATTTTGAAAACTCCTGTGAATGTATCTGCCTAACCGGATATAC
>JBJELF010000086.1:0-48678 GCA_051879015.1 Lachnospiraceae bacterium
TGCACAAAGACGTTTTTTAGAGTTGACAGAAAAGAAAATCAAATGTAATATAGAAGAGATTGAAACCGAAATCATAGAAAGAGACTATCGAGATATGCATCGCGAGGTGGCTCCTCTAAAGCAGGCAGAGGATGCAGTTTTGGTGGATTCTTCGGATATGAGTTTGGAGGAAGTGGTAAGTACGATCATTTCCCTTATCAATAAAGCGAGAGGTTAATCAGATGGAAGTCATTACTGCGAAGACCGCAGGATTCTGTTTTGGTGTCAAACGTGCGGTAGAAAAGGTATATGAGCAGGCAGAGCTTGCGAAGGAGCAAAAGGTTTATACGTTTGGTCCCATTATTCATAACGAAGAGGTAGTCAAGGATTTAGAGAAAAAGGGAGTAACTGTCATTCATTCGGAGGAAGAGTTGAAGGCGCTGACAGAGGGAATTGTAATTATCCGTTCCCACGGAGTGCCAAAGTATATTTACGATATGCTGAACAAAGAAAATATCACTTTAGTGGATGCGACATGTCCTTTTGTCAAGAAAATTCACAATATCGCAAAGATGCAAAGTGAAGCAGGCAAACAGATTATCATTGTTGGAAGTGAACAGCATCCAGAGGTACAAGGAATTGTAGGATGGTGCAGCACACCTGCAATTACCATTCAATCCGCCGAGCAGGCTGAGAAAATTGAAGTTTCATCAGAAATTCCGATTTGTGTAGTGGCACAGACGACATTTAATTACAAGAAATTTCAAGATATTGTTGCAATTCTTGAAAAAAAGGGGTACAATGTAAATGTTGTGAATACTATCTGCAATGCCACGCAGGAGCGCCAGCGAGAAGCAGAGCTGGTGGCAAGGGATGTAGATGTTATGTTTGTCATCGGAGGAAAGCATAGTTCTAATACACAAAAGTTGTATGAAATATGCAAAAAAGAATGTGAGTACACTTACTATATACAAACTTTGGAAGATCTCCACGCTGAATGGCTCAAATCCACAAAGAAAGTAGGTATCACAGCGGGGGCATCAACCCCAAATAAAATCATAGAGGAGGTTCAAACACATGCCAGAAAGTTTTGAACAGTTATTGGAAGGATCATTGAAGACTATCAGAACGGGGGAGGTAGTCAAAGGCACCGTTATTGATGTGAAGGAAGACGAAATTGTCTTGAACATTGGTTACAAGGCTGACGGTATTATCACAAAAGCAGAATATTCAAATGTACCTAGCGTTGATTTAACAGAAGAAGTTAAAGTCGGCGATGAATTAGAGGTAAAAATCTTAAAGGTAAACGATGGAGAGGGACAGGTTCAGTTGTCTTACAAGCGTTTACAGGCAGAAAGAGGTAGTAAAGTGTTAGAAGAGGCATTTAACAACAAAGAAGTGTTAACAGCAACTGTTGCACAGGTAGTTCAGGGTGGTTTAAGCGTTGTAGTGGATAACACCAGAGTATTTATTCCAGCTAGTTTGGTATCTGATTCTTATGAAAAGAATTTGGAAAAGTATGCTGGTCAGGAGATTGAATTTGTTATCACTGAGTTCAATCCAAAGAAGCGCAGAATCATCGGTGACCGCAAGCAAGTTATCATCGCTAAGAAGCAGAAAGAGCAGGAAGAACTTTTCGCTAGACTTGAGGCTGGTCAGAGAGTAGAAGGTACAGTTAAGAATGTAACTGATTTTGGTGCATTTGTAGACTTAGGCGGAGCAGACGGTCTGTTACACATTTCCGAGATGTCCTGGGGTAGAGTAGATAATCCTAAAAAAGTTTTGAAGACTGGTGATAAGATTACTGTACTTGTAAAAGAAATTTCTGGCAAGAAGATTGCTTTGAGCTTGAAGTTCCCAGAGACAAATCCATGGGCAAATGCAGCTGAGAAGTATGGCGTTGGCAACATCGTATCCGGCAAGGTTGCAAGAATGACTGACTTCGGTGCATTTGTAGAGTTGGAAACAGGTGTAGATGCATTGTTGCATGTATCCCAGATTGCAAGAGAGCATATTGAAAAACCAGCAGATGTTTTGTCAGTAGGTCAGGAAATTACCGCAAAGGTTGTTGACTTCAATGCTGAGTCTAAGAAGATTAGCTTGAGCATTAAAGCTCTTTTGAATGATCTTCCAAAGGAAAACTAATTAGAAGAGATCAGCAGTTGATCGAACTAATAAGAAGTGGTTTGAAATAATTAGCCCAAAAATATTAAGTTGATGGCGGGTATGGGTGGAGGTATCTGTATCCGCCTTTATGCAAATTACTGTGAAAGTCCTCCTGTTGAGCAGCTATGTATGAGCCATACTTGCATGAACGAATACGGGCAGCATTGTGGGAGTGCGTCAACACGGAGCAATCGACTTTCATGCTTGGTGATGCCTTTCTTGCGAGGCATGTCTGTTTATAGACAAAAAGTAGTTGTTGTAATTGTTAGAAAAATTAAAAAAATTCAAAAAAAAGGTTGACATTTACCTGAGTATGTGGTACTATATGAAAGTCGAGTGACGAAGGGGTATAGTTCAAGGGTAGAGCGGCGGTCTCCAAAACCGTTGATGAGGGTTCGAATCCTTCTACCCCTGTAAGAAAGGGCGAATGTGAAAATTTCATTTGCTCTTTTTTTTTTCTATAAATACAACAATGAATTTAGTAAAGTTTATTAAATGAAATAGTTGGAGGTACTTATGGAATTAACAATGTCAGAGCGCGATATCATGAAATGCTTATGGATGACCAATAAGCCAATGTCCGTACAGGAATTGTATGAAATGTTAAGTGACAAGTTCGGCAGAGCATGGACCTACAAGACAGTAGCATCTTTTTTGTTGGTAATGCGCAAGAAAGAATATGTGAAATTTGAGAAAGTAAAAAGACAGTATTTGTATTCTCCATTGATTACAGAAAAAGAATATCAGGAAAATCGCATTCGTTATATGAGAGATTACTGGTTTAACGGTTCTGTATATGATATGTTAGTATCTTGTGCAGATGAAGACATTGTGGATGAGGAGTCTATGAAGAGGTTTAAAGCGTTTCTTAATGCGGAAGAAAACAACTAAAAATTAGTCCCTTAAAAGTGAGAGAGTTTAGGTAAAAATGTAGTAAAATACGATGAGAGGGTGTCTTTAGATACCCTTTCTTTTTTTGCCAGGCTTGAAGCTTTCTTTTATCTATGCCAGTGCTACGCCTGTGAGGCATATCCGTTTATTGAGAAAATTTACTTAAACAAGGATAGCATAAAAAAAGTCAATAAAAATGATTAAATTATATCTATTTACGAAATGAATAATTTGTGGTAAGATAAGGGCAATAAAAAATAGCAAAAAAATTGATAAATTCTATTGAACTCGAAAAGTGAGATTTCATTTTGCAGAGCATATCAGTTTATTAAGAAAGGATTGTTGGATTATGAAAGCAGTAGAAAAATATGAAAGACAGTATTTTATGCCTCCTACAGTGAGTTATGATTGGGTAAAAAAAGATTATATTGATAAGGCACCTTGCTGGTGCAGTGTGGATTTGAGAGATGGCAATCAGGCTTTGATTGAGCCAATGAGTTTGGATGAAAAGATAGAGTTTTTTAAGTTATTGGTGCAGGTCGGATTTAAGGAGATTGAGGTAGGATTTCCAGCAGCATCAGAGACAGAGTATCAGTTTTGTCGAGCATTGATTGAGCAGAATCTGATTCCAGATGATGTAACAATTCAGGTATTGACTCAGGCAAGAGAACATATCATTCGCCGCACTTTTGAGGCAGTTAAGGGCGCACCTCATGCAGTGGTGCATGTGTATAATTCTACTTCCGTGGCACAGCGCGAGCAAGTTTTTAAAAAATCTAAAGAGGAAATCAAAAAAATTGCTGTCAATGGTGCTATGCTGTTAAAGCAGCTGGCGGAGGAAACCAATGGAGATTTTACGTTTGAGTACAGTCCTGAAAGTTTCACAGGCACTGAGATGGACTATGCGTTGGAAGTCTGCAATGCCGTTTTGGATGTATGGCAGCCAACCCCAGATCATAAAGCAATTATTAATTTGCCAGCGACAGTAGAGAATGCAATGCCTCATGTGTTTGCATGTCAGATTGAGTATATGCACAAAAATATGAAATATCGCGACAGTGTAGTTTTGTCAATTCATCCGCATAATGACCGCGGCTGTGGGGTATGTGATGCGGAGATGGGTGTATTAGCGGGTGCAGACCGCATTGAAGGTACATTGTTTGGAAATGGAGAACGCACGGGAAATGTAGATATTGTGACCATTGCTATGAATATGTTTTCTCATGGTGTGGATCCTCAATTGGATTTCTCCAATATACAGGAAATTGCGGAAGTCTATGAGAGAGTAACCCGCATGACTATTCCGGATCGTCAGCCCTATGTAGGAAAATTAGTGTTTACTGCTTTCTCTGGTTCACATCAGGATGCCATTGCCAAGGGATTAGCTTGGAAAGAAGAAAGAAAAAGTGATAAATGGAATGTGCCATATTTGCCAATTGACCCGAAAGATGTGGGGCGTACTTATGAGTCTGATGTCATTCGTATTAACAGTCAGTCTGGAAAAGGCGGCGTAAGCTATATTTTGAAAAATAATTATGGATTCAGTCTGCCACAGGCTATGCGTGAGGAAGTAGGCTATACTGTCAAGGACGTATCAGATAAATCTCATAAAGAATTGACGCCAGATTTGGTTTACCAAATTTTTGAAAATAATTATATTGATGCCCAGTCAAAATTCCAGATTCCAGAGTGCCATTTTAAGCAGGAGGACGGTATTTGGGCTGATGTCAGCATTGCGCATAATGGTCAGATTTATCATGTCAGTGGAAATGGAAATGGTCGTTTGGATGCAGTCAGCAATGCATTAAAGAGTTATTTCAATATCAGCTATGAGTTGAGTTTTTATGAAGAACATTCTTTGACAAAAGGAAGTTCTTCCAAGGCAGTGGCTTATGTGGGTGTTATCTGTAATGGTGTACGTTGTTGGGGAGTTGGAATTGATAATGATATCATTCGTGCATCTATTCAAGCTTTGGTGGTGGCCGTCAACAAAGTGGAGAGCGTACAGAATTCCAGTGAGTTAAAGGATAAGCGTATGTTGGATATTAAAAATTACATCAATACCAACTATTTAACGGTTACACTGGATGATTTGTCAGAAAAGTTCTTTTTGTCGAAGCCATATTTATCTAAATATATTAAGGATAAATCTGGTATGACCTTTGGCGATATGGTAAAGAGTGTGCGGATGAAGAAAGCGAAGACTTTGTTGAAGACGAGTACTATGACAGTAGAGAATGTGGCTGCCATGGTGGGTTATCAGAATGTGGAGCATTTTAACCGTATTTTTAAGAAAACTTATAATATGACGCCAGTGCAGTTTAGAAATCAGAAATAATAGAGTACTCAGAATCAAGCGATGATGCATAAGAAAAAATAAGGAGAGAAGCGTGTTTGAATTTCTTTAGCAGAGATTTTAAGGCGCTTCTTTTTCTGTGCAGGATGTATGAAAAAATAGTTATTTCTTTTCTAAATATACTGAAAATATCTTGCAAATTTTCTTAAATTTCTATAAACTATACAATGACAGGAAATAAAATAGAATGTTATAATGACATTAATAATTGAATATATTCGGTTCCATAGAGTAGTCTTTCTATGGGTAAAATATTCAAAGCACTACGTTCGTACTCAGAACGGGGAGTTTGACTTAGTATCCTTACATCTATCAACAGAACCCTATCTGCTTGTTGATGGAGATAAGTCAGAATATCAATCATGTCATCGTTTTGTTAAGCGGCGGCAGCCAAATGAACTAATTATCCTAGTTACCTAAACAAAAAATGCGTAAGCGGAGGTTATTATGAGCGTCAGAAGAGTATACGTGGAGAAGAAACCAGATTTTGCAGTTAAGGCTCGTGAATTGAGCGAGGAGATTGCCAGCTATTTGGGTATTGAGACAGTGACAAAAGTGCGTGTTTTAATCCGTTATGACATTGAAAATCTTTCCGATACAACTTATGAGAAGGCAAAAGGAACCATCTTTTCGGAGCCACCTGTTGATTTGTTGTATGAGTCTGAATTTCCATGTGAGCCAAATGATATAATTTTTTCTGTTGAGTATTTGCCGGGTCAGTTTGATCAAAGAGCAGATTCTGCAGAACAGTGTGTCAAATTTTTGAACGAGGAAGAAACTCCAATTATTCGTTCAGCAACTACCTATGTTATTTCAGGAAGATTGACCGAGGCTGAAGTTGCTCGTTTAAAGAGCCATTGTATTAATCCGGTGGATTCCAGAGAGGCAGCAATGGCAATCCCAGAGACTTTGGTTACAAAATTTGATGAGCCATCAGATGTTAAAATTTTTGATGGATTTCAGAATATGCCTGAGTCCGAATTGAATGAATTATATCAGTCTTTAAATTTAGCTATGACCTTCAAAGATTTTTTGCATATACAAAATTATTTTAAGAATGAGGAACATAGAGATCCATCGATGACGGAAATTCGTGTGTTGGATACTTATTGGTCCGATCATTGTCGTCACACTACCTTTAATACCGAATTAAAAAATATTGTTTTTGAAGATGGCGTTTATCGTGTGCCGATTGAGGAGACTTATAAGGCTTATTATGATACTCACAAGTCTATTTTTGCAGGACGCAATGACAAGTTTGTCTGCCTGATGGATGTGGCTTTGATGGCTATGAGAAAGCTCAAAAGGGAAGGTAAGCTGGCCGACCAGGAGGAATCGGAAGAAATTAATGCATGTTCCATTGTTGTACCAGTAGAGATTGATGGTCAGGTAGAAGAATGGCTGGTTAACTTTAAGAATGAGACTCACAATCATCCAACGGAAATTGAGCCTTTTGGTGGTGCAGCTACTTGTCTGGGCGGTGCAATTCGTGACCCACTGTCTGGTCGTACTTATGTATATCAGGCTATGCGTATCACTGGTGCGGCAGACCCAACGAAATCGTTGGCAGAGACCTTGAAGGGTAAATTGCCTCAGAAGAAGATTGTAAGAGGCGCAGCTCAGGGTTATAGTTCCTACGGAAATCAGATTGGTTTGGCAACTGGCTATGTAAAGGAAGTATATCATCCAAATTACGTAGCAAAGAGAATGGAAATTGGCGCTGTCATGGGTGCTGCTCCAAGACGAGCTGTCATTCGCGAGACCTCTGACCCAGGCGATATTATTGTATTGTTGGGTGGAAGGACAGGTCGTGATGGCTGTGGCGGTGCGACTGGTTCTTCTAAGGTGCATACAGAAGCTTCCATTGATACCTGTGGCGCAGAAGTACAGAAGGGAAATGCACCAACTGAGAGAAAGATTCAGAGATTGTTCCGCAGAGAGGAAGTTTCTATTCTGATTAAAAAATGTAATGACTTTGGTGCAGGCGGTGTATCTGTGGCTATCGGCGAGTTGGCAGATGGTCTGGTAGTAGATTTGGACAAGGTACCAAAGAAGTATGCTGGTTTGGACGGTACGGAAATTGCAATTTCTGAATCTCAGGAGCGTATGGCAGTTGTAGTTGATCCAAAAGATTTGGAGCAATTTTTGGCTTATGCCAATGAGGAAAATTTAGAGGCTATTCCAGTGGCAGTAGTAACAGAGGAGCCAAGACTGGTATTAAACTGGAGAGGTAAGGATATTGTCAATATCAGTCGTGCTTTCTTGAATACCAATGGCGCACATCAGGAAACCGATGTCATTGTACAGATGCCAGATGAAAATAAAAATTATTTCCATCGTGAGCCAATCACCGATGTGAAGGACACTTGGATGAAGATGTTGGGCAGCTTAAATGTATGTTCTCAGAAGGGTCTGGTAGAAATGTTTGACGCTTCCATCGGTGCAGGCACAGTGGTTATGCCTTATGGTGGAAAATATCAGCTCAG
Source organism: Lachnospiraceae bacterium (assembly GCA_051879015.1). Classification (GTDB taxonomy): domain Bacteria; phylum Bacillota; class Clostridia; order Lachnospirales; family Lachnospiraceae; genus JBJELF01. Next base: position 7,879 of record JBJELF010000086.1, read on the forward strand.
TGAAATTCAGACCATGGTGGCAAAATTGCCAGTTATGAAAGGCAAGACGGATGTGGTAACTATGATGAGCTATGGTTTTGATCCATACTTATCATCTTGGAGTCCATATCATGGCGCTATTTATGCAGTAGTTGAGTCTATCGCAAAAATTGTAGCAGCAGGTGGCGATTACAGCAAGATTCGTATGACATATCAAGAGTACTTCCGCAGAATGGTGGAAGAAAAATCTTGGGGAGAGCCATTGTCCGCCTTGTTGGGTGCCTATGCGGCTCAGATTGGTTTTGGTTTGCCATCAATCGGAGGAAAGGATTCCATGTCTGGTACTTTCAATGATATCAGTGTACCACCGACATTAGTTTCCTTTGCTGTTGATGTAGCATCGGAAAAGACCATGGTAACTACAGAGTTGAAGAAGGCTGGTAATGAATTAGTATTGTTTGAGATTGAGAAGGATTCCTATGATTTGCCAAATTATGAGCAGATTATGAAACTGTACGCAGGTATTTTTGAGGCAGTAAAAGCTGGAAAGATTGCATCGGCATTTGCCTTGACTGGTTATGGTATTGCGGAAGCAGTCAGCAAGATGGCATTTGGAAATATGTTGGGTGTAAAAATCAATGATAGCGTGAGTGCAGATGAATTGTTTGCTCCAGGCTTTGGAAATATTGTGGCAGAAATTCCAGCGGGGACTGCAGAGGCTTTGGGTGTACCATGCAGAGTGATTGGTACTGTGACGACCGAAGCAGAATTGGCTTATCAGGACATGGTAATTTCCATGCCAGAAGCAATTAAGACTTGGAAAGCTCCGTTAGATAAGGTATTCCCATATTTATCTGGTCAGAAACAGCCAAAGGTAGATACTCCACTGTATGATACTAAAGATATTTATATCTGCAAGAATAAAGTAGCAAAGCCAACGGTATTTATCCCTGTATTTCCAGGTACTAACTGCGAATATGACAGTCAGAGAGCTTTTGAACGTGCAGGTGCAAATGTGGTGATTAAGGTCATGAAGAACCAGAGTGCTGAAGATATCCGTGATTCTATTCAGGAGTACGAAAAGGCGATTAAGCAGGCTCAGATTATCATGTTCCCAGGTGGATTCTCCGCTGGTGATGAGCCAGATGGTTCTGCAAAGTTCTTTGCAACTGCTTTCAGAAATGCAAAGATGAAGGAGGCAGTGGAAGAATTGCTGCATCAGAGAGATGGTCTGGTATTGGGTATCTGCAATGGTTTCCAAGCTTTGATTAAGTTAGGATTGGTACCTTACGGTGAAATTATTTCTCAGACTGCAGACTCTCCTACATTGACCATGAATACCGTGGGACGTCATATTTCCAAGATGGTTTACACAAAGGTTGTTACTAACAAATCTCCTTGGCTGCAGCAGGCCAAGCTTGGTGGTGTATACTGTAATCCAGCTTCTCACGGAGAGGGACGTTTTGTGGCAAATGCAGAGTGGATTCAGAAACTCTTTGCTAATGGTCAGGTGGCTACTCAATATGTAGATGCAGATGGCAGCTTGGCTCAGGATGAAGAGTGGAATATTAATGGTTCCTATGCCGCTATCGAGGGTATTACCAGTCCAGATGGTCGTGTCTTAGGTAAGATGGCTCATAGTGAGCGTCGTGGAGATTCTGTAGCAATCAATATTTACGGCGAGCAGGATATGAGGATTTTTGAATCTGGTGTAGCATATTTTAAATAAATAGCAGTTATTGCTGTATGATAGAGGAAGGCCTTGACGATTTCGCACTGCGTTGTCAGAAGGCCTTCATCTTAAATGGATATGCTGGTTGGTATCAGACTGTGAGGTAGAGATTAATTGAAAAAATGGCAGTTATGTGGGCTGATGGTGCTTATAATCATGTTCCTGTTGCTGGTTAGGATTTGTATAAAAGGGAATGGAGTAAATGAGAGCAATAGTACAGAATCGACTTCAAGCACAGAGAGCTCCTACATGGATGTGAAGGATACTTTAGATGATGAGACGGATGCAGCTATGAAGGTTGACACGGAACAGCCGACGGAAATTATTGAAGTGGATTTATCTCAACGCCAAAACACAGGCAGTGTTTTGGGAATTCAGGATTCGATTCGGGAGTATTTAGGAGTTGACTGGAAAGAGGCTTATTGTATGCTTTGTTATGCATATCAAGATAATCAACAGTCTAAAATTGTTTTTTTAAGAAATAAATCCATTGATCCTCTTTGTATTGTAGGAGAATTATTGGAAAGTAGTTATGTATATCGATTTTATTCTTATTATTCAGGGTATTTATATGAGTTGGGAGTAATTGCAGCCAATGATATTTATTGGAATCCAGCGGAATATAGTCTTATCTTGTATGATGAAGAAATGTGGACAAAGTGGCAGTATGATGATTTTAATTTAATTTATTATGGAGAAATTTCTGGTTTGGAAGATGGATATCAGCCGTTGGAAATGATGGAGGTCCATAATTATCGTAATACGGATTTGACTTCGGATACGATTGAAAATTATGTAAGACAATAAGAGGTGTGAAAAAGGTCATAAAGTTTTAAGCAATTAAAACTTTATGACCTTTTTTTGATAATCATTATCATGATGGTACTGAATCAAGGATAAATGTGGATTTCTGTACGGTCATCATTGTTTTCTTTAATCTCCTCATATACTTCAAAGGTATTTAGAGATTCATCGAACTCAAATTCCTTTGTTATGTCGGGTTCATGATGCAGAGTACAGGTTTGATTGCTGAAATCATTTTCTAAAGTGTATTTGGTATCTTCTGTATTCCCATATAGTTGGTCATTGATATCAATCGATAAGTATATTTTTTGAACAGTTGAGGATTTAGGACAAAATTCATTAACAATTTTATTGGAATCCGTGCAAATATTTACTATATTATGACGATTGCAGTATTCTAATGGTTCTGTGCCAGATACAAATTTTTCAGTATAAACCACACCATTGCATTCATCGGAGTCACAAACACCTGGGATGGCAAGTAAACCAGATTTGCTGCAAATTTTACATTCCACTAAATCATAACAGGTGCTAAATCCAGGGTCTTTTAATCCCTCGTGCATTCGATTCATGATTTTAGCCCAAATTTTTTTGTGATATCCAGAAGTGTCAGATACCGTTTTAGTTTCGTCATAACCGCTCCAAATACCAGCAGTATAGTAGGGGGTATAGCCGACAAACCATAAATCATTCTGATCGCTCGTAGTTCCGCTTTTGCCTGCAGTGGACATGTTGTCCAGTTTGCAGAGTGTATTGGTAGCAGAGACATTTGCATCATTCCACTCCGTGCCAAGAAGCGTATTGTCTACAGTAGAAATTAAAGCATCAGTCAGCAAAGCAGCAGTACTCTCCCTCAGAACCGTGCGGGTTTCAGGCTCATTATTTAGAAGCACCTTACCATTGTGGTCAAGTACTTTGGTGTAAAAGGTAGGTTCTACATAAACGCCCTGATTTTCAATTGTTGCGTAAGCTGCGGTCAGTTCCAGATTGGTGACACCATAAGTGATACCGCCAAGCGCTAAGGATGGCACATTGTCAGAGGAAGTTAGTGTAGTAATTCCAAAATTCTGTAAATAGGTAATGCCGAGGGAAGGACTGACTGTGTTCATCAGACATTTGACAGCGATGATATTCATGGATGCAGCCAAAGCCTGGCGGATATTGCAGTAGCCTAGATATTCAGAGCCCCACCAATTTACAAAATTATGGCTATTGTAGGAATATTCGCTATCATAGTAGGTGGTGGCCAAGGTAGCACCACAGGTGTCAATGGCAGGAGCATATACAGCAAGCGTCTTAAAGGCGGAGCCCGGCTGTCTGGTGGAATCAGTTGCACGATTCAGGACACGGCTTGCAGTCTTTTCACCTCGTCCACCGCTGATAGCAGAGACATAGCCTGTGCCATTTTCTATTACTATGAAGGAGGTCTGTGGCTGAAGGGTAGTATTGAGTACTTCCGATACGATGGTATCGCCATCTTCCAAGACACTTTCCTTGAATTCGTCAATTGTTGTCTGAATCTCTTCTTCTGTGGAAAAAATCAGCTTAAATGCTGGTTTGTCCAGCTCCGTTTTATGATAATTTTTTAAATCATTTTGAGTGTAGGTCCTAGTTTGTCCAGTAGAGTCACAGACAGACAATGTATAGGTGATGGAGTATTCCATAATTTCATAGTTATCAGGATTATTAATTTCTTCATCTACAATGGCTTGGATATCGGGATTCATGTTGGTGTAGATAGTAAGACCGCCACTGTATAATAGTTTCGTTGCTTGCGTGCTGGTGTAGCCAGCCTTGATCAAATCATTAAGGACAGATTCAATGACTGCGTCGGTATAATAACTGTAAACCGAAGTACTGGCAGTTAGAGAGCTGGTTAGCACACGAGAATACACATCATCGGAGTAGGCTTCGTCATATTCTTCTTTACTGATAAAGCCGAGTGTGAGCATTTTTTGTAATACAATTTGTTGGCGCTCCCTATTTTTTTCAGGATGAGTGACGGGATTTCGTGCAGATGGATTAGAAGTAGTAGCTGCCAATACTGCACATTCCGATAATGTTAGATCAGATACATGTTTGCCAAAATATCTTTGGGCAGCGGACTCGACGCCGAGTGTGTTGTTGCCGAGATTGATGGAATTTAAATAATATTCTAAAATTTTCTTTTTGGAAAGCAGCTCCGATTCAACACGAAGAGCTAAATACTGCTCCTGCAATTTGCGCTCAATTTTATAAATACCTGTCTCAAATCCTCCTTGAAAAATATTATTTTTAATCAGCTGCTGGGTGATGGTGCTGGCGCCCTCAGTAAACTTTCCAGTAGTCAGTCCAATGAAAGCAGCTCGAAAGATCCCTTTAATGTCGATGCCATTGTGTTGCCAATAGCGTTCATCTTCAATAGCGATAAAGGCATTGATTAAATTTTGGGGCAGTTCTTCGTAGGATACTTCCTGCCGATTGGAGCCTTCCATGACTAAGGTTTGCATTACATCTCCATTTTTGTCCAAAAGTGTACTGTAATAACCGCTCGGAGAAATCAAAACATTTGACACTTCCGGAGTATTATTTAAGATTCCCTTGATACAGCCAAAAAGGAATGAGACACCCAATACGATGACTATCACAAAGGATAAGAGAAACATCTTAAATAAGATAAGAATAATCCGATGAAAAAGGCGCATTTTGGATGGGTTTAACGCTTGCGTTTGTTGATTCATTTCATTATATTTAAAATTCAAATAAATTCCTCCTTTGCTAGAGTATGGGGCTCGTATGTCACAGAAAAGCATAAAGAGCTATTTCCTATTATAACAGATATTAGAGAGTATTTCCACAAAAGAACAAAAAAAACTTGGAGATAAAGTTTTTCTCTTATTCAGAACTTGCAAGAAATGATAGAATGTAATAGAATAAAAAAAGCAGATGGAAGTGTAAACTTACTTTTTGAGAAGCAATGAGAGAAAGAGAGAACAAATATGATTAAAGAATATCGTACGATTTATCAAGACGGTATGGGAGAGATTGTGGAAAAAAAATCTCGTTTTATCACTCATATCCATTACACGGAGACAGAGGAGGAGGCAATTCAATTTATTGAAGCTATGAAGAAAAAATATTGGGATGCTACACATAATTGCTCTGCATATATAATAGGAAAAAAGAGTGAAATTATGCGCTGCAGTGATGACGGAGAGCCTTCTCAGACCGCAGGTAAACCCATGCTGGATGTACTGTCAGGACAAAAAATCTGTAACGTGACTGCTGTGGTTACTCGATATTTTGGAGGTACTCTGCTGGGTACAGGTGGTCTTGTTCGTGCTTATTCGGGAGCGGTTAAAGCTGGATTAGAAGGAAGTGTAATTGTAGATAAAAAACTGGCGGATGAGTTGCTGATTACTGCAGATTATACCAATATCGGAAAGATTCAATATATTTTGGCGCAGGAGGGACTTAATCCTATGGATACTTCTTATACGGATAAGGTAGAGATTTTGCTGCCAATCCCTGTGGATCAAACAGCATCAGTAAAAGCAAAAATTACAGAGGGAACCAATGGACGTGCGGTGATGGAAGAAATGGGGCAAATCTATTATGGAGTTGTGGGAAAAGAAACCATATTATTTGAAGATTAGAGAGGATAAATGAAAAATCAATGATTAATATAGCAATTTGTGATGATGAAATGTACTACCTGGGGGAAATTCAGAAACGTCTGGAGTTGCTTGCAAAACGCAGGGCAGTGGAGGTACATATTGAATGTTACTCTGACGGAGATGAATTTGTGAAAGATATGGAGGAGGGATTGACCTTTGACTTGGTTTATTTGGATATTGAAATGAGATTTCGAGATGGATTGGATACAGCCTCTTGGATTCGCCAAAATGATTATCACATGTTGATTATTTTTATTTCCAGCCATGATGAATATATTCGAAAATTATTTGAGGCAGAACCGTTTCGATTTTTGCAGAAACCAATCGAAGAGAATGCTTTTGATTTAGCTTTTGAAAAGGCGGTAGAAAAAATTGAAAAACTCAAGAATGAATATTTCATATTTCATTCAGGAAAGAATATCATGAAGCTGCGCTGCAGAGATATTTTATATTTAGAAAGTTCTGGTCGAAAGATTATTGTGCATGCACTTAATCACACTTATGAGTATTATGAAAAATTAGACCAAGCAGAAGCACGTTTGCAGGGAATGCGGTTTATTCGTATTCACAAAGGTTATTTGGTGAATATGGATAATATTGAGGCATTTCAGTATGAGAGAGTTGCTTTGATCGATGGAACTGTTCTTAATATCAGCGAAAAAAATCGTCCTCGTATCCGCAATGAGTTTTGGAATTATTGTGGGGGAGCAGAAAATGAAAGCTGATATCACATTGATTGTTTTGATTAACTGTTTTTATATCTTTTCAATTTGGAAATATCATTCTCTTGCCAAGTTTACAGTGAAACGCCATTTGGCAATAGAAAGAATTGTATGGTTATGTGGTTTTCTGCTGTTCAATTTTTGTGCTTATTTGTTGGCAACATCAGATGGAATGGAAGCACTGTTGGCCATGACTATTGTTTCCGTGCTGTTGATAGGAATTTTTTTGGCTTTATCTATCTGGGAAATGGGGATTGAGAGAGAAAATCAGATGAAGGAACAATTGACGCAGCAGTTGTCTGATTATCAGAAGCATCATTTGCAGGAAATCGAGCGAGAGCAAGTTTACATTCGTAAAATGCGTCACGAAATGAAAAATTTGTTGATGGTTGTTGAGGCGATGGCCGAAAAAGGCGATTGTAATGGTATTATCGAATTTGTGCAGGAACGTCAGCAGCTATTAAAAAGTAAAAACTATGTTAAAACGGGAAATGTTACAGTAGATACCGTTTTAAATTATAAGATTCCAAAAGCAGATATGTATGGTATTCAGATGGAATTGGAGTTGAATATTCCAACAAAAATGAATGTGGAGGATGTCGTCATCTGTGGTATTCTAGGTAATGCCATTGACAATGCAGTGGAGGCAAGCAAAAAGCTGCCGCAGGAAAAACGACAGATTGCCCTGGGTATGAAAGTAGAAAAAAAGAATTTGTTTATTGAGATAGCGAACCGCTATGATGGCTTTGTGCAAACAGACAGAAATGGAAAATTGCTGACAAGAAAAGGAGAGGTATCGAATCATGGATTTGGATTGCCCGTCATACGACAGCTGGTGGAGAAATGTAATGGAAATTTGAATGTGTCATGGGATAAAGAGCATTTTTTTGTCAGAATTATGATTTATCATGTCATTTGAGGATGCTAGGATGAAAAGATAGTATGTCATAAAAGATTATGGGGTAATTGTTACAAAAATAGCCGAAGTTTTGACAAATTGAATGAGACTAAAAAAAATATGCTACAATACAAGCAGTTTAAAGCCCAAAATGAGTTTGGGAATCATCATGAAAGAAAGGAGAAAACAAGATGGAAATTTTTTACTGGTTGTTTTTGTTCATTTTTTTAATTGTCGTAGAAATTGTCACTATGCAGCTTGTCTGTATCTGGTTTGCATTTGGCAGTTTTGCAGCTATTTTGGCCGCCATTTTTCATGTTGAAGTAGAATTTCAGTTAATTGTATTTTTGGCGATTTCCTTTATTCTTTTGCTGACAGTTCGTCCTTTAGCGCAATCTCTGATGAATGGACATTATATTAAGACAAATGCGGCTAGTTTGGTAGGCATGAAGGCGAGGGTTACGAAAAAGATACATAACGCAGAAGGTTATGGCATGGCTGTTGTAAAAGGTCAGGAATGGACTGCAATTGCCTTAAATGATGAGGATGTTTTTGAGGTAGGCGAGTTTGTGGTGATTGACAAAATTAGCGGGGTAAAGCTGATTGTCAAAAAAAACGAATGATTTTTTGACGAAAGTCTTAAAATATTTGTAACTATTCAAAATGCATATTTAAGGAGGAAAATATTATGCCAATTATGAATGTAGCAGCATCAGGAGGATTTATCGCAGTAGTTGTTATCGCATTGATAATCTTACTGATATTATCATCTTGTATCAAGATTGTGCCGCAGGCACATGCAATGGTTGTAGAACGATTGGGAGGTTATTTGGCTACCTGGGATGTAGGTATTCATTTTAAGGCTCCATTTATTGACCGTGTGGCTAAGAAGGTAATGCTCAAGGAACAGGTAGTGGATTTTGCGCCGCAGCCAGTTATTACAAAGGATAATGTTACTATGAGAATTGATACGGTCGTATTTTATCAGATTACCGATGCAAAGCTGTATGCTTATGGTGTAGAAAATCCAATTATGGCTATCGAGAATTTGACTGCAACTACATTGAGAAATATCATCGGTGATATGGAATTAGATCAGACATTGACTTCCCGTGAGGAAATTAATTCTCGTATGCGTTCTTCTTTGGACGTAGCCACAGATCCTTGGGGAATTCGTGTCAATCGAGTGGAGCTGAAGAATATTATTCCGCCGGCAGCAATTCAGGATGCCATGGAAAAACAGATGAAGGCAGAGCGTGAGCGCCGTGAGTCTATTCTTCGTGCAGAAGGTGAAAAGAAATCCACTATTCTGGTAGCAGAAGGTAAGAAAGAATCTCAGATTTTAGAGGCACAGGCTATGAAGGAAGCAGAAGTGCTTCGTGCAGAGGCAAGCAAAGCAGCTGCTATTTTGGAAGCAGAAGGTCAGGCAGAAGCTATCTTGAAAGTGCAGCAGGCTAAGGCGGATGGTATTCGTTTCCTGCGTGAAGCAAATGCGGATGAGGCGGTTATTCGCCTGAGAGGTCTGGAGGCCTTTGAGAAAGCAGCGGACGGTAAAGCGACGAAGATTATTATTCCTTCGGAGCTGCAGGGCATGGCAGGTGTAGTGTCCTCCATTAAAGAAGTTGCCAAGATGGATGATATAAAAGAATAATTATGATATCAAGGTTAAAAGTTCATTAGTCATATCTTTTGAACCTGGTATCGGAACAATTCAAATAATAAGGAGCAGATTATGCAGTATAAAATAGAGGGGGAAACATTGCCCGTTGTAATTTGTCATTTGGAAAATGGAGAAAAAATGATTTCCGAGGGTGGTGCCATGTCTTGGATGTCACCAAACATGAAGATGGAGACGACAAGTAATGGTGGTATGGGAAAAGCTTTGGGAAGAATGTTTGCCGGCGAAAAAATGTTTCAGAATGTGTATACCGCCAAAAATGGCAATGGTATGATTGCCTTTGCATCTAGTTTTCCAGGTTCTATTAAAGCTTTTGAGATTAGCCCTGGACATGAAATGATTTTTCAAAAGAGTGCTTTTTTAGCCAGTGAAGCAGGTATTCAGTTATCTGTATTTTTTAATAAAAAAGTAGGGGCAGGTTTTTTTGGCGGTGAAGGATTTATTATGCAGAAAGTCAGTGGATATGGTACTGTTTTTGCAGAGTTTGATGGTCATCTTGTAGAGTATGAACTGCAGAAGGGACAACAGCTTGTGGTGGACACAGGATATTTGGCTGCTATGAGCGGCAGCTGCCAAATTGATATTCAGTCTGTTCCAGGTGTGAAGAATGCACTGTTAGGCGGCGAAGGATTATTCAACACGGTCATCACTGGACCTGGACATGTGTGGCTGCAGACTATGCCAATTGGTAAGGTGGCAGGTGCCATTCGACCCTTTATTCCATCTGGAAATTAAACGGATATAACACCCCAGGACAAATATAGCTGCCTGGGGTGTTATGATAGAATCATTATACTTTATAGTGGCAGAAAGATGGGCTTGCGATGGTCAAAAATGGTGTAATAGCGAACTCCGCAGGCTTTTAAAAATTCAGGAAGCAGGTCAAAGGCATAACCTACATGTTCTGATTGGTGGGCATCAGAGCCAATGGTGAGAAGTTCTCCACCTAATTCAAGATAGCGCTTGATAATGTCAGATTGAGGATTTGGCTGTCCAAGAGCGTATTTAAAGCCAGCAGTGTTGCATTCGATACCTTTGCCTTTGTAAATCAGTTCTTTTAAGATTTCGTCAATGATATCGCGGTAGTCTGCATAATCATGGGATTGAGTCTTGTCTGGTGCGTATCGTTTTATATAGTCGATATGACCGTAGCAGTCAAAGCAGTCATAGAGTCGAATATTTTCTAGTGTTTTTTCATAGTATCGTTGAACACCAGCGTGGTCGCTGGGAAAATTTTTCCAGAAGGCAGAATAGTATGGGTCAATTTTGTCTACCAGATGGGTAGAACCAATGATATATTCAAAAGGAAATGAGGCAGCAAAGGCGGGCAGTTCTTCTTTTAGATGAGGCTGCAGACCTAATTCCACGCCAATGTGTAATGTAATTTTATCTTGGTAAGTTTGTTGGAGTTTTGTTAAAGTCTGAATATAGTCTGGCATGTCAATTAGAAAGTTTTCCTCTACAGTTGGGTCATAGTCAATATCTTCATGATCGGTTATGCAAAGATGGGAAAATCCTTTTTGAATGGCAGCTTGAATTTGCCCCTCCACGCTGGCATCAGAGTCGCTGGAGAAACGGGTGTGACAGTGATAGTCTGCTGAAATCATGATGTATGTCCTTTCGTATGTTCATTCTTACGTCGTTCATTCACTGTAATGGTTCAAAATATGAAACGATTACGGATAATGGACAGGTGACGGGAACATGGTGTTGATGTTATTATAACAAAGTAAGAAAGGGTGTCAATCAGTAAATTTCTGTAAGAGATGATTCTGAATTTTCTTTTGAAGGTAAAATGAATGGAAATATTTAGGTGAACTGGGGCGTTTTTAGAAAACAAGGAACATTTGTTAATAAATGACAAATAATTTTCACGGATTTTTATCAAATTATAAAAGAAAACACTTGCCTTTTTTGGGTAAACAAGGTAGAATAGAGACATGTAGGTTGACTATTTATTAACAAATAAACACCTAAACATATGGGACAAACTGTTCCATTAAGCCAATATATTTTAGGAGGAATAAAATCATGGCAGTAAAAGTAGCAATTAATGGTTTTGGTCGTATCGGTCGTCTGGCTTTCAGACAGATGTTTGATGCAGAAGGTTATGAAATCGTAGCAATTAACGATTTGACAAAGCCTTCTATGTTGGCTCATCTGTTAAAGTATGATTCTGCACAGGGCAGATACAAGTATGCAGAGCAGGTAACTTCTGATGATGAAGCAGGTACCATCACTGTATGTGGTAAGACATTGAAGATTTATGCTGAGAAGAATGCAGCTGATCTTCCATGGGGCGAGTTAGATGTTGACGTTGTATTGGAGTGTACAGGTTTCTATACATCCAAGGCTAAGTCTCAGGCTCATATCGATGCAGGTGCTAAGAAGGTTGTTATTTCCGCACCAGCTGGTAATGATTTGAAGACTATCGTTTACAGCGTAAACCATGAGACATTGACTGCTGAAGATACCATCATTTCCGCAGCTTCCTGTACAACAAACTGCTTGGCTCCAATGGCTAAGGCATTGAATGATTATGCTCCAATCCAGAGCGGTATCATGAGCACCATTCACGCTTTCACAGGCGATCAGATGGTACTTGATGGACCACACAGAAAGGGCGATTTGAGAAGAGCTCGTGCAGCTGCTGTTAATATCGTTCCTAACTCCACTGGTGCTGCTAAGGCTATCGGCTTAGTTATCCCAGAGTTGAACGGCAAGTTGATCGGTTCCGCACAGAGAGTTCCAGTTCCAACTGGTTCTACTACTATTTTGGTAGCAGTTGTTAAGGGTCAGAATGTAACAAAGGACGGCATTAATGCAGCTATGAAGGCAGCTTCTTCCGCATCCTTCGGTTACACCGAAGAGCCATTGGTATCTTCTGATATCATCGGTATCACCTATGGTTCCTTGTTTGATGCTACTCAGACAATGGTTAGCAAGTTGGATGATGACACCTATCAGGTACAGGTTGTTTCTTGGTATGATAATGAGAACTCCTACACAAGCCAGATGGTTCGTACAATCAAGTACTTCGCTGAGTTGGCATAATTTTTGAGTTCGTTTAACGGGTCATTATTTGAGGTCCGGTCCGTAGGACCGGACCTCATTATTATTGGGTGTACGCTCAGACTGAGAAGATTTTTATTGGTGCGGTAATGGGCGGCACAGCGAGTAGTCAGAACAGAGATTGTATTCTACTCGATTATAAAAAGTTTTGAAAGGAGCATTTTGACATGCTGAATAAGAAATCTGTTGATGATATCAACGTAAAAGGCAAGAAAGTTTTAGTTCGCTGTGATTTCAATGTACCATTGAAAAATGGTAAGATCACAGACGAGAACCGTTTGGTAGCTGCTCTTCCAACTATCAAGAAATTGATTGCTGATGGTGGAAAGGTAATTCTTTGCTCCCATTTAGGAAAACCAAAGGGAGAGCCAAAGCCAGAATTATCTTTGGCACCTGTTGCAGTTCGTTTGAGCGAGTTGTTGGGACAGGAAGTTAAGTTTGCTGCTGATCCAGAAGTAGTTGGACCAAACGCAAAGGCTGCTGTAGAGGCTATGAAGGATGGCGATGTAATCTTACTTGAGAACACTCGTTATAGAAAAGAAGAGACCAAAAACGGTGAAGCATTCAGCAAGGAATTGGCTTCTCTCTGCGAAGTATATGTAAATGATGCATTTGGTACTGCTCACAGAGCACACTGCTCCAACGTAGGTGTTACCGAGTATGTTGACACTGCAGTAGTTGGCTATTTGATGCAGAAGGAAATTGATTTCTTGGGCAATGCAGTAAATAACCCAGTAAGACCATTCGTTGCTATTTTAGGTGGTGCTAAGGTTGCTGATAAGTTGAATGTTATTTCCAATTTGCTTGAGAAGTGCGATACCTTAATTATTGGTGGTGGTATGGCTTATACCTTCTTGAAGGCAAAGGGATACGAAGTAGGTACTTCCTTGGTAGATGACACTAAGATTGATTACTGCAAGGAAATGATGGACAAGGCAGAAGCTCTTGGAAAGAAGCTTCTTCTTCCTGTTGATACCACAATTGCAGCAGCATTCCCAAGCCCAATTGATGCTCCAATTGAAGTATCTGTTGTTCCATCCAGTGAAATTCCTGCAGATAAGATGGGTCTGGACATCGGTACAAAGACTGCTGAGTTGTATGCTGAGGCTGTTAAGTCTGCTAAGACAGTTGTTTGGAACGGACCAATGGGTGTATTTGAAAATCCAATTTTGGCAGCTGGTACTATCGCTGTAGCTAAGTCCCTGGCTGAGACAGAAGCTACTACCATCATTGGCGGCGGTGATTCCGCAGCAGCTGTAAATCAGTTAGGTTTCGGTGACAAGATGACTCACATCTCTACTGGTGGCGGTGCATCTCTTGAGTTCCTGGAGGGTAAGGATCTTCCTGGTGTTGTTGCTGCTAACGATAAATAATTAATAGGGTAGTCATAACTGTTCAGTTGACTGGACAGTTACAGATAATTAATTTGGAGGGCATGAACAATGCGTAAGAAGATTATTGCTGGCAACTGGAAGATGAACATGACTCCATCTGAGGCAGTTGCTTTGGTAAATACCTTAAAGCCATTGGTAGTAAATGATGAAGTAGATGTAGTATTTTGTGTACCAGCTATTGATATTATTCCTGCTATGGAAGCTGCTAAGGGTACCAACATTCAGATTGGTGCTGAAAATATGTACTATAAGGATAAGGGCGCTTATACTGGTGAAATTTCTCCAGCTATGTTGGTTGATGCAGGCGTTAAGTATGTTATCATCGGACATTCTGAGAGAAGAGAATATTTTGCTGAGACAGATGCAACGGTAAACGCAAAGGTATTAAAGGCATTTGAGTATGGTATTACTCCTATTATCTGCTGTGGTGAGTCCTTGACTCAGAGAGAGCAGGGTGTTACAATGGATTGGATTCGTATGCAGATTAAGATTGCATTCCAGAATGTAACTGCAGAGCAGGCTGCTCAGGCTGTTATCGCCTATGAGCCAATCTGGGCAATCGGTACTGGCAAGGTAGCTACCACAGAGCAGGCAGAGGAAGTGTGCGGTGGTATTCGTGCTTGCATTGCTGAAATCTATGATGAAGCAACTGCAGAGAGCATTCGTATTCAGTATGGCGGCAGCGTAAGCGCCGGCAGTGCACCAGAGCTGTTTGCACAGCCAGATATTGATGGTGGATTAGTTGGAGGAGCTTCACTCAAGCCAGATTTTGGAAAGATTGTAAATTATAATAAGTAATAAATTTCAAGTTATGCTCTGTAAGATAGTTGAGTATAGATTGAATGAAAAAGAAATACGGTTTGTACCGTTGTTAGGGGACAGTCAGACGGTGTGGATATACCGTCTGGCTGTTCTTCCTTCTGTAGGCCCATGTAAGGCAGGTCATTGCTGCTTTGCAGGATGATAAGCCACGCATTTTGTATTGAGATAAGTGATATTCTGTGAAATGATTGAGCGTGGATTGAAAAGCAGACAGAAAGAAAGCGAAAGGAGAAATCAATGAAGAAACCAGTTGTTTTGATGATTTTGGATGGTTACGGTCTCAATGATAAGGTGGAGGGCAATGCCGTTGCTTTAGCGAAGACTCCAGTAATGGATCAGTTGATGGCCGAGTGTCCATTTGTAAAAGGAAATGCAAGTGGTATGGCAGTAGGACTTCCAGAGGGACAGATGGGTAACTCTGAGGTTGGTCATATGAATATGGGAGCAGGAAGAATCGTATATCAGGAATTGACTCGTATTACGAAGGAAATTCAAGATGGCGTATTCTTCGAAAATGAAGAATTTTTGAAGGCAGTTGAAAACTGTAAGAAAAATAATTCTGCATTACATTTATTTGGTCTGGTATCCGATGGAGGTGTGCATAGCCACAATACTCATATCTATGCCCTGATTGAGTTAGCTAAGAGACAGGGATTGGATAAAGTCTTTATTCACTGCTTCTTGGATGGACGTGATACTCCTCCAGCATCAGGTAAAGATTATGTAGTTGAATTGATGGATAAATGTGAGGAAATCGGTGTTGGAAAGGTAGCCTCCGTAATGGGTCGTTATTATGCAATGGACCGTGATAATCGTTGGGATCGTGTGGAATTGGCTTATCGTGCTCTTCGCTATGGTGAGGGCAAGACGGCGAAATGTGGTGCTTGTGCGGTGCAGAATTCTTATGATGAGGGAAAAACCGATGAGTTCGTTGTACCAACGGTAGTAGTCGGCGAGGATGGTAAGGCAATCGCTCCAATTCAGGATGGTGATTCGGTTATCTTCTTCAATTTCCGTCCAGACCGTGCGAGAGAGATGACAAGAGTATTCTGCTGTGATGAGTTTACTGGATTTGACAGAGGAAGCAGACCACAGGTTGTTTATGTATGTTTTACGGAGTATGATGTGACAATTCCTAATAAATTGATTGCCTTTAAGAAGGTTTCTGTCACAAACACCTTTGGTGAGTGGTTGGCAGCAAATAACATGAAGCAAGTTCGTATCGCTGAGACAGAGAAGTATGCTCATGTTACATTCTTCTTCAACGGTGGTGTTGAAGCTCCAAATGAGGGAGAGGATCGAGTTTTGGTGAAGTCTCCAAAGGTAGCTACCTATGATTTGCAGCCAGAGATGAGCGCTTACACAGTAGCTGAAAAGTTGGTTGATGCTATCAAGGCTGACAAGTATGATGTGATTATCATTAATTTTGCTAATCCAGATATGGTCGGACATACCGGTGTGCAGGCAGCTGCTATCAAGGCGGTAGAGGCTGTGGACGAGTGTGTTGGAAAGGCAGTGGATGCGCTGAAAGAAGTAGGCGGTATCATGTTTATCTGTGCTGACCACGGAAATGCAGAGCAGTTGATCGACTATGAGACTGGAGAACCATTTACCGCTCACACTACTAATCCAGTGCCATTTATCTTGGTTAATGCAGATCCATCCTATGGTTTGAGAGAGGGCGGTTGTCTGGCAGATATCGTACCTACCCTAATTGAGCTGATGGGCAAGGAACAGCCTAAGGAAATGACAGGAAAAAGCTTGTTGATTAAAAAATAATAATGATTCAATTGGAAAAATCATAGAGATAAGCCCATTGTAAAAATAATGGACCTTGAGATTAGAAAATCTAGTCTCAAGGTCTATTTTATTCTTTAAAGCAGCGAGTGGTTGGATTGTTAGGATAATGTGGCAAGAAAGCGCAGGAATGCCATTTGTCCAGCCTCATCTCGCTTGAATACGCCAGCGTGTTCAAGAACCTGTGAAAACACTTTACCAGTTTCTGTTTTGAGAATTTCCATGATGTTATCATTTGTTAGATTGTTATAGTGCGGCAAAAATTCTTCCACCCAGTCTGCATGCTTTTCGAGATTGTGATCCTCACGGAGATTTTTTCCATTCAAAATTGCCTCTGCCAATTGCTCCAGTTCTGTTTTTAAGCGTGCAGGCAGTACCGCCAGTCCCATAACTTCAATCAAGCCGATATTTTCTTTTTTGATGTGATGCAGCTCGGCATGTGGGTGATAGACACCGAGAGGATGCTCCTCTGTAGTGATATTGTTTCGCAGAACTAAATCCAGCTCATATTTGCCATTGCGCATTCGGGCAATCGGAGTGATTGTATTGTGAGCTGTACCTTCCGTATAGGCATAAATGAAAGCGCTTTCATCGGTGTAGTTGCGCCAAGCCTGCAAAATATGGTCTGCCAAATCGATGAGGCGATTTTCATCTTTGCTGGAAATACGGATGACAGACATAGGCCATTTTACGATACCGACTGTGACATCCTCGTAGCCTTTGATAGGAATGTTTGTCTCCATGACAGCTTTTGCCATAGGAAATTCATAGCGACCTCCTTGAAAATGGTCATGGGTCAAAATGGAACCTCCCACAATAGGCAAATCAGCATTGGAGCCTATAAAATAGTGAGGAAATTGTTTGAGAAAATCAAATTGCTTGCGGAAAGTGGAACGATCAATTTTCATTGGTACATGTTCGCCACAAAATACGATGCAGTGTTCATTGTAATAAACATAGGGAGAATATTGAAATCCCCAAGTGCTTTGGTTGATTTCAATGGGAATAATGCGATGATTGGAGCGCCCGGGATGGTTCACGCGTCCGGCGTAGCCTTCATTTTCCATACAAAGCTGACATTTTGGATAGTTCGCCTGCTTCATCGTGAGGGCCGCGGCGATTGCCTTGGGGTCTTTCTCTGGCTTGGACAGGTTAATAGTAATATCTAAATCTCCATATTCTGTGGAGGTTTTCCATTTCCAATCTTTGCAGACACGATAGCGTCGAATGTAGTCGGAGTCTTGACTCATTTTATAGTAGGCATCGGTGGCTGTCTGTGGGGAGATGGAATAGTTTTCCCAGAAACGGCGAATTACTTGAGAAGGACGGTCCATGAGACAATTCATCAATTTGGAGTCAAACAAGTCACGATAAACGACACTGTCTCCGCTAGTTAATTTTTTTTCGCAGGCATAATCTAGCATTTCTTTTAAGATTAATTCCAATTCAGGGATAGAATCCAAGGTTTCTGCTTCAAATTCATCAATTTGGAGCAGAGAGAGAATCTGATTGGCAGCGTAAGTCTGGTCTTCGGGGGCCAGAAGGCCCGTCTGAAGACCATATTGAATCAGTTGATTAATTGTGGTATTTATGTTCATATATACTTTTTCCTTTCCTATCTTATAAAGAGTGATTCACTTTATAAATACATTAATGAGATTTGTGAAGCAGGCATAAGTGTTTTACTAGCACACGCGTCCTCCGTCTCCAATTTCTACCACATAAAAATCTGCACTGTATCCAATCATTTTTTTGTAAGTATCACCAACATTTTTGATGAAATCGTCAATTGCATTATTTTTTACAATGCTGACGGTACAGCCGCCAAATCCTGCACCAGTCATACGGGAGCCGATGACACCTGGCTGTTTCCATGCTGTTTCTACCAGAGTATCTAATTCTTTTCCTGTTACTTCGTAGTCATCACGCAGAGAAATATGAGATTCATTCATGAGTTTTCCAAAGAGAGTTAAATCATTCTTTTGCAATGCTTCTACAGCGTGAATGGTTCTCTGATTTTCGTAGACAGCATGTTTTGCACGTTTTCTATTAATTGGGTCAGAGATGACATCTTTTATCTGTTCAAATTGTTCTTCAGAAAGTTCGCCGAGTGCTTTGATGGGCAGTTTGGTCTGAACTTCTGCCAGAGCAGTTTCGCATTGGCTTCTTCGCTCATTGTATTTGGAGTCGGCTAAACCACGCTTTTTATTGCTGCAGGCAATGACAATTTTGGCATTTTCCAGATGAATAGGAGCATAGATGTAAGATAAATCGGAAGTATCTAAGAAGATAGCAGCATCTTTTTTTCCCATGGCGATGGAAAACTGATCCATGATACCGCAGTTGACACCATTAAATTTATTTTCTGCGAACTGGCTGATTTTTGCAATCTCTACCATGTCAACAGAAAAACCAAACAAATCTTTTAAAATAACACTGGTCAGCACTTCAATAGAGGCAGAAGAGGAAAGACCAGAGCTGTTTGGAATATTTCCATAGATAACCATATCAAAGCCTTCTGTGATGTTCATGCCATGCTGTGCAAAGGCCCATACTACACCCTTTGGATAATTGCCCCAACCATCTTTTGGGTCATAAGTGATGGAATCAATAGGAATAGAAATTATGCCAGCATTTGGAAAATTCATGGAGTACATACGAATCAATTTGAGGTCATTTTTCTTGGCCGCAGCGTAGGTGCCGATGGTCAGGGCGCAGGGGAATACGTGGCCTCCATTGTAGTCGGTGTGCTCTCCAATTAAGTTGACACGACCTGGTGCAAAGTATAGTGTTAAGCCAGAGCCGCTGCCAAATAATGCAGAAAATTTTTGAAATAAAATGTCTTTCATGTGCTTTCTCCTTTCTATATCAAATAAGTGTTCTTGGAATCAAAAAGTATTTTAACTGGAAGGTTGTATTTTGAGATTAAATAGATTATACTAAGAATCAGCACAATATTCTGCTAAAATATTCGGAAAAACTAGAATAATATTGAGGTAATTATGCAGCTATTAATCAATGAAAATCAAAGAGAATTGAAGGAACATGGTGTGTATGGCTTTCCGTTTGCTATTAGCAACGAGGTGTTGGCACATTATGAGAAGGGAACTTTTTTGTGGCATTGGCATCCAGAAATTGAGCTGACTCTTTTTGTAGAGGGAAGCATGGAGTATCAAGTGAATGACCGTGTCTATCATGTGCAAAAGGGAGATGGACTTTTTTGTAATTCCAATGCCCTTCATTCGGGACATATGCTTCAGGGAAAAAATTGTGAATATATTTCAATTACTTTTCATCCACGATTGGTCTACGGATTTGAAAATAGTCTTTTATTTGAAAAATATATTCATCCGTTAACTAGTGACAGCAGTCTGGGAGCAATTCATTTTAATCAAATGGATGCCTGGCATACGTCAGTCATTCAGCGGCTTATAGCCATCAATCAATTGTATATGGAGCAAAATGAGACCTGGGAAATGCAGATTGTTATATTATTACAGCAGATTATGCTGTTAATTTATCAAAATCGTCATGAGATGACGCGGGGGCACGCAGCTGACTCAGCCACCTTTGAACGGGTCAGCATTATTTTGGGGTATATTCATCAGCATTATATGGAGAAAATTACGTTGGAGGATATTGCCGATACCATTCATATTTGCCGGAGCGAATGTTGTCGATTTTTTAAGGAAAGCACTGGAATGGCATTGTTTGAATATCTCATTCAATATCGAATTCAGCAGAGTGCAGCTCTGCTTTCCAGTACAGATTTGAGTATAACGGAGATTGCCATGCGTACCGGATTTGCTACGCCCAGCTATTTCACCAAGATTTTTCGCAGGCAAATGGGGTGCACACCGAGGGAGTATCGGGAAAAAAAGAAATAGAAATAAGTTGAAATTAAGAGTAAAAGCAGAAAAGCGGAAAAATAGTTTTTCATTCAAATAATGGATGCTGAGACTTTTTAACAAGAAAATTATTCTAAGTTTAATAAAAATAACAAAAATTATTAAAATTTTGTAAAATATAGATAAAATATTATTATTATTAAAGCACTATTTCTGTATTTTCGAGAAATTGACAAAAAAAATGGAGTATGATATAACAAAAATACCTTTCTGAAACAGTTAAATAGGGGTGACGTTTTGAAAGGCTTTTGTAAATGGGGATTTTATTAGCTATTGACAACTGCACCTTTGTAGTCTAAGAAAGAAAGGAGAAAAAATATGGTAAAGAGAAAAATTCAATTATCAAGAGAAAGAGTCGCAAAATTTGTGAAGGCAGCCAATGACTGTCCATTTAAAATTGAGCTTTGTTATGACCACATTGTAGTGGATGCAAAATCAATTTTAGGTGTGTATAGTTTGGATTTGAGCCGTATTTTAACTGTTATTTATCCAGAAAATGAGAAAATGACAGAGGAATTTTCCAACTTGCTGAACTCTTATGAAGTGGCTTGTTGAAGCACTGAAAATAAAATAAAGTACAAAAAAGGGCTGACAGTGGTCGGCCTTTTTTGTATCGTTATAGGTAAGACGTCGTTGCTTTACAATAGTTGTCTTATTATAGGCTTGTTTAAAATGGTGGAAAAGAAATTTCCTTCCGAACAATGAAAGAAGATAAGAAAGGAAGAAGTTATGAAGATTTTAGTTTCCGATGTGGATGGTACTTTAGTTGAGGATGGTACATTAAAAATAAATCCAGAATACTATGAGGTGGTAAGAAAATTGACAGAGAAAGGGATTCATGTCATCATTGCCAGTGGCCGTCAGTATGCCAGTGTGAGAAGACTGTTTGAGCCTGTATCGGATTTGATTAGTTACATTGTAGAAGGTGGAAGTATGATTCTGGAGAGAGGAAAGCAGGTAGAGGTATTGCATCCAATTCCAAGAGATATGGCAAGAGAAATTATTGCAGATGCCAGGAAACTGCCGGATACGGATGTCATGATTTCCGTTGCCGAGAAGGCCTATGCGCCACTTGAGAATACGAAAATGTTTCAATGGCTGAAAAACAGCTATCATTTTGATTTGGAGGCTTTGGGAGGCTGGGATGTGCTGCCAGAGGGGGAGATTGGAAAAATTTCCATCTATCATCCATCCGATGCAGAGGGAGTGTGCAGTACATGGTTTACACCTAAGTGGAAATCCAAACTAAATGGCTGTTCAGCAGGCAGCTGGTGGATGGATTTGGTAGCGGCAGATGTCAGCAAAGCATCTGCATTAAAGGAACTGTGCCGTCGCTTAGAGGTAGACTTGAAAGATGTGTATGCTTTTGGCGACAATATGAATGACATTGCCATGCTGGAGGCGGCAGGAAAATCGTTTGCGGTGGAAAATGGAAGGGTCGAGGTGAAGGCAATTGCAGATGAGGTTATCCCAGGTTATCAAAAGGATGGCGTGCTGAAGGTGTGGAAAGAAATATTAGCGACCTTGTAACTACAAGTTGAATGAAACAATCTGTTTTATTCAAAAATATAGTTGCATTTTTAAATTGTATATTTTACAATAAAAAATAAAGCTTTAGTGAATTAAATTACAAAACATTTATACTGGGGTATCAAGGTGGACAAATGATTTTGGGGCGATAGGGAGATAAAATATGTTTTCATCAGAGTATTTTTTGCATTTTGTGTTTGCAAATAGTACAGATATGTATTATTTGGACAGTTTAATTCAATTGGATTTGAAATCTTATTTGTGGTACAAGCTTAAAAAAAATCGTTTAGGATATGAGCATATTTATTTTGTAAGTGGGAGCGCCTCAGAAATTACTTTAGAGGTGTTGGATCAGGATTCTTATGACTGGTATGAGAAAAAAAATGACCATTGGAGAAAAAAATTCATAGATTTCTTTATGGGAGCGGAAGAAACATTTGTTATCAAAGGAAGAACAAGTATTAGAATTGAAAGAGATCAGGAAAAAGAATTTTGTACGCGTATATTAAAATTGATGGAAGAAAGTACTGAAAAAGAAAAAAGTGCATTTGTATTTCAGCTGTCTACTTTTTCTTTTTTGTTTGAATCAAATAAGAAACTTTTGGAGCGTTTAATCGCATTAAATGATAAAGATAACAGGGGAAGTATCGTGGTTCTGCTTGCCTCTATCTCAGCGGGAGAAAGTAAGGACTATTTGTTAAATCCCAATGGGATTTTCTTTTATAAAGATGAAAGAAATCAAAGCCTATGCGAAGATTTAAGAGCGATTGCTGCGATGAAGCAAGTTGATTTGTATCATCAGATGGCGAAGCAAATGAAGGAGAGAGTAATTTTTCTCAATTCTTTTTCTAGAGGACAGATAGAGACTTTGGTGACGTCAGTACTTATGGAATATCCGGAGCGAATTGGTTCCGTGCAGGAGATGGAAGATTGGATTGACTATTTATATGCCTGGTATCATTCCAAGTCATTTCAGGAGCAATGTGAATGGAATTTGGAGGTCAATCAAAAGAGATATTATTGTGAATTGGTGGAGCGACTGAAGAATCAGCAGATTTGGAATCGGTTGGTGGAGCAGGCAAAGTGTGAGCGAGGTCAAAATTATGACAGCAGTTTGTGGAAAATTCTTCAGCATCGATATGATATTGCAGAGAATGAGGAGGGGGAAGCATATATTGTAAAGGAAGATGCTTTTTCTAACCGAGTACGTAGTATAAAATTTAGCAAAGAGTTTTGCAAAAGTAATGGAATAGAATTGGCAGAATTTGAAAGAATTCGTCAGGAATTGCTGACTTGTTGGAATCATAAAAGTAATCCCGGGATGGTTACTGTAGTGACTGAGTGGCTGGATGATATCAAGCAGGCAGAGAGAGAAAATAATTTTGATAGTGTACGTCGTATTCTTCGGGCTTTGGAATGGGGAGCACAGAATTTATGTGTGACGCAAGAGCAATGGAAGCTTGTTGATGAAATTAATACGTATCATCAGCAAATTATTATCATTTCCAATTCGCTGTATAAAGCAAAAGAAAGCCGAAGCAAACAAAGAGAGAGCAGCAGTCAGTTATTAACTCTGATGGATCAGTCGATACGTGTAAGAGAGTCTATCCTGAATCAATGTGAGAGTGCATTGTTAACAAAGGTAATTAATCGTGATTTGAGTCAAATTGATATGAATGATGTGAAGAATCTCATGGATGAAAATTTGAATTTGATTCAGAATGAACAGAAAAACATTGATAGGCAAATAAATTTGAATCAGGAAGCAAGAGAACAGGCTTCGATTTCATCAAATCAAGAAAGCAATGTGATTGATGAGCATGATAAGATAAAAACTTTTGTGGAGGAAGAAAAAACTTCTAAAACTTTTACAGCGAACGAGGAGGATTATAAGCGTGCTTTGAAGGCTGCTGGAATTTTTAAATAACAAAGGGAGGATACAGTAAAAAATGAATGTAGGTATTGATTTGGGAAGTACTTATAGTACTTTTTCTGTATATGATAAAGAGCAGAAGATAGTGAAGGCTTTAATCGTGGGGCAGGGAGGTTCTCAATTCGTCCCATCGATTGCGGGTATTGATTTTGATGGTAATTTTTGTACTGGATTAGCAGCAAAAGATTTGGTGGGAGATTCAGATTGTCGAGTATTTAAAGCGTTTAAAATGCTTCTTCCTGAAAAAAACCCAGATATATTGAGAGAGAGGAAATTTACAGAAGAGTACTCGCCCAGAAAAATAGCAAAGCGTTTCTTGGAAGAGCATCTGAAGATTATTTTACATGACTTTGGTGAAGAAAAATTTGATCAGGTGATTATCTGTGCTCCCGAAGTTTGGAATGAAAAGGCAGGAACTTTAGATGGACGTATTATCTTGCGTGATATCTGCCATGAGATTGAGTTTATTGAGCATGTGCGAGTAATTAGTGAGCCAGAGGCAGCCAGTGCTTATTTTGCTCATAGTTTTGAAGTTCAAAAGCATAGTCCCTTTGAGGGAAATGTGCTGATTATTGACTATGGCGGAGGAACACTGGATATTACGATAACAAATGTAAATTCCTGTGAATTAAATAAAGTGCAGGTGACTGCCCGATACAATGAGGGTGCAGGAGAAAATCAGAAAAAGAAAATTGGAGATGCGGGCATTGCTTATATGGAGGGGGTTGTAACGCTAGCATTGCAGCAGGCTGGAGTAATACGAGAAACGGAAGTACCATCTTCAACAGATGGAGAATTTATGAAGGCGGTTGACCGGTTAGAATTGATGCTGCAGAGCAAATCAAAGGCAGTAGAAGAACGTTTTGATGAGTATGATGGAGATTGGGATAGTGTAAAACAGGACAACGAACAGTTTATTGCAGTTAAATATAATAAAAGAGCAGTGCCAATCACTTATGCGCAGCTTTATATTGCTTATGAACAAATTATTTATCCCGTCTTAAATGCTCAGTTAGATAAGGCAATTGCTTATATGGATAGTGAAAATCAAAGGATGAAAAAGGAACAGGCAAGTGTCCTTTATCCTTATATGGACAGCACTCAAGATCGATTTAAGATTGCATTGGTAGGAGGATTTGGCAAGTATACTTTAGTACAGAGACAGGTAAAAGAAAAATTCCATTTTGCGAAATTGGACAAACGATTAGAAAATATTGGATTAGAAAATCGAGAGAGTGCAGTTTCATTGGGAGCGGCTCTTGTTGCATCCGATGTAATATCTATCCAACAAACTGCAAAATATTCAATAGGAGTTTTTTGGGGACAGCGGAAAAAAGAACTTCAAAAAGCAAAATTTGCTTATGGAGTTATGGCACATCAAGAAATTAATTTTAGCGATGCTCACGATGAGCATATTTATAAGATTATCAATCAGAAGACGAAAAAACCTCATATTTTTTCTAATGCACAGGGGCGTCTCGATGCATTTGCAATTGAGTTTTCAGGCAATAGGAATCAGGCTGGGTATTTACCGTTTAAGAGAGAAATGTCGTATCTTATGGAAAAGCTGCCCTTTGATTTTTGTCATTATGGATTTTCGTTTGATGACTCTGGTGTAGTGACTTTCCATGTGATGCTGCTGGAAAACCTCAATGGGGAAGTATATAAAGACCATTTAAAGATTGAGCTGGGAAATTATGGTGACATGTTTGATACTTCAACAGTAGATGAGGAGGTATATGAGCTTGAAGTTTAAAAATTTGCATAATGATTTGACGGCATATGAGTCCGTCGCAAAGATGAATGTTGAGCAGGTATTGGAATTGATGCAGGAATTGTGCAGTGATATTAGAAATGAAGCTCATATAGAAATTTACCAATGTCCTGTGGAGGACGTAAGTAAGCTGATGACAAAGTTAATTTGGCTGTGCGATCGTGTCAATCTAATTTATCAGCACAATCAGCAGGAAATCTGTGAAAACTCCAGAGCAGATCGCTTGGAAGAAAAGAGAGAAAAGCTGACCAACATTCAGAGTCAATTAAAAGAATTGGAGTTAAGAGACAGTACTTTAAAAAGTGAATGTGAGGAGGCAAAAAATCAGTTAGGAGTGCGTCAAAAAGAAATTGACGCACTCAATGCAGAAAAAGAAAAATTGATCGATTCTTTAAAAAAACAAGAGTTAGAAATTGATACAATAAAGGATACCATTTTGCAGATGCAGAAGAAGCTTGATGACAGTCAGGCGACGGTAGCAGAAATGCGAGAATCCTATGAAAAACTGTCGGAAAAGTGGAAGCAAGCAAATCAGGAATTGGAAGCACAGAGGTTATGTAATGAACAGCAAGAACAGGAGTTGGATTCAACATTGAAGAGTAAGGTGGAGTTTGAGCTGCAAATAGAGGATAGAAAAAAGGAATACAATACTTTCTTAAGTCAGAAGGTAGACTACCAGACGAAGTTAGAGAATTGGAAGAGTCAAATCAGTGCAGTACAGAATTCCATCAAAGTGGCAAAGTCGATGTGTGAAGAGAAAGAAGCAGATTATAAAAAACTTCAACTATATCAATCAAAGTTGGATGAAGAGACAAAGAAATGGAATGAACAAATCAATTATTTGGCAGATCAATGGGAGATACAGAAAAAAGATAATAAAGCTCTTTGCGAGGTGGACATTCCACAATTAAAGCAGGCGAATGAGTTGTTGGCTGAGAAAAAGCAAACTTTGATTGAGGAAAAGCAAGCACTGCAGAGAGAGAAACAGACAATTCAGAAAGAATTGATTGAATGGCATCAGAAGATTGAGGATGAAACGAAGAAAAAGTCAGAACAAGAGGAGCAGCTTGCCAAAGCAAAGGTGGATTATGAAACATTGCAAGAGAAAAGTGCCAGCATAGACGATTCCTGCAGGATGTTGAAAGATAAGATAAAGCGTTTGAAGAGTGATGTGGAATGTAAAAATGCAGCGGGAATGAAGGAAGAGTTAGCACGTGTTCTGGAAGAACTTTTGGCAGAGCAAACGCGTTTAGATGGCATGACAGTTGACCTGGCAAAGAAGAAGGATGAGAGAGAGAAATGTCAAATGAAAATTCAATCTGCACAGGAGAAACTTAAGACTGTAAACAGCGAATTTCAGCAATATTCAGAGGAATATAATCAAATTCAGGAACAATTGACTGCATTAGAAAGACAATTGGCACCGTTGAAGGAACCAGAATATAAGAGAAACTTGGAAAAGATGAAAAATAGATTAAATATGCTGCAAAATATTAGAAGAGAATTAGCGGAGGATAGTCGCTTATTTCAAATTCAAAATGATTCCATAGAAGCATTTGATGTAGAGGAAGCTGTGAAAAATCAATTAGTAGAAACAGAACATTTGTTGTGGAATATGCAGGAAAAGATTATAAAATATGTGAAAGTATTTAAGTAGGAGGATGAACATAAATGGAATGTTATTGCTGTGGAACTCAAATTAATTTAGATGAAGATTGTTCGGTATGTGGTTTTCCTGCAATCAGTGTAATTGGAGATGAAGCCAGTGCAAAAAAGAAGATTATGGAGGAAGCAGAGAAGTATCGCAATGAAATTTTGAGAAATTATGATATCGGAATTATAACTTATCTGGGACAGGAGAGGAAGCGTGTATCGATTGCAGGAGCAAATGAGCTGGTGTACCAGGATAAATGGCTTGAGCAAAAAATAGCGAGGATAGATGGAAAAAAGAAAATAATGGTTGATTTGTCTGTGTTAAAAAATGGAGGGCAGGAACAAATTTATTCGTTGGAACTGCCAGTTTTGAAGGAAGTGGATTTTTGGAAAGTGGGTCTTTCTTTGAAAAAGGGATTTCAATTAAAATTGATGATAAAAAACGATTCATCAAAGGTAGAGTCTGAGTCCATTCGATTTGTGACAAGGTAAAAATAAAGTAAGGGAAAATGAAACCAGGAAAGGGGATTTATTATGAAAATAAAAAATATGGCACAAAAAGCGGCAAAAACGGTGGAGAAGGCTGTGTTTGGCGAGAAGAAGACACCAGAGGAACTGGAGCAGGAGATAAAACAGCAAGCTTCCGATTCTGTAAAAAGAGCACAGGAGATTGCAGAAATTTTGAAAAGCATTAATTTTTCCAAATGCTCTTTGAATGAAGAATTCATTCGAAATTGTAAATCTGTACAAAAGGTTGCCATTACTGAGTTAGAAAATGCACAGGTGATGGAACTGGATGTAACGGAAATTGACAAAGAATTGCAGTATGTTGCATTGTGTCTGAAAGAAAGCATTGAGGGAAACCAAAAGGAGACAGCGGAGTGGGCTTACAAGGCCCTCAGCAATGGCGTATTGTATCAGCGTAAAGACGTACCTGCATCAGAAAGAAATATGATTTCTCAGTGGAAAGCTGCTAAGGAAAAATATATGAGAAAATATCATATGATGCTGGATAACTGCAAGACATTGGACAGATTGGAGCGTGATGATAAGCAAAAGCAGATTCCTTATGAGAAACAGGTTGAGGATTATAAGAAGATAAAAGCAGAGTATGAGAGTAAGTCTACTACGGAAGAGGGCTTAGGATGGATTGCAGAATTGAAAGATAATTTAGATCATCCAGAACGAATTTCTGCTGATGCTTTTCAATTTAATGATTTAATGCGCGAGTACGTACTTACCTGTGAGGCAATGCTGGATAAAGAAAAAACAATTGCGATTCTTCGTGCGCGAATCTCAAAGCAAATGAGGGTAATTGAGTTCTTGGCTGATTCCTTGACTAACTTACCTAGAGTGGAAGATCCACTTTTTATTAAAAAAATGGAAGAAATTGCAGAAGATGATCAGGAAACTATTGAAAATATCATTCGACAGAATGTTGAAATTGATGAATTTTTAAATAAGAATCATGCAGCGATGCAGCATATATTTTCTAGTCCAGCTCTTAGCAATGAGATTGCAGACAATTTAAATAAAATAGAGGAATTGGAATATGCAGAAAAAATGAAAAATCAATATCAGCAACAGGGAATGAAGCAGCAACAGGAAGCTGAAAAATTAAAGCAGCATGAAAAGCAGCGTGTTATGAACTAAATTTAATGATAGAAAGGAAAAAGAAACGATGATTTTTGATAATAAGAATTGGCAGGAAAAGCAGTTTAACAAGGATCAGAAAAAAAAGCAAAAGAAGCAGGAATATGAGCAGAAAAAGTACATAAATAAAAAGAGAACAGAAGCAGAGCGTGCTCAGGAAATTAAAAAATGTTCGGTGGATCTGGATGCGTGTAAGCGTCTTTTTAATGCCAGAATTGACATAGAGCGTACAAGTGCAGCTCATGCAATGGAGGAAGGACGAAACTATGATCGACAGATAGAGCGTATAAAAACAGCTTCCATTGGTTTGGTTTTGGTGAAAGATGCACAGGAAGATTTGAGAAATATTGTTTCTGATGCGGATTTAAATGCAACGATAAATAAAATGAGTCGTGCAATAAGAATGTTGAATGGTATTTCGGATAATTCTCAGCAAATACAGACTGCTTTGCTGAAGTGGCGTGTAAATGGTATGTATGAAAACTCCGAGGAAATGGGGAAGGGCTTGTCAGAAGTAAAGCTTCCTGAGAAGGCAATTAGTTGTATTGATGATAAATTTGTCCAGAGCTTGATGAGCGGAGATAATTTTGAAGACTGCTTGAAGCGCAGAATCAAAGAAAAGAACCAAGAGGAGGCGCAGAAACAGAGCGGTGTGACGGAAGCTGATATGGACAGCAGTAATTATGTAAATATTATTAATGGAGTCACGGGAGAGGAGCAGGATGGCGATGATAATGGGTTGACTGCAGAGGATTATAGAAAAGCGTTAGAGGCGGCAAAGCCTTATTGATAGTAGAGACAGCCTATATAGGAGGAAATAAGAAATGACAACAGATTATGTAAAAAATACGAATCGTTTAATCAATCAGTATACATGGCTCATTAGTCAGGCGGAGAGTACAAGAGCAGCCAATAATGATGTGCCAAGTGCTGAGGAAGGACGTTTGTATCAGCAGGCAGCGGAAGTGTGTGGAAAAATTGCTTCCAATAGTATTGATGCTATGAAAAACCGTTGGGAACAGAATCAAAAAGACTGTACTGCTAAGTTAAGAGAGATTGCGCTTTATCTTAATCCTGCAGCAGTTAAAAAAATGGAAAGTCAGAAAAAAAATCTGGCAGATACAAAAAAAAGTGATACTCAGGTAAAGAAGGGTGAGGAGAATCAGGAGAATTCATCAGAAGATGAGGTTGTTACAGAAGAAATGGTACAGTCTTGGTTTCAGGATCCGCCAAAGCATGGCTTTGACAAAGTAGCCGGTATGGATGAGCTGAAAAAATATCTTAAGGAATGTGTAAAGAATAGCACTTTCACTGCTTTAAATCAATATATGGATATGGAAAATGTAAACTCATTTTTCTTATATGGTTTATTTGGTTGTGGAAAGACCTATATTGCCAAGGCATTAGCCCATGAATTGATGAAAACTGGATACAAATATATGTCTTTGTCAGGAGCAGATATTTTGAGTCGCTATGTTGGAGATGCGAATAAGATTATCCAGCGTGTCTTTGTAGAAGCTGAGAAAAATGCACCATGTATTCTTTTTATTGATGAGTTAGATGGTGTGTGCAAAAATCGTGATCAACCTAACTTGGCAGGACATGAATATTCGCTGATAACAACCTTTTTGGATGGATTCAATCATATCTATGAGCAGGATAAGCCAATTGTGTTTATCGCAGCAACTAATTATCCAAATCGTGTGGATGGCGCAATGATGGATCGTCTGGAATTGATTCGTGTGCCATTGCCAGATTTGAAGGCTAGAACGCATGCCTTTGAAATGAAACTGGAATTTATTACAAAGGAGGATGGTTTTACTTGCGAAGACATGGCGGCGCAGACTGATGATTATAGCTATCGAGATATTAATCGTATTGTGGCAAAATTAAAGCGTATCATTAAGAAGCAGGGTGCAAATGCGTATGAGTCAGAAGAAGAATTGCTGGAAGCTTTAAAGCGTGGAGAGTTTTGTTTGACAAGAGAAATGTTTATGCAGGCAAAAAATGACTGCCGTCCAACTCCGAAGGCAGAGATGAAAGCATCTATTGAGAAGTGGGAAAAAGAAGTATCGGAAAAAGAAATTAGAGAAGATTAAATGAAATGGAAAAAATTTGGTATAAAGGGGAAGATGTGTTTTGGGAGAGAATGAAGATCAGGAGAAGGAAATCTTAGGGGATGCGCAACAAGACAAATCGAACAAGTTTGAGAAGATGAAGCAGGAGTCAATTGAGGAGCGAGCAAAACAACTCATTGAAGACCAGATGTATTATTGGGAACCAAAGGAGATATATGATAATTTGCCAGATAGTTATGTGTGGGCAAAAGTATTGAAAGCAGCAGTAGCAGATAGAGAACTAGATGAGATATTAGATCTTACTCCTTTAAATAGCGTTTTGCTGACGGGACCTTTTGGAAACGGAAAACATACTACAGCTTATGCTCTGATGAATGAGCTGTATCGACAGAATTATCAAGTAGTGGTGATGCTCAACGGACTGGAACTGAATGAAGAATCCAGTGCACTTGCTCTGGCAAAGGTGGAGGCTTTGTTTCAGGCGAGCGCAGAATATGGAAAACTATGTATTTATATGGAAAACTTAGCGGATTGTCGGTATAAAAAAGAAGTTATGAACACAATTGCAGATAAGTTAGAAGAGATGGAGGATGAATTGGCACCGTGGTTTTTGATTTTGGTGGAAGAACGGGCAGAGATTTTGTCTGCCCGTCTTTTAGGACGGCAGATATTGATTTGTCCCTGCTGTCCTCCTGATTTTGAAGAGCGTTTGCATTATATTCGACAATATCTGGCGGGCAGAGTTAAGCTGCCTTTAGAAAATATTGATGCGAGAGATATGGCTGAGTTGACAGAAGGTTTTTCGTATCGTCAGCTGTCGGACTTGTTCCATCATTTAAAGCTTGCTTTGAAAAAAATGGTAGTGGAAAAAGAAGATATTGCAAGCTTGAGAAAAATGCGTATTGAGGAACATATAGATAAACTAGAAAAACAGACAGTGGAGAAAATAATCTCAAGTATAAAAGTTTTGTCAAAGAAAAAAGAAAACATAGAGATTCCTGTTGTGCAGACAGTTTCTCAGGTTCCAGGGCAGACGTTGGTGCAGTCGGTGGTGACAGCCAATTCAAATCAGGGGACGCTGTCGCTGAAAGAGCAAATTGAACAAGTCAGCAGTGGAAATCAAATTTATGTGGATTTAGTAGAAAGAGTAAATAACGAGGTGAAAGCAAAAAAATTTTTTGACATCCAGCCAGATGAAGAAGAATTAAAAAAGACAACATCGGATGAATAGAAAGGCGGTACAAAATGTCAAAATGTATGATATGTGGGACAGAGAAGAAAAATGCGAAAGTATGTCAAAATTGCGGTTTTGATGAGACAAAAAACTTTATGCATTATTCTGCTGCTGTCCCCATTACATCAAAAATAGAAGAAAACTTTCAAAAGGATATCAGGACAGCAGTAGAAAAATCGGTTTCAAAACAGAAAGCGGTGCTTCAAGGAGATTTAATGGAGCTGCAGCGACAGATTGAAGTGGCGAAGGCGGCAAAAGAAACGGCGGAACGTGAGAGTGAAGAAAATAAATTAGTTTCAAAACAGAAAGCAGTGCTTCAGAAAGAACTGACAGAACTGCAGCAGCAGATTGCAGTGGCGAAGGCAGCGGCAGGGAATAAGAATCAAAAACTGAAACAACTGCAGACAGATATAAAAGCCTTAACAGAGCAAAAAAGTCAGATGGAGCAGCTGATAGCAGATAAGAAAGAGAGTTATAATAAAGAATTAGATTCTTGGTATTCTATATATGTTCAAAATTTTGAGGAAAAGACAAAATTGACACAGCTGAAAGGTTCCAGAGAAACGGAAGAAAAAGCATACAATGAAATTGCAAAAAAACGGGATGAGGCTCAAAAAGAGTATGATGAGATTGTTAAAAAACGAGATGATGTCCAAAAAGAATACAATACAATGGTCCAAAAACGAAATGCAGAAGAGAAAAAATTGAACTCATTGAAATCAGGTACCAAGACAGTTATTATTACACTGATTATTGCGGTGATAGGTTTGGTTTGTGTAGGTGTGATAGATCCATTTGGAATATGGAGAAAAAATGATGCTTCATTTTCAGAAAATTGGCAGCAGGTAAATCAATTTATAGAGGAATTGGTGGCGCCGTATGAGACAACAGCGGAAATGGGAAACATGGAGGAAATGACAATTGGGCAAAAAGTTTGGAATGTAGTGAAAGCTCCTATTTGTGTAATCGGAATCCTCATTGCTTTGGTTATATTATGGTGTATTATTATTATTTTATTAGATACATTAGCAAATAACGTACCTGCTGCAATGAGCACTAGAGTACTAAAACTGTTCGGTGTCGTATTGGGTATTCTGCTGAGTACAGGCCTCTTTTTAGTGTGGTGTTTTATGATTGGATGGGTATCTCAAAAGGTAATGGTTGATATTACAATATTAGGACGGGCTTCTGTTTTTTTTATGATAATAGGAAATGTTTTGATGGTAACATGTATATATGGTGAGGACATAGACGAGTGGGGATGGTTATCCTGGATTAGTTTGATTATGGGAGCTTTAATGGGTTGTGGATTAACAGAGCTGCTGCTGCCTATAGGAGTTGCGTGGATACGTAATAGTGCTACTGGAGATGTATTGATTAGTCAGGCATTAATGGTTGCAATAGGAATGATGCTGATATTCTTTTGTACGACATCTATTTTTATCAAAA
Source organism: Lachnospiraceae bacterium (assembly GCA_051879015.1). GTDB lineage: Bacteria > Bacillota > Clostridia > Lachnospirales > Lachnospiraceae > JBJELF01. The sequence goes on from JBJELF010000086.1 coordinate 41,645, forward strand.
ATATGCTTAAAAAATAATAAATTCGAGCAGACAAAATAGAAACAAAATCAAGAAAGTGGGAGAAAACAGTATGTGGATCTGTCCAATATGTGGAAGTTTAAATGAAACAGAAATGAAATGCAAGAACTGTGGTTGGGATCAAACCCAAAATTATCTTCAATATGACACATTAACTCCAATCAGTGAATCAAAATGGAAACAATTCCAACAAAAATATGAAGAGGATAGGAAAAATTACTGGATGAATGAAGTAACAAATCTTCCTTTTCATTGTGGCAGTCTCTATTGTGGTGCCTATGCAAAACAGGCAGTCAGTGTAGCGCGTAGCTATTGGAAGGCGAAACAGGCAGGAATCATGTATCATTATCAGGCAGGTAATACTTTGATGGAGGGAAATCCATTGGATGAACGAGGATATTGTTATATTGATTGTTCCACTTATATGGGATTAGTGCTTCGAGGAATTTCGTTTGAAAATTCTTATGGAATTGTTTTGGAAAATAGTGGGAATTATGATTTGGCAGAATTATTGGGAGAAGAGACAAACCATTATCCTTGGACAGATAGTAATTTGAATGGTGATGAATTAGTGGGAAAACAAGTGCGTACAGCGGGTGATCTTGCAAAATATATGTATTTATCAGGACGATGTTTTACCAATCCAGAGGAAGTTCGAGAAGGTGATTTGGTATTTTGTGTGGCAAGAAATCAAGATGGTACTTATAAGCGTAAACGTACATTTTTACATGTTTCTCACATTGGAATGATTGCAGAGGCAGATGAGGGGGAGGTAGCTTTTTATAATGCAACAAATTATCCAGGCGTGGTGTTGCGAACTCGCCTAAGCCGAAGAGAAGATGTCGCTTTTTTTGCTCGTCCTTGTTATGAAAAAAGCATCGAAATGCCAGAATTTGATGAAACATTTAATTTACTGACTCCACCATGGCTTGATAAGAGGAAGTCATTTGGCAACAATGACGTAACGATGAAAAAAGATGGAACAATCTGTATTGACTTGAAGGATCTGAAACAAGGGGCAATGAAAGTGGATTTACAGCGTTTTTGGTTGGAAGCAGGAAGATACTGTCTATATACGAATGTGGAGTATTTATCCTATGATACAAAAAGTGATATATTGGGTGGAGGATTGACTATCAAATCTTGTGATACAAAGCGAGTGCTGGCACGCTATCGGACGGAAACAAAAAGTAAAAAAATAATATTTAGCGTAGAAAATAAAGTGGAAGTCAATGTATACATTCATTTAGGAATGAAAAATCAATCTATTTGGAAACCAGAGTTAGTTCGAATTGGGTAAGAAGAGGAGTCAAATATCATGTGGACATGCCCAGTGTGTGGAAAAGAAAACGATATAGAAAACATTCAAAATAGCGGTTCAAAATATATTTGTAGCAGTTGTGGTTTTGATGAGAGTAAAAATTATAGAAGATATAGTACACTGATTTGCTTAAACCAAGAGGAGCTAGACAGGATCCAAAAATCTGGCGGCATAGATTCAGTGGATAGATACTTAGCTGAATTTGATTGGATTCAATTCGGAAATCGGTTGGAAGATTTATTGATGAAGAAAGAAACGCTTCATTTTGAGCAAAAAAAGTTGATTGACAAAGAGTTAAAACGATTAAGAGATGAATTGCAAGCAGTCTATACCACTCAACGGCTAATATTGGATTGTCCGAATTTGCGATGGCAGAATGAATCTATAAAAAAAGCAAGAGTACTCATGCAAGATAGTGTGGTTTATTATTTGTCTGATGATAAATCTTCTTATACCATATTAGGAAGTGATATCAAAAGAAGTTTTGTGAAAAAAATTGAATTTAGAGATTCTTTTGTCGGAATGGCAGAAGATGCATGGGATGTGTCTGAAGCTAAAAATGGAACAGTGGTGGCATGGTTAGAAAAACAGACATTAGTGATTGCGGGCGCAGGTGGACCTGTTATTGGAAATACCGTTTGTGAGAGTTTATTTGCTGGATATAGCAATGTGGAGAAAATTGAATTTAATGAATGTTTTGATACAAGTCAAGTTATCAATATGAAATGTATGTTTGATGGATGCGGTAAATTAAATACATTGGATGTCACTGGATTGAATACGAGTCAAGTGACGGATATGAGTTGGATGTTTTGTGGATGTGCTAATCTCATTCATTTAAATGTTAGCAGCTTTGATACAAATCAGGTAACTAATATGAGTTGGATGTTTTGTGGGTGTAGTAGTCTAATTAACTTAGATGCTAGTAACTTTGATACAAGTAGGGTAAGAGACATGAGTTATATGTTTAAGGGATGTAGAAAGTTAACTGAGTTAGAGATTAGTGGATTTTCTACAAAGCAGGTAAACGATATGTCAAATATGTTGAATGGTTGTATCAACTTAAACTCAATTGGTAAACGAAAATTTTCTTATTTATTTGATACAAAAGATAAGAATATCATGAAAGGAGTTGAGTTACTAGTTATAAAAAGAGAGGGCAAAAACAAGGTAATTGATAAGAAATCTTTTTGGGATAAAATACATTTTTAGAAAAGTAGAATGTATCAAACATTGGAGAAAACAACATTAGATAAATGGAAAGGCGGTACAAAATGTCAAAATGTATGATATGTGGGACAGAGAAGAAAAATGCGAAAGTATGTCAAAATTGCGGTTTTGATGAGACAAAAAACTTTATGCATTATTCTGCTGCTGTCCCCATTACATCAAAAATAGAAGAAAACTTTCAAAAGGATATCAGAACAGCAGTAGAAAAATCGGTTTCAAAACAGAAAGCGGTGCTTCAGAAAGAACTGACAGAACTGCAGCGGCAGATTGCAGTGGCGAAGACGGCAAAAGAAACGGCGGAGCGTGAGAGTGAAGAAAATAAATTAGCTTCAAAACAAAAAGTGGTGCTTCAGAAAGAACTGACAGAACTGCAGCGGCAGATTGCAGTGGCGAAGACGGTAAAAGAAACGGCGGAACGTGAGAGTGAAGAAAATAAATTAGCTTCAAAACAGAAAGCGGTGCTTCAGAAAGAACTGACAGAACTGCAGCGGCAGATTGCAGTGGCGAAGACGGCAAAAGTAGAGACAGAGCGTGAGAATGAAAAACTCAAACAACTGCAGACAGATGTAAAAACCTTAGCAGAGCAAAAAAGTCAGATGGAGCAGTTGATAGCAGATAAGAAAAAGAGTTATAATAAAGAATTAGATTCTTGGTATTCTATATATGTTCAAAGTTCTGAGGAAAAGACAAAATTAGCACAGCTGAAAGGTTCCAGAGAAACGGAAGAAAAAGCATACAATGAAATTGTAAAAAAACGGGATGAGGCTCAAAAAGAGTATGATGAGATTGTTAAAAAACGAGATGATATTCAAAAAGAATACAATGCAATGGTTCAAAAACGAAATGCAGAAGAGAAAAAGCGGAATTCATTGAAATTAGGTATAAAAACAGTTGTCAGTATATTGATTATTATGTTGGTATGTTTTGGTGTAGGCGTGGTCTTATCGGAGAATTGGCAGCAGGTAAATCAAGTTATAGAGGTATTGGTGACGCCGTATGAGACGATAGCGGAAATGGAAAGTATTCAGGAAATGAGTATGGGACAAAAAATTTGGAATGTAACAAAAGGACCGATTTGTGCCATTGGAGTCATCAGTGTTTTAACGATTATGTTGTGTATCGTTGGGGAATTAGTAGATATATTCGTAGAGTCTCTTACAATAAGTAGGAGAATGCTGAAACTAATTAGTATAATGTTGAGTATTATGTTGATTACAGATACATTTTTATTGTGGTGTTTTATGATAGGTTGGGTATCTCGAACGGCATTGGTTGATATTACAATATTGGGACGAGCTTCGGTTATTTTGATGGCGATATTAAGTATTGTGTCATTAGATGATATGCTTGATTTTAATATATGTAATGGAGGAACTTTATCTCGGATCGGTTTGATTTTGGGGGTTGCGATAGGAACTTTTGTATTGACAGAGTTTGTGCTGCCTATAGGAGTTTCATGGATACGTGATAGTGCTACAGGAGATGTACTAATCAGTCAAGTAGTGATGATTGCAATAACAATGCTGATAATGTTGTTCTATATCATAGATAATGAGATAGAGAGGATTAGCCGAAATAAAAAGAAAAAGTCCAAGAGTGTAAAATAGCTCAAGCACTATCGTACCGATTAGATGTGGAATTATCACGAGGAATATTTATCAAAACAGTATTGGAAACACAAAATATTTTTTCTGATGATTATTTTACTTGCTAACTTATAAAAATAAAAATTCGTTTGATGATAAAAAATAGATGACAGTATGTCTGTGTAGAGAGGAGTAACAATGAGACCAATTGCACATTTTAAGACGATAACAGAACACAAAAAATTGGTTATGCAGTACTGTTTTCGTGCAGGATTGTATTATCAGGGGATAATGCATGATATGTCAAAATACAGTCCAACAGAATTTTGGGTGGGTGCCAAGTACTATCAAGGCTATCGCAGTCCAAATAATGCGGAGCGAGAGGATAGAGGCTACAGTGCTGCGTGGCTGCATCACAAAGGACGAAACAAACATCACCTGGAATATTGGATTGATTATTCGATCGAGGCTGATGGGAAAATGGCAGGTATGAAGATGCCGGAGAAATACGTGGTAGAGATGTTTTGCGACCGCGTAGCCGCCAGCCGAATTTATCTGAAGGATCAGTATCATGATGGTGCTTCATGGGAGTATTTTGACAGGAGTCGTGACCATTATATCATTCATCCTGATACAGCAAAACTCTTAGAGAAGCTGCTTTTAATGTTGAAGGAGGAGGGGGAGGATGCCACCTTTTCCTATATTCGCTCTAAGCGATGTGGTTGGAAGACTGGATTTCGCAGAAAGCATGTCAAAAAGAAGCGTGAGGCAACAAATAACTGTGCAGTAAGTAAGAAAGATTCAGCAAAAATTCGGTAAATTTAAGAAAGGATTCAGTAAAATTTATCATGAAATCATTAGTAATCGCAGAGAAGCCTTCCGTGGGAAGAGATATCGCTCGCGTGTTGGGCTGCAGCAAGGCTGTGGATGGCGTTTTGGAAGGAAATAAGTATATTGTTGCCTGGGCGTTGGGACATCTGGTAGAGTTGGCTTCTCCCGAGGAATATGTCAAAAAATTAGAGAAAGAAGATGCCAGTGAGACAGAATTAAAAAAGAAAAATAACAGTGCCCAGTGGAAGATGGAAGAACTTCCCATCATGCCTGAAAAAATGAAGCTGGTAGTAATGAAACAGACTGCAAAACAGTATCAGGTTATAAAAAAGCAGCTGAATCGTAGTGATGTCAACCAAGTTATTATTGCAACTGATGCAGGTCGTGAAGGTGAATTGGTAGCAAGATGGATTTTGGAGAAGGCAAATTCTCAGAAGCCCGTAAAACGACTGTGGATTTCTTCTGTCACAGACAAGGCAATTCGAGATGGATTTTCCTCATTGAGAGATGGAAGAGAGTATTTACCTCTGTATGCTGCTGCACAAGCACGAGCGGAAGCCGACTGGTTGGTGGGTATCAATGGCACCAGAGCATTGACCTGCAAGTATAATGCTCAGCTTTCCTGTGGGCGTGTGCAGACACCGACATTGGCGATGATTGCAAAGAGAGAGCAGGAAATCAGCAGTTTTGTGCCGCAGGAGTACTATGGCGTGGTTCTCAATGCGGAAGGAATTCGTTTTACCTGGCAGGAGGAGGCATCCAAAGGATTCCGTACCTTCCAGATGGAAAGGGCTCAGGCTGTACTGGAAGAGATGAAGGGAAAAAAATTAACCTTGGTGCAGGTGGAACGCAGGCAAAAAAAATCGTTTGCTCCGGGGTTGTATGATTTGACAACCTTACAGCGGGAAGCGAATCAGCATTTTGGCTACTCAGCAAAAATGACTTTGGACATTATGCAGCGCCTCTACGAAAATTATAAGGTATTGACCTATCCAAGAACAGATTCAAAATATATCGGAAAAGATATTGTTCCTACTTTAAAGGAGCGTTTAAGGGCCTGCAGCGTGGGACCATACAAGAAATTGGCAGGCAGCCTGCTGATGGCACCGATTCAGACCAACAGTAGCTTTGTAGATGACAAAAAAGTTAGTGACCATCATGCTATCATCCCAACAGAACAGTTTGTGGATTTGAGTCATATGACAGTGGATGAGAGACGCATTTATGATATGGTGGTGAGACGATTTTTGAGTGTTCTTTATCCTCCTTGCGAGTATGAGCAAGTGACTTACACAGCAAAATGTGCGGGATATATCTTCTTAGCTAAGGGCAGTGTTATTAAAAACTTAGGTTATAAAGTGGTTTTTGAGCAAGAAAGTAACGAGGCAGACGAGGAAGGAGACGAGAAAGAAGCTGCACTGAAAGAGCAGACATTGCCGGATAAACAGCAGGGAGCAAGCTTAACGATTCTGAAGGCAGAGCTGACAAAAGGCAAAACCAAGCCCCCTGCTCACTTTACAGAGGCAACTTTGTTGGGGGCAATGGAAAATCCAATTAAATATATGGAGAGCCGTGATTCTAAAATGCTCAAAACGCTGGGGGAAACGGGAGGACTTGGAACAGTAGCTACAAGGGCTGATATTATTGAAAAGTTATTTCATTCTTTTTTGATTGAAAAGAAAGATAATAGTATTTATTTGACGGCAAAGGGGCGGCAGTTATTGGAGTTGGTTCCGGAGGATTTGAAAAAGCCAGAGTTGACAGCCAGCTGGGAGATGACTTTGGAAGAAATCTCCAAGGGAAAGAAAGATAGCAGCAGATTCCTGAGTGATATTCGGGATTATACAGTAGAAATTGTGGAAGAAATCAAGGGTGGAGAAAAACAGTATCGCCATGAAAACCGTACTAGCAAGAAATGTCCTCAGTGCGGCAGTTTTTTGCTTTCAGTCAACGGAAAAAACAGCAAACTTTTGGTATGTGAAAACCGAGATTGTGGTTACAAAGAAACCATTTCTCGAACCACCAATGCCAGATGTCCTCAGTGCCAT
>JBJELF010000087.1:0-10238 GCA_051879015.1 Lachnospiraceae bacterium
TCTGCTGTCGGTAATGTCGTAAATTCAACCACTGCCTCAGGCTGTTTCTTCCTTACCGCTTCTACCAAAAGTTCAGACTGCTGATAAGGTACCAGCCGATCCACTATACCGTGCTGCACCAAAAGCGGCGCCATCTGAGCATTGATATAAGTAATTGGATTTGCTTTTGCCACATACGCATCATCCAGTTCCTGAATCGCACCTCCAAGATAGCTGCTTTCAGGAGAATTCGCCTTGTCATGATCTGCAAAACTAATCTTATTTGCACGCGCCTGATCATCCATAACCTTAAAATCAATCGGACCAAACTGATCTACCGCCACATTCACTTGACAATTTTCACGGAAAATCCTTCCTTCTTCTCCTGGAAATGCTCCATTTGGAATATTCATCCCCAACATAGCACTTAAATTTCCGCCTGCTGAACCTCCAATAACTCCAATATGTACCGGATCCAGATGGTATTCAGCAGCATGTTCACGTGCATAGCGAATTGCCTCTCTGCAATCCAATACCGCTGCAGGAAAGATAGCCTCTCCACTCAGACGATACTCAATAGACCCTACTGCAATTCCCTTATTCAGAAATTTCAGATAAGTGTTCATGTGGTCATCTCTTTTATCTCCCAAAGCAAATCCTCCACCATGGATATGGAAAAGTACCGAAAACGGTCCCTCCCCCTCCTCCGGAAGATAAATATCCATACATTGGTTCAATGATTCTGAGGCATATGGCACATCTAAATATTTTCTCTTTACCCAACTGATATCTGCCATCGGTGGTTTGAAATCTATCGGCGGACCACCTGCATTTTTTTTCATTTCATCCATACTCATCTACCTACTCTCTTATTATTTTCGCACAGTTTCTTTTCCAAGTGCTTCATGAATCTGAGGCAAATATTTCTCAACATCCATCATTAACACACAGATAAATAATACTACACTGATAATCAGTCCTAACCATGAGAAATCAAATTTAATTGCATTAACTACAGCAGCAGACTGCATCATTTCTTTCGGATTATATTTTGCATATGCAAGAATCCATCCTGTAAGTGCACTTCCAAAACCAATACCAATCTTAGAGCCGATGGACTGTGAAGAAGCCATCAATCCTTCAGAACGGATTCCAGTCTTCCATTCGCCATAATCACATGCATCTGCAATAAATGCATAGATACCAGCAAACATTGGCCCAGCACCAATGGAACGTAGAATGGTTCCTACCAAAATCAAGGTATGATTCATTCCTGCAATTCCCAAAATTCCAAATCCTGCAATCAAACAACAAGCACCTATCAACATAAAATTACGTTTTGAGAATTTATTTGAAAACCATGGCATAAAGAATAAGACAATGATGCCTGGAAGCTGACCAATGGACATCAACTGAGCCATAAACATCGGCTCTCCCAGTACAACATTACAATAGTAAATCTGGGAACCAATCGCATTTGCATTCATAAGAAGTGTTAATGCTCCAATTAATAAAGACAGATAAAAATATTTGTTTTTCAAAACTGCTGGAAGCTGATCCTTCATTGGCACATTGTCTTTTTTATCCATTTTCCCATCATTACCCATACCAATTACTTCTGAAATTGTCAGACCCGGAATTAAAATTAAAATACCCGCTATGACACCAAGGATAATACCGGTCACTGTCCAGCCGAATTTAATCTGCATTCCTGTAATTGCTGTACCAATCACAAGACCAACCACATTATTACAAATAGAAGAAACAACACTGGTTGTATTTCGCTCTTTGTCATCTCTTGTCATACGAGCAAGAAGCGCACTATGTGCAATACCGAAAATTGTATATACAATACAATTTAAGAAAATATATGTAACATAAGCATACACAAGCTTCATCGCCTCACTCCAGCCCTGTGGAACACTGACAATCAGAATAAGTCCAATACACATTAACGGTGCTGATAGAATCAGCCATGGTCTCGCTTTTCCTAACTTGGTATTCGTCTTATCAACAATCCCCCCCATCACCAAGTCTGTCACCCCATCAAACAGACGACTGATTACAAACATCGTACTAATTGCAGCTGCGCTGATCAGCGCTGTATCCGTATAGTATGCCAGTAAAAAAGACGCCAACAATGTACTCATTACATTACCGCCGCCGGCGCCGCATCCATAACAGATCTTTTTCCACATTGGAATTCTTTGGTTTTCATTCATTTTAGATTTACCTCCTTTAGATTCGTTCTATTGTCATTATAAGTTCGATTTGCTTGACAAACAATTCGATTTACACTAGAATTAAGTCAAAGTTGGAATCAATTCACAATTGCGAAAAAGGAGACAACAGCGAATGAATACCTTTTATTTTAAGGAATTTACTACACTGGCAGAAGTAAAAAATTACTGGGAAGCCTCTGAACGGCTCTATATAAATCAGTCTACCCTTTCCAAACATATCAAGCTTATGGAAAGTGAACTGGGAGTTCCGCTCTTTACACGTACAACACGCCGTGTAGAATTGACCAAATATGGGGAAGCTTTTCTTCCCTATGCACAGTCAATTGCCAGAATGGAATTTGAATACTCTACCCTTCTTCTGCAAATGCAGAATGTCGAAAAAGGTGCCGTAACTCTGGGAAGTATTCCTTCCATGGCTCAATATAACATTACCAATATATTGAATTCTTTTCAGAAAGAATACCCTAACACAACTGTGAAAATTATTGAAGACGATGCCAACAACTTAATGAAATTGTTATATGATAAGCGATGTGAAGTGATTTTTACCAGAGAATCTAAAATTAATTTCGAGAAAAATTTTTTAAATGATAACGAAGTAGTACGTATTCCCTATGTCCGTGACCACATGGTTGTTATTCTTCCTAAAAATCACCCTCTCGCCGGTGAAAAAGAAATTTCTCTGCGAAGCCTGCAAAATGAAAACTTCTGTTTTATTAAAGAACCATCCCTTATGTATGATCTGTGCGTGGATGCCTGTCAAGCTGCCAATATCATTCCCAAGATTGCTTTCACTAGCTATCGATTAGAAAGTATCTTCGATATGGTAACCATGGGTCCTTATGTAGCACTTTTGATGAACTGGCACACTGCTCCACCAGAGAATGCCATGTTCTCCCCAGACGTATCTTGGGTCAGCATTGATATCGCACCCAGGATTTATTCTCAGATATCATTATGCTATCTCAAGAACCAAAAGTTATCTAAAACTGCACAGAACTTCGTAGACTTTTGTCAAAAACTTCGTTTTTCCAGAGAAGACAACTCCAAAGAAGTTTCCGATGGACTTCCCTGTAGTTTCATACAGCCTAAATAACATGACTTTGAGACCCGAAAATCCATTTTCATAAAAAAAACTGCTCTGACGCTGCCAAAGCAACTCAGAACAGTTTTTTATCTTACATTTTATGTTATTTTTTCGCTGTCTTTCCATAATAAATCAGAGATAACATATCTGGTCCCGTATGAGCGCCGATAATTGGACTCAACATCGTTAAACGAACCTCCAAATCTGGATGCTTCTCCAACAACATCTTCTTTAAATCCTGTGCATCCTTTGGACAATCTGCACCACAGCTGTAAACCACATTGCCTGCACTGGCATCAAAGTTTGCCTCAAACTGCTCTACCATATAGCGCAATGCCATCTTTGTTCCACGTTTCTTTGCCACGGTATCTAATTTGCCATCCCCATTAATAGTCAACACCGGTTTAATATTCAATGCAGTTCCTACCACTGCTGTTGCCGCAGAAACTCTGCCGCCACGCTTTAAATACATCAAATCTTCCACTTCAAACCAATAATAGATTTTTTTTGCTTGTTCGCGAAGCCATTGTGCATTTTCCGCCAAACTCATACCTGCAGCGCGATTCTTGCAGGCCGACTCTGCCAACAGACCCATACCCCCTGTTGCTCCTAAAGAATCGACTATTTCAATTTCCACCTGATCGTAATCTTCCTTCAGCATCTCAACTGCCATATTAGCCGATGCATATGTATCGCTGAGTCCACTAGACAAGCACAGATACAAAAGCGCCCTCTGTTCTTTCACATAAGGTTCAAATACCGTGCGATAATGATAAGGAGAAATCTGACTCGTGCGAGTTGGAACTTTTTTACGAAGTTTTTCATAATAATTATGCATCGTCTCATCACTCTCTAACTCTGCACAATGAAAGGTTTCCTCCCCCAACATATATTCCATAGGCACAAAACGCACCTGATTCTCCTTTGCAAACTGTTTATCAATATCAATTGATACATCCGCAAAAATTTCATAATTAATCATAATATGCCTCCATTCCAGCTTTCCTTGACTTTTCTACATATGGGGATTATACTATAAATGTACTTAAATGCAATTGCCAAAACATCTATCATTATAGAATAAACCTCAGATTAAGAGAAAATGTGGAATTATAGCATTTTAATTTATAAAATATATGGAGGAATAATTGAGATGGACAGACGAATTTTAAAGACAAGAGCTGCCATTATGCAGGCCTATCTTGATTTAATGATGAACAGTAAAAACAAAAAGATTACCATATCTCAAATTGCGCGAACTGCCAACATTGACCGAAAAACTTTTTATCTTCACTACGATTCCGTAGAAGATATCATAAAAGAACTCACCCAAACAAAAGTGGATGAGCTCATTCATGATATCAAAAAGCAAGCCCTAAGCGGTAAAGCCTTCACCATGGTAAATTTTTTTGAAATTCTCAATCATATGGTAGAGGATAATCTTTCTTTCTTTAAATTTATTTCCAAAAATCAGGAGTATGATTACTTCTTTGACAAAATGAAAGAATTGTTAGTTCAGGAAATTGTCAACAACTATCCGGATTTTTTCGGCTATTCTGAGACGGAACTGACCCTCTACACGGAATTTTATATTTCTGGTATTATTTCGGTCTACGTGCGATGGCTTCGCGAGCAAATCCCAATTTCCATCGATGATTTAGCTCGTCTCGTCAATCGTGCTTCCTGTGAAGGACTGCAAAGTTTGCTGCCGCCAAATGTCAATGTGATACTGGGAGCTCCCACAAAAAATCTTTACGATGCTTGAACCTATCACCCACCGAAATATTACAGTACTCAACACATACATTCATCGGCCAAATTTTTCTCTTTTGTTTTCACTCCTAAAGTGAAATAAATCATGTGAAATGCCCAGACACCTGCAAGTATCATTCTGCCAATTGGCACTCTGCTCATCATGAGAAATCCAATACTCATCAGCAAAGTCACTGTAACCATAATTCTGATTTTTGTACGCCACGTCATACCTTGCCCCTGCACAAAACTTTCCAGATTATCCTTATAAAGCTTTGTATGCACAAACCAGTTATGCAGCTTTTCTGAGCTTTTTGCAAAACAAAATGTGGCCAGAAGTAAAAAGGGAAATGCGGGCAGTAATGGCAAAACGGCACCTACTGCCCCCATTCCTACTCCGATGCATCCTAGAACGATATATAACATTTTTTTAAGTCTCATATGATTTCTCCATTTTCTTCTTTTCTTTTTTTGACTCCACTACATGTCTAAGAGCCATCCAGGGATGATAAAAAATCATTCTGGGCCCAGCATATCTCATGACTTCCCGAATCTTTTCCCTCATTTCCGGCTTATAACAATGTACCTTACAGTTTGAACAAAAGGTCTTTGTTTCCATAAAAGGGCATTTATCACTTCTTAATATGGCATATTCTTTCAATGCCAAACATTCCGGACATAATCCCCCTTTTGTTCCATGCTTTTTTCTGCAAAAGATGGTAATCATCAGGGATACCGTACGCTTTTCCCTTTCTCTCTTATGATCCGTTTTTTTATTCATCAACTCATTCTCCCATGTTCCACCGAGTATACTTTATCTGCTATCTTCATCGTTGACTGGCGATGAGAAACAAGAACCACCGTTTTGTCTTTGTGCTCCTCGTGAAGAGACTTGAGTATCACCGCTTCATTTAAACTATCCAAATTACTGGTCGGTTCATCAAGCAGCATAAAATCTGCATCATGCAAAAAAGCTCTGGCAAGACCAATCCTCTGCCTTTCTCCACCTGATAAGGATTCTCCAAGCTCACTTACTGGCGTATCATATCCCTGTGGCAGACTCATGATGAAATCATGTATAGAAGCTTTTTTACAGGCGTTTATCATTTCTTCATCTGTTGCATTCAGCTTTGCAATTTTGAGATTGTTCTTGATACTGTCATGAAACAGATGAGTTTCCTGCGTCACAAAGCTTTCCATCTCCCTTAGATTGTCCGTATTGATTTCATCGATGGAGATTCCTGATAGATTCACACTTCCCTTGTCAACTTTCCAAAAACGCATCAGCAATTTTAATAAGGTTGACTTACCGCTTCCGCTTCGACCAACAATGCCCACAATAGAACCTTTTTCTATGCTGACAGACACATCAGATAAAATTGTTTCATTATCATATGCAAAAGTTACCTTTGAAACATCTGCACCATCAAACTCTACCCTATCCTTACCCGTTACATCAGCTACCGCTGGTACCTCTTCCAATATATCAAGCACACGATTTCCTGCTGCAAAGGTATTTTGTAACGTACTTCCCAGATTTGCCAAAGCAACACAAGGTCCAAAGGAGCTCATCAATGCAATAGTCGGTATCAGAACTCCAGAAAAATCCACATATCCCCTCAGATAAAGCATAGCAGATACTCCAAGCATACATAAATCAAAAAATAAAATTACAGTATTAGTGACCGCACTATTCCTTCCTGCTGTTTTCTTTAAACGCGCCTCATCGAAAGACAAGCTTTCTGTCTGCTGGTTCATATTAGCAAGACGATTCTTGCCATCCTCATACTGGATTGTTTCCGACAGTCCTCTTAGACTGTCGAGCACAAACCCACTCAAATCACCCGCTTTTGTTCGAAATTGGATTCCATCGTCTCCACTCAACTTTGATATCACAATAGGAATCACAGCCCCCACTGAAATATAGGCAGCAAAGGCAATTATGCCCAACAGTGGATGATACGTTCCAATGAATATGCTTAAAAGAATACAGAACAGCAGCGCAATGACGGTCGGAGAAATCGTATGTGCGTAAAACACCTCAAGAAGTTCAATATCGGATGTAATCACAGAAATCAGATTTCCTTTATCCTTCCCCTCAAGCTTTGCAGGACATAATCTTCTAAGTGCCAAGAACACGTTATCTCGAATCAACGCCAACAATTTAAAGGCAATATAATGATTACAAGCCTGTTCTGCATAACGGAGTATTCCTCTAAGAACAGCAAACACAATTAGTGATAAAAACAATACATTCAGTGTAAATGGAGTGTCCATATTAAGATACTCAAGCACCGCATATCCGCCAAAAATTGTAATAAAAGACGCACACAAATGACCTACAAGCCCCATGAATATAGCAAGTGCCATAATACCGATAAGAGGCTTAACAAGACCAATCAGCTGCATCATTACCTTTAATCCGCTTCGTCTTTTCATCTCTCCCTGCCTCCTGTACTTTTTTTATTTTTATCTGGCGTCCCAACATATTTTTCAAGACTTGCCTGCGTATTCCACAATTTTGCGTACACACTATTATTCGCCAGTAATGTTTCATGTCTTCCCGACTCAGAAACACTTCCCTTATCCAGTACATAGATGTTATCCGCTTGAACCACATTCGCTAATCTATGTGAAATAAGAATGACTGTCTTTTCCTTTGAAAGTGCATATATCTCACTCATAATATCATTTTCACTCTCTACATCTATATTGGAGGTTGCCTCATCAAAAATGTACACTGGACTGTCATGTAAAAGAGCTCTTGCAAGGGCAAGTCTCTGGCACTGACCACCGGACAGATTGCCTCCTTTTTCTGCTACAAATGTATCCAGTCCTTTTTCATTTCTTAAAAATTCTGCAAGATGAACTCGTTCAAGAACTGCCCATAGCTCTTCTTCCTTTGCGGAAGGTTTACCCATAAGAAGGTTATCTCTCACACTTCCCTTAAACAGATAACTTTGATGACTGATGTAAGTGAAGTTTTTCATCAAGCTGTCTTCGCTGATTGTATCAAGAGATACACCGCCCACTGTAATCCTGCCTTCATATCCTCTGCTTCTTCCCATAAGGATTGCTGCAATAGTAGACTTCCCGCAGCCGGACTCACCCACCATAGCAGTAAAGCTGCCTTCAGGAAATTCCATCGTGATTCCATGAAGAATCTCCCTTCCTTCTTCATAAGAAAAATGCACATCCTCACATTTTATCGTACAATCAGCCGGGCAAGTTACTCCATCCGTTTTTTCTTCTGGCAAATCAAGCAGTCTAAAAATCTTATCACTTGCAGCCATTCCGTTCATAGCAATATGGAAAAAGGAACCTAATTGGCGCATCGGTATAAAAAAATCTGCCGACAGCATAATGATAAGTAAGCATCCTGATAGTGTCACTTTACCAGCGCCATATTGTATCACAGCGACAATAATGCCTGCTGCCGCACCGCCATATGCAATCAGATCCATGATAGTAATGGAATTAAGTTGCATAGTCAACACTTTCATCGTAATTTTACGAAATTTCTCTGCCTCTACATTCATTTCCTTATTTTTAAATTCATCTGCTTGATAAATTTTCAGAGCGGTTAAACCCTGCAAATTTTCTAAAAAGGTATCGCCAAGTGCGGTATACTGCCCCCAATATTTTGCAAGCAGCTTCTTTGCCCATCTCTGTACTGCCACTATCGCCATTGGAATCATCGGCACACAGATAAGCAACACAACCGCAGATGGGATATTTACAAAACACAAATAAAGAAATAAAGTAATCGGAGCGAGCATCGCATAAAAAAATTGCGGAAGATATGCTCCAAAATAAGTTTCCAACTGTTCCACACCCTCAACTGCTATCTGAACAACTTCGGATGTCTGAACTTTTTCGTTATATGAACTTCCCAACTTTAGAAGCTTCTTATATATCTTTTCTCGCAATATCTTTTTGACTGCCTTAGATGAAAGATAGCTCATTCGCGCGGACACCAAAGCACATATAAAACGAACCACTATCGCAACACCTGCTGCAATCAAAGTTACTGCCACACGACGACCATCTGCCTCTCTTGCAAACAGTCCTGCAATCAAAGATGTAATGACAGTCATCAACACAATATTTGCAGCAAGAGATATCCACTGTGCAATAACATTTCCGGCTATATATTTTTTACTTTCATCGACAATACCAATCAGCCTTTTATTGATCATCATACGATTCACCTACACCTTCCCTTATTTCGCTCATTTAATAATCATTTTTTACGTGGGTAAGTATATACTAACTTTTGTTATTTGTCAATAACAAAATAAAAGAGATAAATGACCATAATCATTATAGTCACTAATCTCTCTTCATAGCAATCTCTGTACAAACAGTTACGTACTGACCAATCTAAACTCAATTGTATGCCTTTAAACAGCAATCTTCCTTATTTCTTAACACCAAGCTCCATCCACTTCTACTTCTGATTCATATTCAAATGTCTGCAAAAAGCTCTTTGCTCGTTCTGTTCCCGGGTTTTCAAAAAACTCTTTTGGATGATTACTCTCCTCCACGATCTCTCCCTGATCCAAAAAAATAATCCGATTTGCGATTGCTTTCGCAAAAGCCATTTCATGTGTCACGATCAGCATGGTACTGCCGGAACGAGCCAGATTTAGTGCTACCTCTAACACCTCTCTGACCATCTCCGGATCAAGCGCCGCTGTAATTTCATCCAAAAGCAATATTTCTGGATGCATACACAGGGCACGCACGATTGCCACACGCTGCTTCTGTCCACCAGAAAGCTGTCTTGGATAATCATCCTTCTTGTCTGTCAAACCTACTCTACCCAATAGCTCCAGTGCCTCCCGCTCTGCTTCTGACCTTTTTCGTTTCTGCACCCTGATCGGTGCAAGAAGAATATTTTCCAGTATTGTTTTATGTGGAAATAAGTCATAGCTCTGGAATACCATTCCAATTTTTTGGCGCATCTGCGATACATTTTTAGCCTCCTTTTCTACAGGAACACCATCCAGCAAAATCTGTCCTCCCTGAATAGGCTCCAATGCATTGATACAGCGCAAAAGCGTACTCTTTCCACATCCAGATGGTCCAATAATTACAATGACTTCACCTTTTTTCACAGTCAAACTAAAATCCTTCAATATCACTTGCTCACCATATCTTTTATACAAATGTTC
>JBJELF010000087.1:10338-12787 GCA_051879015.1 Lachnospiraceae bacterium
TCATTAAAACTCCTGCCAAAAGACCAAGCACAATACTGACTGCTACAGAGATCAAACTGATTCGCACCGCAATCCATAGACCAGAAAGAAGACGCAAAAAATTTGTGCCCTTAAACAGCACCTCAATCCCCAAACTCTTCATAGCGCACTCTCCTTTCCACAATATTTCCAATCACAGAAATCGGAAGCAACATAATTAGATAAAAGAAAACCAGAAGTGTCAGACATTCCACTGTCTTTGCATACATTCCAATCAAATCTTTCGCTGTAAACATCAGGTCCATCAGACTAATCGTGGAAAATACACTGGTTTCCTTCAATAAAAAAATAATATTAGCTAAAAATCCCGGCACACTGACCGATATTGCTTGTGGTAATATCACATACCATAAAACTTGGATACGGTTCATTCCAAGACTTTCTGCGCTCTCTGTCTGAATCGGTGCAATGCTGTCAAGACCACTTCGGAAAGTTTCCGCCATGTAAGCTCCTCCTAACAATCCTAACCCTAGAATTCCACAAACTTCTGCCGAAATTCGAATTCCAATTTTCGGCAGCGCAAAATACAGGAAAAACAACTGTACAAGCAAAGGCGTATTGCGAAATAATTCAATATAGATTCCCACGAACCTCTTTAGTACAGGAATCTTCAAATGTGTAATTGCGGCACAGACAGCGCCAATCAAAAATGCTGCAAGAATTCCTGTCCAACCGATTCTCAGTGTTAAAAAAAGAGCGTCCTTATACAGAGGCAGATAATCAATCATGACATTGATGTCCATATTGCTCCTCCTATTATTCCTGCTTTCTATGGTCAAACTTTCTAGCCAGAAGCATACCTATCCCCTGCAGAAGCTGAACCAATATCACAATAACAATTAAAGTCACCAGCATAATGCCTGTCTCATACCGATAATAGCCATACCGAATTGCAATATCTCCCAGACCGCCTCCGCCTACCACTCCAGCCATTGCGGAATATCCAAGAACCGTGCCAAGAACTATGGTGGCTCCTACCAGAAGAGACGTTCTTGCCTCTCCAATTAATACTTTAAATATGATTGTTCTTGTTTTAGCTCCCATGCTGACAGCCGCCTCAATGACGCCAGGTTTCACTTCTTTCAGTGAGGACTCCACCATGCGACCTATCAACGGTGCTGCCGCCAAAGTTAAAGGAACAATCGTTGCCGTTGCACCATAACTCTTTCCTACAATTGCTTTTGTCAGTGGACTTACCAGAATAAGCAAAATTAGAAATGGAATACTTCTCGCTACCTTAGAGGATCTCGTTAAAGGAAATCTTCCAATGCTTGAAATTACAAGTAAACTACCCACCACCTAATACCCGAAGGGTACAGGCGGCAGTAAGTTTTCTGGCAGATTTTTATAAATATCTCTAGAGAAATACCTTTTGACCCTGGTATCATAATATTGCAGGGCATCTCTTTTCCACATTTAACAAAATACCCGGAGGAAAGCATGCTTTCCTCCGGGTATTTTGTTATTTATTGATGCATGGCTCATCGCCAACACAAAATTACTCGATGATAGAAACAACTCTACCGGAACCAACGGTACGTCCACCCTCACGGATAGCGAAACGAAGACCCTGCTCCATAGCTACTGGGTGAATCAACTCTACAGTCATCTCTACGTTATCACCTGGCATACACATCTCGGTACCAGCTGGCAACTCGCAAACACCTGTAACATCAGTTGTTCTGAAATAGAACTGTGGTCTGTAGTTGTTGAAGAATGGAGTATGACGACCACCTTCATCCTTGGTCAATACGTAAACCTGAGCGGTAAACTTCTTGTGGCACTTTACAGTACCTGGCTTGCAAAGACACTGACCTCTCTGGATATCCGTTCTCTGAACACCACGAAGCAATGCACCGATGTTATCACCAGCCTGAGCCTCATCCAACAACTTACGGAACATCTCAATACCAGTTACAACAACTGTTCTGTTCTCTTCCTTGATACCAACGATTTCAACTGGGTCAGACAAGTGAAGAGTTCCTCTCTCTACTCTACCAGTTGCAACAGTACCACGACCTGTGATGGAGAAAACGTCCTCTACAGGCATCAAGAATGGCTTATCAGTATCTCTTTCTGGATCTGGAATCCAGCTGTCAACAGCGTCCATAAGCTCGATGATCTTATCGCCCCACTCGCCATCTGGATCCTGAAGAGCCATCAAAGCAGAACCCTGGATAATAGGAGTGTCATCGCCTGGGAACTCGTACTCGTTCAACAACTCACGAATTTCCATATCAACCAACTCAAGAAGCTCCTCATCATCAACCATATCGCACTTGTTCATGAATACTACGATATAAGGAACGCCTACCTGACGGGACAACAAGATGTGCTCTCTTGTCTGAGCCATAACACCATCAGTTGCAGCTACAACTAAGATAGCGCCATCCATCTGAGCAGCACCAGT
>JBJELF010000088.1:0-12757 GCA_051879015.1 Lachnospiraceae bacterium
GGAAATTGTACATTATGCAACGGAGGAGGGTTTCGACATTAGAAAACTTGTTCCAGCTCCTACTAACACACTGGAAGATGCCGGCCCATACATTACTCTTGGAATGTGCTACGCTTCTAACCCACTGACAGGCGAATCGGATGTTACCATTCATCGTATGTGCCTGCAATCCAAGGATGAAATCTCCATTTTCTTACAGCCAGGTGCTCGTCACATTGGATATTTCCGCGAGGTAGCAGAATCTTTGGGACAGCCACTGCCAATCTCTATCAGTATTGGAGTTGACCCTGCAATTGAAATTGCGTCCTGTTTCGAGCCGCCGACCACTCCACTTGGTTATGATGAATTGCAGGCTGCTGGTGCTATCCGCAAGTCTCCTGTTGAAATGGTACAGTGCCTAACAATTCAGGAAAAAGCTATCGCAAACGCAGAGTATGTCATTGAGGGCGAAATTCTTCCATATAAGAGAATTCGTGAGGATATTAATTCCAATACAGGAAAGGCAATGCCAGAGTTTCCAGGTTACTGCGGACCTGCTAACCCAGAGCTTCCTATTATCAAAGTGAAGGCAGTTACGACTCGCAAAAATCCAATCATGCAGACTTGTATCGGACCAAGCGAAGAGCATGTCTCTATGGCTGGTATTCCTACTGAGGCAAGTATTCTCTCCATGATTGACAAGGCAATGCCTGGCAAATGTCTAAACGTGTACTGCGCTTCCAGCGGAGGCGGAAAATACATTGCTGTCATCCAGTTTAAAAAATCTGTTCCGTCAGACGAAGGTCGTCAGAGACAGGCTGCTCTTTTGGCTTTCAGTGCATTTGCGGAATTAAAACATGTATTCCTTGTGGATGAGGATGTAGATTGCTTTGACTTAAAGGATGTCATGTGGGCGATGACCACTCGCTTCCAAGCCGATGTGGATTTGATTCCAATTCCAGGTGTACAGTGTCATCCGCTTGACCCGTCAAACAATCCTGCTTACTCCAGCCACATTCGTGCAAGAGGTGTTGCTTGTAAAGCAATCTTTGACTGTACGGTTCCATTTGATCAAAAAGCTCGCTTTGAACGTGCAAAGTTCATGGATGTAGACCCCAAAAAATGGCTTCCAGATATGGAATTTTAATAAAAAATATGTGGGAAGTGACCGATGCGTTAAGCCTTAGTCACTTCCTTTTCAAAGGAGGAAAACTATTATGCCAATCGGTGTCATTATCAATTCACTTTCCGTTGTAATTGGAGGAATACTCGGCGCACTTGTAGGACACAAACTCAGCCCAAATTTCAAGTCCAACATTAACATGATTTTCGGTGTCTGCTCTATGAGTATGGGTATCAGTACGATTGTGTTAATGCAAAATATGCCTGCGGTTGTCTTTTCTATTATCATTGGTACTGCTATTGGACTTGCGGTTCATTTGGGTGACAAAATTAATGTTGCTGCTGTCGGAATGCAAAAAGTGATTGGAAAATTTGTCAAAAATACTAACAGCAATCTCTCACAGGAGGAATTTACCAGTACACTTGTAACTATCATTGTATTGTTCTGTGCCAGCGGAACGGGTATTTACGGTTCCATCATTTCAGGTATGAGTGGCGATCAAAGTATTTTAATTGCTAAATCTATTTTAGATTTATTTACAGCAATGATTTTTGCCTGTACATTGGGTGCAGTTGTATCGATCATTGCTATTCCACAATGTATCATTTTTCTACTCTTATTTTTCCTTGCTGGAGTAATTTACCCGATGACTACTCCAACTATGATTAATGATTTCAAGGCTTGCGGTGGTTTTATCATGCTTGCTACAGGTTTTCGTATGATTAAGGTCAAAATGTTTCCAACTGCGGATATGATACCATCGATGATTTTAGTCTTTCCGATTAGCTGGCTGTGGGTTACTTACATTTTGCCATTAGTAAGCTAAAGTTTAAATAAGCAGCTTGTTTTACAAGCAAGGCAGCACCATTGATAAAACAATTGGAGGTATCCTATGAGAATTATTGTCGGCGTGACAGGTGCATCAGGAGTGGAGATGAGTTTCTACCTATTAAAAGCGTTAAGGAGCGTAGAGAATTGTGAAATTCATCTGATTATAAGTGAAGGAGCTAAGCTTACTTGGAATTTAGAAAACTCCATACCAATAGAAAATTTGTATGAACTGGCGGACTGTGTGCACAGCGAACACAATCTTGCCGCCTCCATTTCAAGCGGTTCTTTTGTGACAGATGGTATGATTATCATGCCTTGCAGTATGAAAACATTGGCTGGCATTGTTGCTGGCTATGCTGACAATCTGATTATCCGCAGTGCAGATGTCTGTATGAAGGAAAATAGAAAACTGGTTTTAGTACCAAGAGAGATGCCATTTAGCCGTCTGCACTTACGAAATTTAAAGGAGGCTGCCGATTTGGGTTGTGTTATCATACCTCCTATGCTTACATTCTATAATGGTCCAAAGAGTATAGAAGACCAAATCAATCATATCGTTGGGAAAATACTGCTTCAGTTTGGCATTCCTTATGAAAAATTTGTAGCGTGGAAAGGAGTCGAATCATTATGATTCACTTGGAAGAACCCCTATTTGAATCCTTTTCTCTGTTCTGTGATATTATTTTTCAGGGAAAGGATATCACATTGAGTGTCTATGGAGGTGATACTCCACACATAGGAAGTGTGGTATTGTCTATTTCTCGTCCGAGTCTTACTGGACAAGGGATTTCCGTTACCTCCTCTGTATTAAATGCAGTTGGTCATAAAGATGAGACAGTAGCTCGATGGTTTGCAGAAACAGTGGCTGTGAAAAAGGAATGCACGGTGGTATGCAGCTGTGGCATTCATGTAGACAATATCACCGCCCAACAGCTGTTATTGGTCAAAGAAAGTTGCTCACGACTGCTGCAAAAAATAATTTATGCAATAGGATAGAATAAAGAAAAATGGTTTATGCAGCCGCAAAGCTGCCTGCTTATAGAGTTCCTTTCTTTACGTGCAAATTTGTATTTCAAAGTCTCAAACTGATATGTGATTACAGGTAATCATTATTAAAATCCCACGGGCTTGCCCGTGGGATTCATTAGTATGCCCAAAACCTTTCTTAATTTTTCCTTTTTAATTTTATATCTTTTTTAGTAAGCAAAGCAGTGAAATAGTTGGTTTTCGTCAATGATAGGCTTAGTTAAAAATGCGATTCTTTAGAAATTCTTTCGTTTTTTCTATCAGTTATTTTGTGTTTTTTCCTTTATTATAATTTCCAGAAAACAGGAAATATTGTAAACGATTAAGGAGGAACTGTGTTGAGGAATGAGGAGATAGAGAAGATTTTGGTGGTCTTTTTTGGCGGGCTATACATTTGTTTTGTTGCGGCAATGATTCTTTTATTTTTGGCTGCTGCGGGAGTGTGCAGCACAGAACAATCGACTTTTATATATAGTGTGCTGAGTATGTAAGGGGCACTACTATATGAGAATGAAAATTGGTTTGAGAAGTCAAACGATGAGTTTGGTGGGAGTGAGATATGTTTTTGGAGATGTGGTGCTTCGGGTGCTGGCATAACTGAAACGAAAAAAGTATGTAGGAAAACTGGAAGATATGTTATACTGGGGGTGGTCAGGCGGACGGATGTGGACAACGATTGTAGAAATGCAAAAGCAGGAAACAATTGATTTTTAGTCATGGTGATGTCACATAAAACGGAGTATAAAAATTTCGTAAATGAGGAGCGGAAGATGGAGAGTTTAAATCGAGAACAATATCACATTCTGATTGTGGAGGATGATAAAGAAATTAGAGATGGAATTGAAATTTTTTTAAAGGGGCAAGGATATCAGGTTTTCAAGGCGGCAGATGGTATAGAGGGACTTCAAATATTGAAGCGTCAGGAGATTCATCTGGCAATTATTGATATTATGATGCCGAGAATGGATGGCGTAACGATGACGATGCGCCTCCGAGAGAAATATGAGTTTCCTGTGATTATGCTGTCTGCAAAGTCGGAGGAGACGGATAAAGTAATTGGTTTAAACATTGGAGCGGATGATTATGTCACAAAACCCTTTGCACCAATGGAATTGATGGCAAGAGTCAATTCCCAGCTTCGCCGCTATATGCGATTTATGAACAAAAATGGGAGTGTTAAGCAAAATGAACGGATACATACGATTGGTGGTTTGGAGTTAAATGAGGACACAATCGAAGTTTCTGTGGATGGAAAACCAGTTAAATTGACACCGATTGAATTTAAGATTTTGACTTTACTGATAAAAAATCCAGGAAGGGTATTTTCTGCGGAAGAAATCTATGAGCGAGTCTGGAATGAGCGAGCGGTGAATACTGATACAATTATGGTGCATGTAAGAAATATTCGGGATAAAATTGAGATTAACCCGAGAAATCCAAAATATTTAAAGGTGGTGTGGGGAATTGGATACAAACTTGAAAAGCAGTAGTGTAAAAAGATGGGTATTGGCAATTGTCCTGGTGGGACTTATTGCTTTGGTGAATGTAATGGTATTTCCTTATTTGAATCGGATGGTTCGGTCTTATGTCGATACTTCACAATATTTGCAGCTTTACTATGTCAGCATGGAATATGGCATTATTTCTTATGTTGCCTCGATGATAATGGTATTGCTGACTGTTATCTTTACTACCAGTAGACACATTTGGACGGATATGACCTTTGAGCGAAAGGGTATTTTTTATTTGGCAGAAATAGCAGCCGGCTGCTGCGTTTTTTTGGTTTTATTTTTTGAATGGTATTTGGCTATTATGATACAGTTTGATAACTGGGATCAAGTCATGATTCCAATTTTGTTGGTCAATGCAAATTTGGCGGATGTAAAAAATTGGCTCGAGACGTTTGTTATGATATTTGGTATCTTTGCTGCCAACTATTTGATTTTATATTTTATTCGCCCTGTCTTTTCTCTGGGAATTAAGGAATATATCAAACAGTATAGCTTCATTTATCTGTTGATTCAGGAAGCCTGGAAATGCATTCGCTGCATCGGCAGAGGATTTCGCACTGTGGGAAAAAAATGGGAGAGTTTTGTATATGAGATTCGACATATTGATTTGAGGGAAAGTTCCACAAAAACAATTTTAAAGGTGGTAGTGATCAATTTTTTTGTGTTGGCGGTATTGATGTGTCTGTGGTTTTTTGGCATTGCAGGGCTATTGTTGTATTCTGTCCTTTTATTTCTGCTTTTGAATCGTTACTATGAAAAGATAGCTAAGGATTATCAGACACTGATGGGAGTGACAAGCCGCATTGCCAAGGGAGATTTTTTTAATTTAAATGTAAAGGAAGATTTGGGAGTATTCAATCCTTTTAAGGAGGAACTGGAAAAAATTGAGAAAGGATTTTCTAAAGCCCTTGAGGAGGAAACTAAAAGTCAGCGTATGAAGACGGAATTGATTACCAATGTTTCGCATGACTTAAAAACTCCGCTTACGGCAATCACTACCTATGTGGAACTTTTGAAAAAGGAGAATATCACGGAAGAAGAACGTCAGTCTTACATTGAAACCTTGGAAAAAAAGTCACTGCGTTTGAAAGTGTTGATTGAAGATTTATTTGAGGTGAGTAAAGCGAACAGTGGGAGTGTACAACTCCATATGGTAGAGGTAGATGTGGTGAATTTAATGAAGCAGGTCTGTATTGAACACATGGATCAGTATGAGGAAATGGGATTGCTGCTTCGCTGGAATGTACCAAAAGAAAAGGTGATTGTGAAGCTCGACAGCCAGAAAACATACCGTATTTTTGAAAATTTATTTGCTAATGTTCAAAAATATGCGATGCCACACACAAGAGTTTATCTTGATGTGAAGGTGGCGGGGCAGCAGGTACTGATTGTTCTTAAGAATATTTCGGTTGAGGAAATTTCAGTTCCTCCAGAGGAACTGATGGAGCGTTTCGTGAGGGGAGATGCAGCAAGAAACACGGAAGGTTCAGGACTGGGGTTAGCCATTGTGAAAAGTTTTGTGGAATTGCAAAAGGGTGCATTTTCCTTAGATGTGGATGGTGATTTATTTAAAGTGATGCTTTGTTTTCCACTGGAAAGAATACAGGAGTGAAAGGGAATTCCTCTGTTTTAAGCATTGAGATGCTCAGAGCAGAGGATAATTTATTTTAATTTTAATCTAAATCTTTTTTCTCAAATAAAATACAACCAATTACTAAAATAATAATAACAAATTCTTCTGTTTCTTTCGGAATATCTAATGTTAATACCCGTTTTGTATATCGTTCTGAAATATCCCATTCGACTTCTTCCAATGTCCAATCTTCTATTGTTTTCTTTTCACCTGTTTCTGTTGTTATGTATATTTTTTTTATATTTTCGATATTTGACATTTCACTTGTCTTAGATTCATCTAAAAATATATACTCAATACCAGATGTTCCAACAACTTGACCCTGCACTGGATACATATGCTGTTTATAGTGTTCTAACTTTATACCATTACATGCTGATAATCCGATGAAACACAATAAACATAGTAAAAGAAGTTTGTAGATCTTTTTCATCAGCAACACCCCCTTAAATACCTTTTTCTTGAATGATATATTCATATTCTTCTTCATAGGTAAGTATGGGTTGTGTAATAAAATAATTCATCTCACTTCCATATACAAATGTTTCTTTCGTCATATCATCAACACAATAATACACTGGTGCGATATACAAACAAGTCAACACGGTATTATACTCGTTAGTTGTTCTAATAGAGGCATAGATAGAAAATTTTGATTCAGTCACAAATAACGATATATCTTGAGATGGTAATGATTCTAGTACATCTGTTTCCAAATAAATCTTATTTTCTTCCTTTTTTACAAAATCTGCTGAATTTCCAATGAAACCACTCTCTTCACCTTGTAATAATCTAATTGTGGACGTATCAATTCCCATTCCTTCAATTCCAAAGTCAATTTTAGTAATGGTAAAAGGATTTTCACTAGAATACAATTCTCCTACTGCTTGAAAAAAGTTAGAGCATCCTCTTCCTGCTTCTAAACTTTCTGTACTAAATGGTTCTGGATCAGGTTTTTGTGACAAAAAACCTGAATCATTCGGTTCACTCAATTTATTGGTAAGACAGAAAATATTCATACGACTATAGGAAAGAAATACGCCGTCTTACTGATGATAATGAGTGCATGAAAAGTATCCTCAGCAATAATAATTCCAATACTTCCCAGTTGCTATCTACAGACCATAATTAGAATTTTTGTGATTCGCATCACTCTTTTATATACTTTAGCGTCAGAGTTGTTCTCTTATGTAAAACTTCCGAAATCGGCAAAATATAAGTTCAAGATTAAAAAACGATTGGATTTGTTGCCGATAGTGTGCTATACTATATAGCGTACCCTGTGGCATTAGAAAAAGTGTTCGACGTGGTAGATAAATATGAATTTTTTGGTAATAAAATCATCTAAAAATACCTTTGCAACTGCCAGTTGCGTAACTGCCTACCTGTATGTATAGTGTTCTACCTATGATACTGGTATAAATAATGTGAAAGGAGGAAACATGGAACTTTCAGAAAAATTATATTCACTTCGTAAAAAAAGTGGTCTTTCACAAGAGCAGCTTGCAGAACAGTTATGCGTATCACGACAAGCAATATCAAAATGGGAGACTGGTCAATCTGTTCCGGAAAGAGACAAACTTCTTGCCATCAGTAATTATTTCAATGTTTCGTTGGATTATTTGATGAAAGACGATGAAGTGAAAAGTAAACTTTCGGCAAATGAGCAGAATGACAACTCCTTGCGGACGGAAGATCGAATAAAATGGCTGCCTGGTATTATCCTCTGCATTGGTGGTATTGTTTGTCTGATTATGTGGGGCTTATTATCTATCTTTAATTCTTCTGCTTCCAATCAGATTAGGGAATCGTCGACGATTAGCATAGATGGCAACGGCATTTTTCTACTCCTCTGCATTGCAGCTATTGTTGCTGGTGCTTATTTGCTCCTGAAAGACAGAACGAAAAAGTAAACAAGGAGGATTTCATATGAAGATTTTATCTACCGTCTTCGGGATTCTGGCAATTTTGCTGTCTGATATGATGTGTGTGGTTGTCACATATAACTACTGTTATATGCGATGGGGTTATGAATATTGTTATGCTGTACCTGCAAACATGGCATTTCTGTTGGTAATTCCATACGCTATTGGGATTGCTGTTTGTGTTGTTCTGGCGATTGTTTTCAAGAGAAAAGTTAATCAGCAATCTTAAGAATGACTCTCTTCAAGAACTCAGTATCGCAAATGTCGGCGCAGGATAGGCCACTGCCTATGTTCGTATTTGAAATGGTATTTCCGTCATTTGAGTGGTATATGATAGAGATACTTAAGAGCATGATGCAGATATAGGAAAAAATGTACAATTGTTGCCTATAATGACAATCACTCGTGAGCGGCAGCCCCATTATCCAGAATGGCCGAATTGTGAGAGTGGTTCCCCATGTTTTGGTGAATGATCCGACTACTGGGTATGGCACCTTCATCGAAAATATGCTGGATGCAGCTTCTTAAAATTTGTGACAGGGGCAGGTTTTGCTCCTGTCTTTTTTTTGCATCATATGTTATAATAAAATTGTGAAAAGGAGGGGCGCGAAATGAAAAAGGTGATAGGATGGATTTTGATTATTTTAGGCGGATTCTTTTGTATTGTCGATGTAATGTGTATTCCTGTGGCATTTACTGCGGATGATGTGACATTGGGAGAGCGCATATTTATGCTGGTATTGTACATAGTCATGGCGATTGCCTGTGGCATGGTCTGTTCGAAAGGTTTTAAGCTCAAAGCAGGAAAAACGAAAAGAAACATATGTCATAAGAAATCGGTGAGGCCTGCTGTCAAGCCAACCGCATTTGATGTACTATTAGGAAAAAAAGGAAGGAAAACAACACCATCTCAGAATGCAATTCTTACAGAAGAATTGATGACATCTCAGTTGCCTGCCTTGTACTTACAGGAGAACAATACGGTTTACCGTGATAATTATGTCTGGCGTCTGGAAAGCATTGGTTTCAAAAAGAAAGATGCAGAAAAGATGTTTGATTTTGAGTGTGAAGTGATTCGTAAGTTTCATAAGCAGTATTTATTACAGCCTCAGTTTTCGAAAATGTGGTTTTTCGGACTTAATCAGCCATTCTTCCAGCAGTATCCAAAAACGAAGGAGGATATTCTTAAAGAACGATATTTGACCGTGAGCGAACTGTGCAAGATAATTGATGAAGCGGAATGGCATTTCTGGAATAGCCATGAAAGAGAACTTTCTGATGGTGTATGGCAAGAAATCTGTGAATGGCGTTTGAAAGGGTCTGGAGCAAAATTTGCAATCCAATATTTTGAGATGATTGGGAAAGCGACTGGTATTCCAGAAGAAAGTATTGCAAAATTATCTTCAGAACAGGGGAATCATTTAAGTCAGTATAAATGGCGTTAATCTTCTGACACTCCCACGGCTAATACCCAAAGATCACAGGCGCTCGTGGGGTTCTCATATATATTCACTTCCTCATATACTCGAAAGTATACAAGACTAATAAATTTCTATAAGACTTTCACTATCAATGATTCTTTTGAATTGATATTAGAATATAAATAGTACAAGTCAAAATGAGAATTCCTAATCTGATATTTCATGGTACAATGTAGGTACCGTACTGAAGAAGGATCTCATTATGGCAAAGCACTGCGACAAACAGTTTAAACTCGATGCAGTCCAGTATTATCATGATCACAGAGATTACAACAGATGTGCGAAAAGCCCACTCCTTTCGGAGTGGGATGGATAGCACAAAAAATAAAATATTGATTAATGATAATATTCTCATAATGTGATATACTATAGACAAAGAAAAGGTATCTATATCATAGAAATAGAACGGAAAGAAGCCGAGTAGAACGTGAGGGGAATAGGATGGTAAACTTTGTGGTTGAATTTCCATTGAAAACAGAAACGTATCAAGAGGATATTTTAAATAAACGCTTTGAAATGGGCAGACAGATTTATAATTCTTTGGTCAACGTAACTGGGAAGCGTTATAAAGAGATGAAGAAAACGAAGAACTATCGTATGCTTCTCTCTTCCTTAACAGGAAATCAGAAATCGGATCAACCGATTTGGAAACAAGAGTTACTACAGATATGCAGCGCAGCTACTCTAAAAAAGCTTATCCCTGGAATAATGCATGTATTGAGTCCTTTTATTTCCTAATCAAACGTGAATTTTGAATCGATTGGTTTTCGAGTATTGGGAAGCTTTCTACAATACAAAACGCATCCATAGTCATTGTAACTATATGTCACCGAACGATTATGAAGAACTGTATAACAAGCTCCAGAAAGACGAATTGCTATTGGCATGTTAAGATAAGAAAAATCTCATTTTAACTTGTACTTTTTCTTGACATAGGACCAGTTGTTTGCTTACGGGTAGCCGGTACTGGGGGAATAGTGCGCTTGTATAGCCAGGCAATTGCAGCCAGGCTGTAAAAATGTCGTTTCGCAGGCGACCAAACTTCCTTTTCAATTTTGTATACTTGAATCACAGTTAAGGAGAATTGCAAGGTATAAGAGAGGAGAGGAATTATATGAAAAAAGGTTTAACTGAGTTAGTATTTATTTTAGATAGAAGTGGTTCAATGGGAGGCCTGGAGAGCGATACTATCGGTGGATTCAATTCTATGATCAATAAGCAAAAAGAAGAGCCTGGCGAGGCCTTGGTGACTACAGTCTTGTTTGATGATCGATATGAAGTGATTCATGACCGGTTTAAGATCAAGATGATTCGCCCATTGACACAGAAGGAGTATTTTGCTCGCGGCTGTACAGCACTTTTAGATGCAGTGGGAAGAACGATCGATAAGATTGACCGAATCCAGAATTATCTTCCGGAAGAGGAAAAAGCAGAGAAAGTGATTTTTGTGATTACAACGGATGGTCTCGAAAATTCAAGCAGAGAGTATTCTTATAATCGCCTGCAGAAAATGATCCAGAACCAGAAGGAGAAAAATAATTGGGAATTTATCTTCCTCGGTGCTAATATGGATGCAGTTTCTGAGGCGAAGAAATTCGGTATCTCCGAGGACCGGGCAGTTACTTTTGAAAATGACAGTCAGGGTGTACAGCTTAATTTTCACGTCGTAGGAAAGACACTTTGTACCATGCGTGCATGTGAACCGACGGAGCGTGTTGGCGATGAGTGGAAAGAGGAAATTGAGGAAGATCACAAAAAACGCAGTAAATCAAGATTCTGGAAGAAATAGGGACTGCGGAATGGAAATGCAGGGAATGTGAGAAAGTGGTGAGAGATATGATGATGACAAAGAATAGAAACAGAATGGATGGTCTCTGGGGATTGATGGTTGGTGACGCTCTTGGCGTACCGGCTGAGTTTAAATCCCGCGATAAACTGAGAGAGAACCCAGTGACAGATATGACAGGTTTCGGAACCCATAATCAGGAGGCAGGTACCTGGTCCGATGATACTAGTATGACACTGGCAACGATGGACAGTCTGAAACGTGGAATCGATTACGAAAATATGATGAAGCGGTTTAAAGAATGGCTTCTTTACAATAAAACATACACTCCGCATGGAGAGGTATTTGATGTTGGAATGGTATGTCGGCATGCAATCATGAACTTTACCCATGGTTTCGAGGCACTGGAATGCGGCGAAGATGGTGAATACTCCAACGGAAATGGTTCTTTGATGAGAATCCTGCCGGCAGTTTTATATGTTCTGAAGGACGCACAGCCGTTGGATGAGGAAAAATTGGAAGTGCTTCACAATGTTTCTCGTCTGACCCATTCTCATCCGATCAGCCTTACAGGATGCGGACTCTACGCATTTCTCGTAGAAGAACTTCTGAAGGCAGATGCTGGTGAAAATGTTCGTACAGTTTTACAGCGTGGAATTGATCGTGGATTTTTCCATTATGAGAATGGATTAGATAAATACCAGGCAGCAGCGTTATGGCAGTACCGGCGTTTGGAAGAGCTGGAAAATTTTGAAAAACTGGAAGAAGACGAGATCCAGAGTACAGGATACGTTGTAAAAACACTGGAAGCAGCGCTCTGGTGTCTGCTTACAACCAAGTCCTTTAAGGAATGTGTTTTGAAAGCCGTTAATCTCGGTGGGGATACCGACACTGTTGCAGCCGTTGCAGGAAGTCTTGCAGGATATGTATATGGACGAGGCGGCAACACTGGAATCCCGGAAGAGTGGCTCAGACAGCTGTCCAGATATGAGTGGCTGGAAGAGAGAGTCGAGGCATTTGAGCGGGTATTTGAGACAAACTAAAAGGACAGTTCGGTTTCCAAGATCCAGCCAGAGGGTATGGAAGCTTTATTGAAAATATGCTGGATGCGGCGGATAAAACTGTGCCAGAGGTGAAATGCCTCTGGCATTTTTCTGCATTTATGATATACTAAATTACTTAACAGTAAAAAGTTTACATGCTTAAGAAGCCTGTGAATCCCCGTAGATTCCAGACTGTTCCTGCTTTTCGTGAATTAATTGTGTTATGCATAATTCGGGGCTTTTTGCCATAAGTCGAAAAATATGATGCCTCAAATAATACATGATCGTTGCCTCAGACAGTTTACCTGCGGAAGGAGTCCGAAGATAACGGATTTCATTGGAGTCCACCGTTCCGGTCAGACGTACAGACAGAAAATACCGGTCCAGAAGGAGCAGGGAATCTCCAAAAGTTTTAGCAG
>JBJELF010000089.1:0-12640 GCA_051879015.1 Lachnospiraceae bacterium
ATGCGTTTCATGTTTACATGAAACGCATGACCTTTTGACCTAATTTTATATTTTTGATAATTATTTTTTTAATTTGGTCAGACAAAGCTTGTTGTCTACCACATCGATCATGGCTTGCCCTCCGTTTTTAAGATGCCCAAAAAGCATTTCATTGACTAACAGCGGCTTTACCTTTCCGCTAATGACACGATCAATTTCTCTTGCACCATACTCATTGGTGATACCTGCCTGTTTTATCCATACTACAGCTGACTCTGTAATCTGAAGTTCAATCTTCTTCTTTTCCAGCTGTTTTGTCAGCTCTCCCAACTTCTTTCTTGTGATATTCAGAGCCATCTCATCATCCATTGCCTGAAAGGTTACTATTTTTGTAAGACGATTACGAAACTCCGGCTGAAAGGTATGCTTTACTGCCTCCATAATGGCACCTGTATTAGTGTGCATACTATTTCCAAACCCCATTCCTGATTTAGTTGCCATGGATGCCCCCGCATTGGAAGTCATAATCAAGATAATATTGCGAAAATCCGCTTTTCTGCCCTGGTTATCTGATAAGGTAGCATAGTCCATGACCTGCAGCAGAATATGATAAATATCAGGATGAGCCTTTTCGATCTCATCCAACAAAAGAACTGCATGGGGCTGTTTGCGCACGGCATCTGTCAAAAGTCCGCCATCCTCATAGCCCACATAACCTGCCGGTGAACCAATCAGTTTGGCAACCGCATGTTTTTCTCCGTATTCACTCATATCAAATCGAATCAAACCGATGCCCAACTGATTAGCCAGGGTTTTTGCCACTTCCGTCTTTCCCACACCCGTAGGTCCAACAAAGAGCAAACTTGCCATTGGTTTATTCTCATCGTTTAATCCTGCCTTCGCAAACTTCACCGCATTCAAAACCTGCTCAACCGCTTCCTGCTGTCCGAAAATCAATTTGCTAAAATTTTGCTCGAGAGAAAAGAGCTTTTCAATATCATCCTGTTCCACCATCTGCTTTGGAATATTGCAGGTTTTGGATAAAATATCATCGATTAAACTCTTTTGAATCGACTGCGTCTTTTGATTTAAGGGGTGCAGACGACGATAAGCACCTGCCTCATCAATTAAGTCGATGGCTTTATCGGGCAAATAACGATCATTGATATATTTTTTGCTGACTGAAACAGCGTATTCGATGACGCCTTTGCCATATTTGACCCCATGGAATTTTTCATATCGCCCCTTCAGTCCATTTAAAATTGCAATTGTCTCTGCCTCGCTGGGTTCCTTTACATCAATATTTTGGAATCTGCGCAGCAGACTGCTGTTTTTTGAAAAATATCGCTTATATTCCTGATAAGTAGTAGCACCAATAAAGCGAATACGTCCATCTGCCAGATAAGGCTTCAAAATATTGGACATGTCGATATTGCTGTCCTCCACTGCACCTGCTCCTACAATGTTGTGAATTTCATCGATATAAATGATGGGCTGTGTTTTTTCTCTCAATACACCATCAAGAATCTTTTTCAGTCGCTCCTCAAATTCTCCCCGATAAGAAGTATCTGCCATTAAGGTAGCTGTCTCCAAACCATACATCGCACAATTTTGCAGAGGTTCTGGTACCTCCTTTGCAAGAATCTTTTGTGCCAGTCCGTAAGCAATGGCAGTTTTTCCCACACCGGCTTCTCCAATATAAATCACATTGTTTTTATCCATTCGGCATAAAATCTGAATGGTACGTTCTAACTCTTCTGCTCTTCCGATGAGAGGTTTTTTATTTTTGCAAGTTTCGCTCATATTTTCTACATAGTCTCTCCACTCATCATCTTCCTCATCATCGAAACTAGGAACATCACTATCCCATAAATTAAGAAAGAGATCATCCCATGTAGTGTCCTCAAGCCAATCTTCTTGACTGTTTTTCTTGATTTTTTTTGGAACATCTTCTATTTTATCATCTGGATTATTTTTGTTATCATTCTGTACTTTGATAAGGGCATTTTCTTCATAATGAGGCATAGAAGATGTCTTATGGTCAGGTAATTTCAAAAATTCTCTCGAAAGCACGCCAAGCAATTCTACCTCATCGATTCCCTGTGAAAAAAAGGAATATGCAGCAAAACTATCCTTCAACTGCAAAATTGCTGACAGTAGTTGAGGAATTCCGTTCGTCTCATGCCCGCTTGCTATTGAGAGAATCAGAGAATGTCTAAATACTTTCTCAAAATCATTGGTTGGTTCTATTGTTTCATCTTCCTCTATCGTCTCTGCATTGTCTTCTATATATGTTTCCAAATCATGCTTTAATTTTTCAATATTACCGCCAAAGGATTGAAACACGTTCTGAAAAATTTCGTTACAACAGATTCCATATAATAAATGTTCGGGAGTCAAATATCGATTTCTGTTTTTCTGGGCAAAAGTAAGTACTGTATCAAACACTTCCTGTATTTCAATTCCATTATTCATATTCTTTCCTATTCCTTTCGCTTCGCTCAAGGCTCAAATTAATACGCATTCTCTTTTGGCTTATCATAAATCCAACGCGCTTTATCTAGTCTTCGATTGCTTCTACTTTTAAAGGATATCCCGCCTGTCGTGCGATACTCTCCGCTTTAGTTGCCTTTGTTTGGGCAATATCGCGGGGATAAGTTCCTACTACTGCATAACTTCCTCTATGGATTCCGAGCATCAGAGAGATTGCCTCCTGATATCCTTTGTGAAATATTGTCTCTAAAATTTCTACTACCAACTCCATAGGAGTAAAGTCATCATTATACATGAGTACTTTATAATATTTGGGCATCTTATATTTTGTTTCATTTTTTGATTTGTTGCTTGTTTTTTGTGGCATAATAACTCCTTTTATCTATAATGGGATGAAATGCTAAAATATACTTGAATTTTGTGACATCTCAATTATTTATGCTTGATTCAATGGCAATAACCGTCAGTGTATCTTCCTTTACTGTAAATCGCACATTATATCCAGCAAAATCAATGCCATACATACGTGTTTCATCTAAGACATAGGCCGGTCTTGGATCCTGCGCCAGCACGCCAATCAAAGCTGCTCTCTTACACACTGGAATTTTTTGCAGCAGCTCCTCTGAAATCTGTACATCCAATCGTTCTTCAATGTAGGGTTCTGCAAAACCATTGCTGGCTTCTGGATGTGCATCTGTATAGGGCAGATACGGTTTGACATCATAAATAGGTGTACCATCGAGTAAATCAACACCGGACACAAACAAAATCGGCCCTAATTTTTCATCATATACAATACTATCTAATTTAACACAGGACAAACCAATATCATTTGGACGAAAAGGAGAGCGTGTAGCAAATACTCCCATACGTTTTCCACGCAGCCGAGGCGGCCGCACAGTGGCCGACCAATTGCTTTTTTGTGCCTTCGAAAATTTCCACAACAGCCAGATATGAGAAAACAGTTCCAGTCCTCGTACCGCATCGGGATTTCGATACTCACTCTCAAAAATAATTTTCCCAGTTAGCTCTGGTACCAGCCCACTTTGACGAGGAATGCCAAACTTTTCGGAAAAATCAGTATGTATTTTTGCAATAATCTCCATA
This sequence comes from Lachnospiraceae bacterium, assembly GCA_051879015.1. GTDB lineage: Bacteria > Bacillota > Clostridia > Lachnospirales > Lachnospiraceae > JBJELF01. Next base: position 3,580 of record JBJELF010000089.1, read on the forward strand.
AATCTTCTTATAAAAACCTCCATGCTATTTTTTCCGTAACTAAAATAATTCTCTCTATTTCAGTCTATCGAGAATTATAACACATATTCCAAAATTTTCAATTCTGTTTAACTACACGGCGAAAGTCATATCAAGCGGTCATACTTGCTAATATAAAAGCGCACTCCAAGTCAATAAAATTGCCTTGGAGTGCCTGGAACATGCTTTTGTGCCTCTGCTGCTTATGAGTATAATTCTTCATCACTTCTCTTCTTTTTTCTTGGTGCAAACAAATCTTTCCATATGGTCGGATACAAAAAGATTAAAAGTGGAAACAGCTCCAATCGTCCTGCCAGCATATCGAACATTAAAATGTATTTGGAAAATACACTAAAGCTTCCAAAGTTTTGAGTCGGTCCTACCAATTCCAAACCTGGTCCGATATTGTTAATGGTTGCAGCTACTGCAGTGAAGTTTGTCGTCAAATCTTTTCCTTCGATGGAAATAGCTAATACAGAGACAACAAACACTAAAATAAATGTCATAAAATAGACATTGGTGGAGCGGAGTATTTCATGCTCAATGGGCTTATTATTTATTTTAACACGCATTATACTTTTAGGATAAATATAGGAATTTAATTCCTTAAAAATAGTTTTTACGACAATAACAAAACGGGATACTTTAATACCGCCGCCTGTACTGCCTGCACAGGCTCCGATAAACATCAAAATGACTAACATTGTTCGGCTTGTCTGGGGCCATAAATCAAAATCTATCGTAGAAAAACCTGTTGTCGTGATAATGGAAGCCACTTGAAAAGATACTTCTCTCAAGGTATTCCAAAATCCTACTGTTGTATCATATATATTTAACATAATAATGGTAATGGCAGCAGCAATAATCAGAAAATAATATTTTGGTTCTTCCAAAGAAAGTGCTGACTTCCATTTTTTGTAAATAATCAGATAGTAAACATTGAAATTGACACCAAATAAAATCATGAAAATGGTTATCACCCACTGAATATAAGGAGAATAACTGCCTATACTATCATTTTTTACACCAAATCCACCAGTACCTGCTGTACCAAAACTGGTAGTAATAGCATCAAAGACAGTCATTCCACCCAGTTTTAATAAAATAAACTGTAAGAGTGTCATGCCAAAATAGATGGCATATAAAATACGGGCAGTTGACTTTACCTTTGGCACAAGCTTTCCTACGGAAGGTCCTGGGCTTTCCGCTCTCATCAAGTTCATGTGAGAACCGCCGCTCAGTGGAATAATCGTAAGCAAAAAGACCAGCACCCCCATACCGCCAATCCAGTGAGTAAAACTTCTCCAAAATAAGGAGCAGTAGCTTAAACTTTCCACATCAGACAAAATGCTGGCTCCTGTCGTTGTAAAGCCAGAGATCGTCTCAAACAGTGCATCAGTAAATTTTGGAATGTCACCGTTTAATACAAAGGGAAGTGCACCGAAAATACTCATTAAAATCCATGTGAGAGAAGTGGCTACACAACCTTCTTTTAAGTAAAATATGGTATGTTTCGGCTTTTTGTAGGCAATCATAAAGCCAAGAAGCAGACAGATGGCAGAAACCAGCGCAAACGCCCACCCCTCTTTTTCTTGATAGAGAATAGCTACAGCACAAGGCATCAACAGCAAAAAACCTTCAATTTTTAGAACCCAGCCTAAAATAAAAATAATTATTTTTCGATTCATGCCAGTGCCTCCATCATTCCAAAATATCCTGAATATCATGGAATCCTGTGTGTGTGGTCACCACGATGACAGTATCTCCGACCTGAATACAGTCATCACCGCCAGGAATCATAATTTTGCCGTTACGGTTAATACAGGTTACCAGCAAATTTTTCTTTAACTTTAAAGTTTTTAATGGAATATCGGTCACATTGGACTTTTCTGCAACCACAAATTCAATTGCTTCCACACGAGAATCAAACAAATGATACAGCGTCTCGATGTTACTATTCATAGAATCTTTCTTTGCACGCACATAGGCAATAATCCTCTCTGCAATCAAAAACTTCGGATAAACTACACTGCCTAAATCTAGGCGCTCAATTACCTCATCAAAGTTGGTGCGATTGATTTTTGTTACCAACTTGGCGTTAGAAACCATCTGGGCATGCAATGTTAGCATAATATTTTCTTCGTCGATGCCGGTTAATGGCACAAAAGCTTCCACACGCTCAATCCCCATCTCCGCTAAGAAATCCTTATTAGAACCATTGCCATTGATAATTTGAGCTCTAGGAAGCAATTCACACAATTCCTCACATCGCTGTTTATTTTGCTCAATGATCATAACCTTGATGCCCATATCCAACAGCTCCTTTGCCAGATAATAGGCAGCCTTGCCTCCGCCGATAATCATTGTGTCTTTGACCTGATGCGTCTTGCATCCAATATTTTGCAAAAAATTTTTTGCTTCTTTTGCCGTAGCAATAAATGAAATGATATCGCCTTCGTGAAGTTCAAAGCTGCCTCCAGGAATAAAGATTTCTTTTTCTCGCTCAACTGCGCAAATCAGAATATTGTTAGAGATATTTTTTAAATGAACTAATTTTTTCTTATGCAGCAGATTCCCCTGTGGTATCTTAAAACGAATCATTTCGACACGACCTCTGGAAAAAGGATTGACTCCCAGTGCCGTCGGAAGAGATAAAATTCGAGCAATTTCATTGGCCGCCTCTAATTCTGGATTAATAATAAAAGTCAGACCTAATTTTTCTTGCAGGTAGCTTACTTCATCACTGTAATCAGGTGTTCTGACACGGGCAATAGCGGCGCAGTCACCGACACGCTTCGCTACAGTACAACAAAGCAGATTTAATTCATCTGAGCCTGTGACAGCAATAATTAAATCTGCTTTTTCAATTCCAGCTTCGATCTGAACACTATAGCTTGCACCATTTCCGGCAATTCCCATGACATCATATGCACTTGACACATCTGCTACCTTTGCAGCATTTTTGTCAATTAAAGTAATATCATGCCCCTCCTTGCTCAGCTGTTCTGCCAAAGTTGTTCCAACTTTTCCGCAGCCCACTATAATGATATTGAGTCCCATCGGAGCTTTATCAATATTTTTCTTTTTTAGAATATTCATCAAAGTTTCTCCTCTTTTTTATTAAATACTATTAAATTTTATTGATTATTGATAACAGGAATCAACTCTATTATCAACTTTTACAATCGCATTGTAACACAAAACTTCGTGTTAGAAAATAGCATTTATGAAAAAACTTTGTAAACCTTTCTTAAACAATCGTGAATTCTATTCTCGTCTCAGTGCATCGATTGGATTGAGCCGTGCTGCCTGAATGGCAGGAATTAACCCAAATATAATTCCAATTGCCATAGAGAATAGCACTGCAATCACCGCTGCTGTTACACTGATAGAACTAGGCGTACCTGATATGTCAGATACAATCTGTGCCATGTATACACCTGCTATAACCCCTAGCAGACCGCCAAGGCTGGTGAGTACAGCTGCCTCCGTCAAAAATTGAAATAAAATGCGTCCTTTGCGCGCTCCCAATGCCTTCTTCAAACCGATTTCTTTGGTTCGCTCACTAACGGATACTAACATGATATTCATAACACCGATGCCGCCCACTAAAAGAGAGATACTAGCAATCCAAATTAATTGCATATTGGTGGAATTGCTTAAACTTTGAATCTGCTGTGCCTGCTCCAATAAGTCATCACTCTTATAAGCATAGCTGGAATCAGAATCTACATTTAAATTTCCATTTAAAATTTCAGCAGCACTCTTTCCTGCATTTGTCATATCATCTGTAGAAATAGCACGAAGCGCCACATTTTGGGGTTCATCATACTTATAAACAATGTCCCAACAGCTATCTGGCATAAAGATCGTTCCAGAAGTATTTTGGTTATAAGTATAGTAGTCGGACAAATTATTGATAATTGGCTCAAAATCACTTGATTGTTCTACTACACCAATGACTACAAAAGGCTCGCCATTCATTTCAATTGTCTGATTAATTGGATTGTCATTGGAAAACAATGCACTAACCGCCTGAGCGTTTAACAAAACCACTTTACGATATTTATTATAGTCAGTGTCTGTAAAGCCGCGTCCTGCCACAATATGATATCCATATACGGAAAAATAGTTTTTATCAATACCATATACACTTCCGCTGAAGCTATTTTTCTTATGATAGATATTATCTGTGTATGAACGCATACGATATAGAGAGGCAATTTCTACCGTATCTAAGGATTCAATTTGACTTTTCACTGCCTCTGTAATCACCGGCACACCGTCAGGTACTGACTGATAATCAAAGTCATAACTGTAATCTCCTTCACAGAAAGTAATATTAACTGCATTGTTTCCTGCACCAATCAAATTTTGCTTAATTTGCTCATTAGTTCCCTGAATGGTGGATACAATACTAATAATAGAAGCAATTCCAATAATAATGCCTAACATAGTGAGGATAGAACGAAGCTTGTGACTCCAAATTCCCTGAAAGGCAAGTGCGATATTCTGAATCATCTTTACTCCTCCTAATCAATATGAGCTATACAAATCATCCATTGATTTTTCCACTGCTGCAGCTCCCTCTTCCAGGCTGCTTCCATAAGGAAAAGCAATGTAATCATCCATAGTTAAGCCTGATTTAATTTCAATATAACTATCCCATACAATTTTTCCAACTTGAATGGTCTGTCTACGCATTTGATGATTCTCGTCGGCAACCCACACATAACTTTCGCCGTTCTCAGTTCTCACAAATGGAATTTCCAGATAAAAAGTATTGCCATCACTATTTTCTTGATTTTGAGTAGACTCAAAGGTAATATCAACTGACTCATATTCTCTCACTTCCGCTTCTTCCTCCAATTTGATTTTAATTGGATAAGTAGAAGTATTGGAGTTGCTGCTATAGGAGTAATTATTGGTTGATGGATAATTGGAAATCTCCACGATTTCTCCCTGATAATACATGCCGCTTTCCCATGCGTTGATATCAACTAAATCACCAACATGTATATTATCCAAGTCCAACTCATTTATGTACGCTTCTACGTAATAACCACCTCCTGCAGATACATTCATAAACACGGAACCTGTCTGTTTGCAAGTAAGGCTGTCTCCGATATCTTGTACTACACCATCCAACTCGCTGTAGACAATTCCATCGTTTAGCTCACTCTGCATCTTTTCATATTGCAGCTGTGCTGTACGGAGCTCAATGTCTTTGGTTTGGATCTCAGACTGCTTTTCATAAAGCATTTGCGCGATTTCTTCCGCTGTATAGATAATTCCTGGATCGTCCGGCTCATCCCAAGCAGGCTCATCCCAAGCAGGCTCATCCCAACTGGGTTCTTCCCAACCTGGTTCTTCTGTTTCCGGTTCTGTAGTTGGCTCGTCATCGTCCTTTGGCAGAGGTACCATCTCATAAGAAGCCTCACCAATACCCATGGCAATCATTTGAAAGGCGGTATTTGTTTCACTTTTAACAAATTTCATCATCCACCAGGATGCCAATTGCGGGGAATTTTCCATCATTGCAAGTTCATCTTTACTCAAATCTTCGTTATTCTCAAAATCGTTTCTCTCCTCATATACTTCAAATGCTGCGTAGACTTCTTTTTGACCGCGCATAACATACTCAATAAATTCAGTCGAATATTCATAATTTGTATCCCATTTATACCGATAAGGTGCCTTGATTGTGCCCTTACCTCCTAAAAATTCTGGACTATTTTCATCTTCGTCTGAAGAATCTGTGGGCTCTTCAGACGAAGATGAGCTTTCTGTTGGACTATTAGAATCGGTACGTTTTGCCAAACTTCTGGCAGCTGCTAAGATAGAAAATTTTTCAGAACTGCTTGCTACTGCCACTGCTTCCTGCTGTGCAAAAATTGATACAGAAGCAATCTCTTTAATGGGCACACCAGGACGATATGTCTGAATCGTCTGAAGTTCCTTTTTCAGTTGCTCCAGTTCAACTTGAATCTGCTGTATTTCAATCTGCTGTCTTGCCAACTGAATCTCCGTCAATGTAGTATCATAAGAAAATAGTGGATCGCCTTTTTGTACAGTCTGTCCTTCTGTCACATACAAATCGTTTACCGTTTCTGTATCGGAAAGATAAATGGGCTGAAGTTTTTCAGCCTGCACTGTGCCATAAGAGCTCATTGCATCTTCCCAGTATTCCGTCATAGAAAAATCTCTGACGGCATATACACTCACTTCTTTTTTTTGAGTTTTCTTTACCAAATAGATGCCGCCCTGCACTGCACCAAATACCAGAGCAATCACCAACACAATCACAATAATTCGTTTCATATATTTCATGCCTGCTCCTTTCCGCCGCCCAGCTCACCATCTTTGATATAATAAATTTTATCTGCATGATTGGCAATATTTTGATCATGAGTAATCATTACAATAGCGGTACCCTCTTGATTAAGCTGATAAAATAATTCCATAATTTGCTCCCCAGATTTACTGTCAAGTGCACCTGTGGGCTCATCCGCAAGCAGCAGCACGGGTTTTGTTACCATCGCACGAGCAATAGCCACACGCTGACACTGTCCACCAGATAACTGATTGGGCTTGAACTTCATTCGATCACCCAGGCCTACTTTTTCCAATGCCTCAGCCGCACGTTCTTGACGTTCTTTTTTGCGAACTCCTGCATATAAAAGGGGAAGAGCGACATTATCAAGAGCCGTCATTTTTGGAAACAAATAATAATTTTGAAATACAAATCCCAAATATTGATTTCGAATATCCGCACGCTTATTTTCGCTGAGTTTCTTTAAATTTTGATTTACAAGGCGATAGCTTCCAGAAGAGGCAGTATCCAGACAGCCAATAATATTCATCAGAGTGGTTTTTCCCGAACCAGAAGGTCCCATAATAGCAATATACTCGCCATCGTTGACTTGAAATGAAATATCTTTCAAAACTGGAATTTCCATTTTACCTTGCTGATAGTTTTTATAAATATGTTCCAGCTCTAAAATCATTCTTTTACCTCCTCGCTAGCTGTATCCTCACCTTCTGGACTGTCATTGCCATTATCATTTAAATCATCATTTTCATAATAATTATCCTCATAGTCTATATCATAGCTTTCGCCATCTGCCTCATCATTGTAGATAAACTCCGTTGTAATCGGATCTCCTGTTTCCAAACCATCCTCTGGAAAAGCAATATAATCCGTGATTTCCAAACCACTTAAAATCTCATACTCTCCCATATTTTCATCATATTCTCCAAGAGAAATCGTGCGCTGCTCCAGTTTGTTGTTACTGTCTGCCGCCCACACATAATTGCTGCCATCTTCGCCTGTTACCACATACCATTCCGGAAGCCAAAGTCCTTCTCTGCTTTCTACAGATGCTTGACCATAATCTGGTTCAATGTAAACATGTTGGCCCATCATCAAATTTTCACTTGAGTCTAATTCAATGTAAAATGGATATTTTGTCGAGCTCGACATTTCATCAAAATAGTAGTCATTCATATTTTTTTCCGGATTTTCATAATCGATAGTCTTGACTAGCCCTGTCCAAATGAGGTTTTCATCTTGTCTGGAACGGACAAGAACAGCCTCTCCCTCATAGATTTCGCTTGCATTTTGCTCACTAAAGATTCCCTTAATACGATAATCTCCAGTCAGCATAATTGTAATGTAGGCATCGGAATTGCTGATGTCAGAAGAATCACTGGCACCAATACTTTGTATTGTGCCTGCTACAGGAGCGGTTACCTGTGTCACATCGATAGAAGTTCGCAGGCTGTCTAAATCTAACTGCTTTGTAGCTAAATTGTACTGTTCCTCACGAATCTGTGTCTCGAGTGATTGGATTTCCAAACTATAAGAAAGCTGCTCATCTGCACTCGCCTTTGCCTTTTGTGCATTCAAATCTTCCAGCTGTTTCTGTAAAGAAGCGATACTGTTGTTCATTCGCTCAATCTCCAATTCCCCTTCACGAATCTGCATTTCTGTACTTGCTAAATCATAGGTGAACAGCACTTGTCCCTCCTCTACTTTATCACCAACAGCTACTAAGATTTCATCTACTTCACGAGTTGAATCTTTTTTCACGGATTCCGTTCCCTGAGAAACAACCATACCTGAAAAACGGTTGACAGTACCAAGTGAATCCTCTATTAAACTTGCCACTTCCATGACAAACACAGCATCTTCTTTACTGGTTTCGTTTTTCTTCTGGCATCCTCCCATCATTAATACAGATGAGGCAGCTGCGACAGAAAAAAATACTTTTACATTTTTGTTCATGATACCCTCCTTAATAAATTTCTTTAAAATTTTTATCAGAATTTTAAAAAATCATTATAATTCATGCATAAGTGTACTATTTTATCTAGTACACTTAGTAATCATACTATCACTCTATAGATAAAAAGTCAATAAAAAAAGTTGGTAAACTTTTATCATTTACCAACTTTTTTGAAACTCAGCAGAATAGTCAATGCCCCATGTTGATGCACTTCTATACTTGCTGTCTATATTCACAATTTCACTATTTACATTAAATCTTCCACTGTAACAAATTTTCCATCTCTCCAGATACGTTCCAAGTCATAGAAACGGCGATCCTCTTTATTAAATATATGCACTACAATATCGCCATAATCCAACAAAATCCAGTTGGCGGTCTGATATCCCTCAATTGCCATATATTCTTTGCCTTCCTTGCCGAGCATCTCTGTCACATTGTCAGCAATTGCCTGTACTTGATTGCGATTTTCTCCGCTGGCAATGATAAAATAGTCTGCAATCGGAGTCACAGAGGCGATATCTAACACAGTAATATCAGCTCCTTTTTTATCCTCAATTGCTGCATAAACTTTTCTTGCGGCTTCTTTTGCTGTCATTTTTATTACCTCCAAATTTTATTTTCATTCAAAATATAAAAAGTCATACATTATTATAATTCAACGATTCGATCTTCGCACACATTTTTATAATATTGATAGGCCTGCAGTGTGGTAGTATCCATTGCCAAGCCTCGTTCTCTGACATAGTCAATTG
>JBJELF010000090.1:0-12562 GCA_051879015.1 Lachnospiraceae bacterium
CTATTGTTAAGCCATAGACAAAAGACACTGTGTCCACTTTTATCTATGTTTATATCCATATTTCTATGTTTTTGATTACTTAACAATTAGTCCTCAAAATCTAATTCAATACTCTGTCCATCTTTGGCTGCCACAATATTTGGATAAATTTCGCGAGCAGAATGAATAAAATCTTCCGGTCTCACCAAAGAGGGACTGTAATGCGTCAGCCACATTTGCTTTGGCTGTGCCTCTTTTGCCAAATTTGCCGCCTCCAAAAAGGTCATATGCTTATATTCACGAGCTTTTACCGCCTTCTCTTTTTCTCCATACATACCCTCACAGATAAACAAATCTGCTACGGCGGCATGTTTTGCAATAGCTGGCACTGGTCTTGTGTCCGTGCTGTACACCACTTTCAATCCTTTACGGGCAGGTCCCAACACCATCTCCGGAGTGTAAACGCTTCCATGATCCTCAATCGTTTCGCCCTTCTGCAGACGACTCCAGTAAAACAGCGGAATCTGATTTGCTCTCGCTGATTCCACCGAAAATTTTCCAGCCCGCTCAATTTCTATCTTATAACTGTAGCAAATCACATTATGATTTACTCGAAACGCTGTAATTTTATATCCATTGATTTCAAATTGCTGTTCTGGCTCTGTAATTTCCATAAATTTTATTTCAAAAGGCAGCTCTGGTGCAATGGTTCGCAATGCATTCACTACCCGCTCCAATCCCTTGGGTCCAATCATTATCAGCGGCTCTGTCCGCTCAGCATTACCCATAGTCAACAACATTCCCGGCAAACCACTAATATGGTCTGCATGATAATGGGTAAAACACATAATATCGATTGGCTTAAAACTCCATCCCTGCTCCTTGACTGCAATCTGAGTTCCTTCGCCGCAGTCAATCACCAGGCTGCTGCCATTGTAGCGCAGCATCAAAGATGTGAGCCAACGTTTTGGCAAGGGCATCATGCCGCCCGTTCCCAGCAGACATACATCCAACATGTTATTTCCCTCCATTTATCTATCTTTCTTTCGTCTCTTCCCACTCCATCAATCACTTTTCCGTAAAATTTCACCTTCCACCTATCTGGATGAAAAATCTTCCAATCGAAAAGATTACCATATCTCCGTTTCTTCCCACTCCTGCACTGGAATTTTCCAGCTTTGCGTTATTTTTTCAAAACAATCTTCACATAAATCAAATTCCTGGGTCAATCCATCTTTTGAAGAGAAGTAACCCCATGTTTTCCTGACAGAAAGGAAATCGGCTTTTACAAAATTATGACTTGCATTGTACTCTGCTCCGCAGCAATTGCACACAATTCTCATCAGTTCTTTTTTTTCATTATATAATTTCATGCAAAATCCTCCATATTATGATACCAGGGTCAACCGTTCATACATTTGCCTGCATGAAAATGTATGACTTTGAAACCCACCAAAACATGAGAAAGTAACCCTAATGTCTGCCACCTTATTTTACTGGATTTGCATATCACTTTTCAATGGTAATTATCGGCAGCGAAATTGCAATCTCTGCTCCATCAAATCAATCCAACATTTTTGCAGGACATTGATCCATTGTGGAGCGAATATCATAATTCCACATGATATATCCGTTCTCGACTGGATTCTCATAGTAATTCTTACGAACTCCCTCAACAGAAAATCCAAACTTTTTGTAGAGGTGAATGGCAGGCTCATTGCTCTCTCTCACCTCCAAAGTCATACAGGAGACCCCTTGGGAAAGAGCGCATTGCATCAATGCTTTCAACAACTGACTGCCCACGCCCTGCTTGCGGGCAAACTTCGTCACAGCCACATTTGTAATATTTCCCTCATCCAGTATCTGATACAAGCCGATATAACCACATATCTGATAATCTTCTTCCGCCACCAAAAACAGATAATTGGACTGCTCCATACTTTTTTGCAGCTCATGAGCACTCCACGGCATAGAGAAACATTCTTCCTCCAACGCAGCTACCTGCAGGATATCTTCTATTTTCATCGGACGCACTAACATCTCACAGCCTTCTCCTCTGCCAACTCAAATTTCTTTTCGTTGCGCTCTCGCTCCGCCTGAGAAAGTCTCAAATAATCTGGTGCATGTTCTGCCGCACTTTCATACTCACCTCGCGCATACATCTCAGCGCCCAAAGCAGCCACTGCTGCTCCTCTCTGACGTGCTGCAAAGGATGGTGCAAAATAAACTGCTATCTCAGCTTCCCACTCAATATTCTTTCGATAAACAGGCACACCATCTCCCAAAAAAGTAACACTCTCGCCCATTTGATTGAGCTCAAGAACCAAATCATCAATGTCCATAGCACACTGGGGCTTTACCACTTGAAATACTCCATTATTATAAGAGTAAATTCCAGTGTAGACCTGATTTCTTCTGGCATCCATGATTGGACAAATCAACGTACTGCATTGATACAGCTGATATGCCATCGCATCTACCGTCGGCACATGAATCAATGGCTTTTTTAAGGCAAGTCCCAGCCCCTTGGCGGTAGCGGAACCAATACGCAGGCCCGTAAAAGAGCCCGGACCTCCCGACACTGCAATGGCGTCAATCTTTTGCTTCTCCATCTCTGTCATCTTTATTATTTCATCAATCATGGGCAGCAAGGTCTGAGAATGAGTTTTTTTAAAATTTACCGTGTACTCTGCCACCACACTGTCATCCTGCCAGATTGCCACGCTGGCCACCAAGGATGAGCTTTCAATTCCTAAAATTTTCATAAATAAAATCCTTTCATTGTCAATCGACTTTTATGCTTGTTGGTGATGCCGGCCATATTACTCTTCTGGATACGCAATGCTAATCTGACGATAATCAAATCCCTTTTCCAGGTCCTTCTCAATATGAATCCAAATCGCAGACTGAGGAATAATTTCTTCTATCAAAGCAGCCCACTCAATCAGGCACACGCCCTCACCAAAAAAATACTCCTCGTAACCAATCTCGTCCATCTCCTCTATATCACCAATACGGTAAACATCAAAATGATACAGCGGCAGTTTGCCCTCCTCATAAATCTGTACAATCGTAAAGGTTGGGCTGCTCACTGGCTCAGTGATTCCCAACCCTGCTGCAAATCCCTGTGTAAAGACGGTCTTACCAGTACCTAAATCTCCGTCAAGGCAGAAAATCTGTCCTGCCTGCGCCGCCTTGGCTATCTCTTTTCCAATCTCCCATGTCTCTTCTGGGGAATATGTCTGTCTTTTTACTGTCATTGTCTTTTACCAAATCTTTCCTATTATGATTTCCATTGCTGTTTTATCATGATACCAGGCTCAATAGGTATCAAGGGGGTCAAAATACCTTTTGACCCCAACATCTTATGATTTGATTGTAACGAGTTTTTACAGTAAAATCAAGTTCTATGTAAAAAAAATTATCAGGGCATCATTTACATCATCAAAACACCCCCTATCACAATCCATACTTCCTTGTGATAGGGGGTCACGCAATCTTCAAAAAGGATTATCGGCCCAGACGACATTTAAAATCGGTATATCCAAATGTTTTCAGACAATGCAGTTGTCCATCGGCATGCAAAACAAATATTCCCGGCAGCGGCATACCATTAAAGGTATTGTTTTTACAGGTGGTATAGATGGCCATATCTCCAAACAGCAGCAAATCTCCCTCCTGAAGCGGAGAGTCAAAACTGTAATCTCCGATTACATCACCAGCCAGACAAGTGGGGCCACCCAGCCGAAAGGTATAGGCCCGCTCTCCAGAATCACCAGCGTGATACAGTGGCGGACGGTAAGGCATCTCCAGCACATCCGGCATATGACAGGCGGCACTGGCATCTAAAATCGCAATCTGTGTTGTGCCATTTTGCAGCACATCCAACACCCGCGAAGCAAGATATCCGGCATTCAATGCACAAGCCTCGCCCGGCTCCAAATACACCTGTACTCCCCATGTCTGCTGCGCCATGCGGATACAGCGCTCCAGCCTTGGAATACCATATCCCGGACGAGTAATATGATGTCCGCCGCCAAAATTAATCCACTTCATGCGAGGCAAAACATCACCAAAGCGTTCTCCAACCACCTTTAACGTGATTTCCAATGCATCCGAGTCCTGCTCACACAGTGTATGAAAGTGAAGTCCATCCAAAAGAGCAGTCAATTCCGGCGTCATATTCTCATCCCACTGGGCACGAGTAGTACCCAGGCGGCTGCCCGGAGCACAGGGGTCATAGATATCATGCCCCAGTTGAGTGGAATACTCCGGATTAATCCTTAATCCGATGCTCTTCCCCCTTTTCCTTGCCAGCGGTCCAAATTTAGCCAACTGCCCCGGAGAATTAAACACAATATGGTCTGCATAATGCAGCAGTTCTTCAAACTGGCTGCTCTGATATGCTCCGCAGAACACATGCACCTCCTTGCCCGGCATTTCCTCGGCTCCCAAACGGGCTTCATATAAACCGCTTGCCTCTGTGCCTGCCAGATAAGGTGCCAGAACCGAATAAAGATTGTAATTAGAAAACGCCTTTTGAGCCAGCAATATTTTGCATCCTGTACGCTTTGCCACCCCTGCCAGAATTTCACCATTGCGGCGTAATGCAGCTTCATCTAAAATATAGCAAGGCGTTGGCAAAGCAGCAAACAACTTCTCCGGAATCTGCCCATCCAATCCCCAAAAAGGAGGACGGGTATCTTTATTCTCAAGCGCTTCCATCAGTCCACCAAAACCGGTGCCCAGCTCTCACTTCTAGGCAAACCATATCGATCAAGCGCATCCAGGAAAGGATCCGGATTAAATTCCTCCACGGTATAAACGCCTGGCTTATTCCACTGTCCAGTCAGCAGCATAAGTGCTCCGCACATGGCAGGCACACCGGTCGTATAGCTGATCGCCTGACTTCCTACCTCGCGATAGCACTCCTGATGATCACAGACATTGTAAATGTAGTAAGTTTTCTCCTTGCCATCCTTCTTTCCAGTAAAGATACAGCCAATATTTGTCTTGCCTTTGGTACGCGGACCCAAACTTGCCGGGTCTGGCAGCAGTGCCTTCAGAAATTTAATCGGCACAATCTGCTGTCCTTCAAATTCGATCGGAGTAGTGGACAGCATACCCACATCTTCCAAACAACGCATATGATCTAGATAACTCTGTCCGAATGTCATAAAGAAACGAATACGCTTTACCTCCGGAATATTCAGCGCCAGACTTTCAATCTCCTCATGATGAAGCAGATACATGTCTTTGCGTCCCACTTGATCAAACTCATATTCCCGCTTGATGCTCATCGGAGGAATCTCTACCCAGTGCCCATTCTCCCAGTAACTGCCAGGAGCAGAAACCTCTCGCAGATTTACCTCTGGATTAAAATTGGTAGCAAAGGCATATCCATGATCGCCTCCATTGCAGTCGAGAATATCAATTGTATCGATGGTATCAAATTCATGTTTCTTGGCGTAAGCACAGTATGCCTGAGTCACACCAGGATCAAATCCACATCCCAGCAAAGCGGTCAGTCCAGCTTCCTCAAATTTTTTGCGGTAAGCCCACTGCCAGCTATAATCAAAGTAAGCCGAAAAACCCGCTTCCTGGCAGCGCTTCTCATAGATAGCACGCCATTTTGGATCATCTGTATTCTCAGGCTCATAATTAGCAGTATCCATATAGTTAACTCCACAAGCCAGACAGGCATCCATAATCGTTAAATCCTGATAAGGCAACGCAATATTCATAACCAAATCCGGTTTATAAGCACGAATCAATTGAATCAGCTGCTGCACATCATCCGCATCCACCTGGGCAGTAGTGATTTTGGTTGCAGTTTTTGGTGCCAACTCAGCGGCCAACTTATCACATTTCGATTTTGTGCGGCTGGCGATACATAATTCCGTAAACACCTCACTTAACTGACAGCATTTGTGAATAACAACAGATGCAACACCACCGCATCCAATAACAAGAACTCGACTCATAATTATAATTCTCCTTTCCAAAATGGTTTCATATGTTATTTGTACAGTGCCAAAATCAATTCACGAAGCACCTTACAGGCGACAGCGGTAGAGACACCACTGATATCCAAAGACGGAGCCAATTCATTCACATCCGCTCCAACCACATTGGCAGTACAGACAGTGCGGATTGCTTCCAATAGCTGAACAAAGCTGACTCCGCCTGCTTCCGGCGTGCCTGTGCCCGGAAATACAGATGGGTCCAGACAGTCCAAATCAATTGTGAAATAGATAGGAACCCCCTGCTTCCTAAGCGCAGAAATGGTATGCTCCAATCCATCAAAACCAAATGGATGAAGCTCCGTGTGGGTCTTGGCAAAGCGAAATTCTTCTCTATCTCCACTGCGAATACAGAACTGATGAATACGCCCGTCTCCCAACAGATCATGGCAGCGCCGCAGCACACAGGCATGACTGAGTCTGGCTCCTAAATAATCATCCCTTAAATCAGCATGAGCATCAAAGTGAACAATATGAAGATTAGGATATTTTTGCAGTACAGCGCGCACAGCTCCCAGTGTCACCAGATGCTCCCCGCCCAGCAGCAGAGGAAATTTTCCATCTTTTAAAATTTCGTCAGCTCGAGCTTCAATATCCTTCAAGGCTGCTTCTGCGCTGCCAAAACACAATTCCAAGTCTCCGCTGTCAAATACCGCACAGTCGGTCAAATCGGCATCCTGATAAGGACTGTAGGTTTCCAATCCAAAACTTTCATGCCTCATGGCAGAAGGTCCAAAACGAGCTCCTGGACGAAAACTGGTAGTCGAATCAAAAGGAGCGCCATAAAGAACCATATGAGCTTTTGAATACTCACTATCACATCCAATAAAAGTTTCAATATTAGGCAGCATACGTTATCCCTCCACTTCCTCAAGCATTTCTTCCAGAAAAGCAGGCAGGCAAAATGCGCCCTTGTGCAGTCTGGTGGTATAATAGCGAGTATGCAGATTCAGCGCATTCCACGCCTCACTATCCAAATTGTCAATGGGGTGATACTTTTTGCTGGCAAATCCAAACAGCCAATAACCTGCCGCATAGGTAGGAATGTGTGCCTGATAAACTCTGCTGATTGGAAACGTGCTGACAATACGTTTGTGGCTGCGCTGCATGGCAGCGGCATCCTCAGCATAGAAAGGACTTCCCTGCTGATTGACCATGATACCATCCTTGCGCAAAGCATTGTAACAATTTCCGTAAAACTCACGGGTAAACAATCCTTCGGACGGACCAAAAGGATCGGTGGAGTCTACAATAATCAAATCATAATCCGCCTCACAGCGACGAATAAATTTCAAAGCATTTTCAAAATGAATATGTACCCGGCGGTCATCCATCCTACAGGCGTTGCTGGGCAGGTAGGTACGGCAAGCCTCCACTACCTGAGGATCCATCTCCACCAGATCAATACGCTTTACCCGGTCATATCTGGTAAGCTCTCGCACCACACCACCGTCTCCGGCACCAATCACCAAAATATCTTTAATGCCAGGATGAACCGCCATAGGCACATGGGTAATCATTTCGTCGTAAATAAACTCATCCCGCTCCGTCAGCATGACATTGCCGTCCAGCGTTAGGACACGTCCAAACTCCGGCGTCTCAAAAATATCGATACGCTGATAATCACTCTGTTTTGAATACAGATGTCGGTTCACTCGGATGCTGTGCTTAACATCCGGTGTATGAAACTCACTAAACCACATTTCCATAGTACCACCTCTCTCACGCTAACACATTAATTTGTTTCACTTCAGGATCTTCTGGTCCCGTCATGCTGCATCCCTTTTCCTTTGCATACTGGATATGCTCCAAAATTTCTGCGGTAATGCGCTCGCCCGGAGCCAAAATAGGAATTCCCGGCGGATAACACATCACAAATTCACTGCACACACGCCCCTCGCTCTCCTCCAACGGAATACTGATCTTGTCCGCATAAAACGCCTCCTGCGGACTTGTAACCACTTCCGGTTCAATATATTCCTGACTCAGCAGACCAGTCCCATCCGTCTGATAACGGCGGCGTATTTCTGCCAGCGCACTAACCAGACGCTCCAATTCCTGGGGACGATCCCCTATGGAGAGATAAGCCAAAATATTTCCAATATCTCCAAATTCAATTTGAATGTCATACTCATCCCGCAGAATATCATATACCTCAATACCCGCCAGCCCAATATCCAATGTATGAACACTCAATTTTGTAGTGTCAAAATCAAACACCGAATTGCCATTCATCAGCTCTCGGCCAAACGCATAGTAGCCCCCTACTGCGTTGATTTCCTGACGAGCATACTCAGCCATGTCAGCAACCTGATGAAATACCTCCCGCCCCCGAAGAGCCAGATTACGACGGCTGATATCCAGACTAGACATCAACAGATAACTGCCCGAAGTGGTCTGAGTCAGATTGATAATCTGCCGCACATAGCCAGCATGAATCTTCGGACCAATCAGCAGCAGGCTGGATTGAGTCAGACTGCCTCCGCTCTTGTGCATCGATACCGATGCCATATCAGCACCTGCCTCCATCGCAGATACCGGAAGCCCACCGCCAAAATAGAAATGCGTGCCGTGGGCCTCATCCACCAGACAAAGCATTCCCGCATTATGCGCCATCTTTACAATGCCTCGCAAATCACTGCAAATTCCATAATAAGTAGGATTATTTACCAACACCGCCACCGCATTGGGATGCTGGGCGATTGCCTTCGCAACCTGCTCCCGCTGCATTCCCAGAGAAATGCCAAGCCTCTGATCCACCTCCGGATTGACATATACTGGCACTGCACCACATAACACCAGCGCATTGATCACACTTCTATGTACATTTCTGGGTAAAATAATTTCATCCCCACGTTTACAAGCTGTCAGCACCATACTCTGTACCGAGCTTGTAGTACCTCCTACCATCAAAAAAGCATGCGCTGCACCAAAGGCATCTGCTGCCAGTTCTTCTGCCTCACGAATGACAGAAACTGGATGACAAAGATTATCCAATGGCTTCATACTATTTACATCCACACCCACACAGCGCTGTCCCAAAAATGCGGTCAATTCTGGATTCCCACGTCCACGCTTATGACCCGGCACATCAAAGGGAACCACTCTCATCTGCCTAAATCGTTCCAGAGCCTCATAAATAGGCGCACGGTTCTGATCCAAACGAGTCCGTCTAATATTCAACTTCTTTTCCTCCTCTCGCTGGTTAATGCCAAAACAAAAAAACGCCAGTCATGCGATATGCACAACTTGCGTTTTCTATCCGACAAAACGATCTGCCTCTCTTGCTCAAAAGGCTGTTAACTGAACAACAATCACCCTATCAAAGCGAAAATCTATCAGTGGATATCCAGGTAGGACGGAATGAATAGAGTCTATATAGCAATTATACTTTTACTACTCTTATTGACCGTTTCACAAGTCTGCGCACAGGCGCATTTCGGTTATGAAGTAACCAACTTATAAAATTTGAGCTTTTAACTCAATCAATAAGGCTGCACAAAGGCCGCCAATCGGCAGTGGACCCGGCTGTCCGTATGGCCTTAACTCCTCGTCGGAGTGATCCAAAAAAAATTGCTTTGAAAAGACTCTTACATCTATTCATCCAAAATCAACCACATTTTAACACAATAAAAATGCTTTGTCAAGCTACGCCTCAAGATTGAGAAAGTCAATCATGGAATAATCTTATATTCCCGCATCAGCTCCACTCTCTGATTTCCAATCTTAATACTCTCCGATGCATGATTATTTTCTGTATTCACCGTCTCTTTTTGATACTTCAAAATACGATCTGCCCACGCCACAGGAAGCAGCAAAGGACACTTACTCAAATAAGGATAACGTCCCTCCAGACTCTTAGCCGATGGAAAGACCGTTTGAAGCAGAGAACCCTTTGCCTTTTTGCCCTGCTTCTGTGCCGCAACCGCACTCAAAGTAATATTGCTGCTATGCTTTCGGCTCATATCCGATCCACCGTAGACACCACTGGACAACAAATCCATCAGCATTGCCGTTTCATCCACTGAAATTGCCTTCCACTCCTTTGGATAACAAGCCTTCTCTGGTGAAAAATTAAGATACTTAAATCCAATTTGATACAAAGCAGCCGTAAAAACATCCGCATGAATCGCCTGACATTGCTGCAGCAGACGCAGCCAGTCAACCCGACTTCCATACACATTGGCAAACATCACAATATCACAGACCTGACGAATTCCAAATCCACTGTGAAGAAAATGCTTAAAGGCATGGCAAATCAAATAAAATAAATGATCGGTATCATCCATCGTTGTAACCAAAACCCCATCAATCGGAATATCCACACAATGCTGATGCGCCTGAACAAAAAAGCGGTTAAATTCACCATAAGCCTCCGACTCCGGCGGAAACAAACTTTTATGTAATTCGATATAAAGAGGACTGCCCGGTTTTCCATAAGGAACTTCATAATCTTTTTCCAGATTCGATTCTGGATTTGACAGCTGCATTCCATACTCCAACATCACTTGATGACAATGCGCAAACTCCTCCGGAGGAATTAAAACATCCTCATCCGAAGACATACGATAATCCGGATTCGGATAAAGATTGCGACAAACAATTCCCTTCACCACCAAAGGATGCAGTCCTGCCTCCCTCAAATGCTGAAACAAACGCAAAAATTCACTCGTCTTAATCGTCTGCATCATCACAAGCTGCAGCATCTGCTTTTTAAAAGGCAAAAGCACTTCTGGCGGCGAAAGCTGCGCTGCCGCAGAAGCATACACCGCATCATAAATCATCGGCAGCACCTGATGCTCACTTGCCAGACGAAACAATCCAAGCCACGCCTGCGGTGACATTTCACAATTCCAATTGACCTTTTCCCCATTTAACGAAGCCTTTAATGCCTCCAAAAAGAAACGACTCTCTGATTTCATCTTCCCTCTCACTTACTTCTCAGAATTACTTTGTTTTTGACTCTTTTGTTTTTGCAGCTCTCCTGTTCCACCCTCTACCACTCCGTCATGCTTGACAACACTCACAATCGTTCCAAAAAAGCATTTTACATCAAACAAAAAACTCATCTTTTCAACATATTCCCCATCATAACGCGCCTTAACTGCAATAGGCAATTCATCACGCCCATTAATCTGAGCCCATCCAGTTAATCCAGGCATCACATCATTGGCCCCATACTTCTCTCTCTCCTCAATCAAATCATACTGATTCCATAGAGCCGGTCTTGGACCAATAATAGACAAATCATGTGTGACTGCAATATTCCAAATCTGAGGCAATTCATCCAGACTGGTTTTTCTCAAAAATTTTCCTACTCGCGTAATCCACTGCTCCGGATTGCTCAACAGATGCGTCGGCATATCATGCGGTGTATCAATTCGCATCGTACGGAATTTAAGAATATTAAAATAAGTCAATTCTCCATTTCTCTTCTGCCCCACACGCTTCTGTTTAAAGAGAATCGGTCCCGGGGAATCCAGCTTAATTGCAATTGCAATTAAAAGATAAAGCCAAGAAAGCACAATCAGACCGAGAATGCCCAGCACGCGGTCTATGATATTCTTTCCATACTGACAATAAAACGTATTTTTTGTTTTCATACCTTCTCTTCCTTCCTCATCTAAAGCATAATCTCAAAGGATATCCCTAATCTATCTGCGTATATCCCTCATCAAACTTATGTTCAGCAACAAAAGTAAAACCGATACTAGTGTATATCATTCGACTCCCATTTGCAACTGTTTTGAGAAATTTCATCTTAGATTATTACTACCTGATCACTATAGCAATTATCTTCGCAGCATTGACTTATTTTAAAATAAGCTCCACAATCTCAGGCGGATTATGAAAACGAGGCAGTTTCTCATTTTTGCTGCCCAATCCAGAAGTAATTAAAATATTCAGCAAATCCTTTTCATGATACCCATAAACATACTTTGGAAAATAACCCTGGTCACATCCCCATAAACCACCCAAAAAAGGCAAGATCACCTGCCCTCCATGATCATGACCACTCACAACTAAATCAATCTTCCAGGTTTTCGACGCTTCTCCCAACACAAAAGACTCCGGCATATGAGACATCATAATCGTAAAATCCTCTGTCTCTTCAAACTCCCTTAAAAACTGATAAACCTCTGGGTCCATCTCTTCCTCTTTTGTATCATTGTAGGCATTCAGCGCAAACGCATAATCATAGATTCCACCCAACCGAATCCTCTGACCATTGATTTGAATATCCTGATACGCCAAATCCAGCACAACTGCTCCCGCCAGTTCTTCCGCTACATCCTGTCCCGTCCTCTCTTCATAGGCAAGCTCCTGATTTCCCATAGAAACATAAATGGGAGCTACCTCCTGCAATGATTCAATCAAATGCGTCGCTACATTCAGATTCTCTGACGAATCATTAATCAAATCTCCCACCATCAAAATCAAATCTGGATCCAATTCTTTCATTCGCTCAATCAACCGCTCATTTCCCTTACCAAATTCCCGGTCATGCAAATCCGCAATGAACACAATACGAATCGGTGAATGAATCTTCTCCTCATCCA
>JBJELF010000091.1:0-12552 GCA_051879015.1 Lachnospiraceae bacterium
CGGTAGACTTCTTCATTTTTGAGTTCCCACAAAAGCTTTTAAAGTCGTGTTCTCCAATAAGGCAGGCGGCAGCACTTTGCATGGCAGATATATTTGGCATGGTTTCGAGTCGTGTGAGATAACGGCGGTCGAAGACCGTTTTTACTGGACCGGCAAAGCAGGTATAGCGATAAGTTTTTCCCACTGCCTTATAACGGGCATGAAATCGGTCTGAGGCTTCACGCACTTCTTTAACAGCAATGTCATCCGGCAGATAACGATTGAGGTAATCTCGAATGGCTTCTTCAGATTGATTGGTGTCAAGCCAGACATTAGCGACCATTCCTTTGGCATGAACTCCGGCGTCAGTGCGGCCGGCTCCAATGACTTCAATGGTCTCGTCATCACAGAGGCGGGCGAGAACCGATTCCAGCTTTCCCTGAATGGTGTCACGGTCAGGCTGGTGCTCCCAACCATAGTAACGTGTGCCATCATAGCAGACGAGCAGTTTATAATTTTTTTTCATAATAATCCTCCATGCTGCTTTTGGCAGCGCAAATGGTGATGAAAAATTTGTAATTTGATTGCTTCGTATAAGAATGAATCATTAGAAAATTTCAATTTTTTATGATTGCTGGCAGCATTATCATTGTAATATCATTGGGGCAAAGTGTCAAATGATAATTCAGTGATGTTGGGGTCAAAAGATACAAGTTAATTAAAATAATCTTGTATCCCATTTTAGTGCAGATTGTAAATGGCAACGAAAAAAGTAAAAAAATATTGCTCTAAGCATTGTAATTTGATACTAAGTTGTGTTATGATGATTTCATAAAGTTCACCATTGGTAAAGGATTCATTTTTTTCTGCTGTTAGGAGGGCAGAGATAAATGATTTATAGATGGGAGAGCGGTATTATGAAAGAAAGGAGAAAACTGCATAGGATTAGCAGTGTAAGTAAAATTATGATTAGCTTAGAGAAAAGTGCGAGATTTTTGGAGCGTTTGGCATCTCAAATGGATGATGATGAAAGTGCTGTCATTGAAGAATTGGCAGAGTGCATTTTAGGTGGAGATGATGTTCCAAATCCAGATGAATGTGCGGATGTTCTTTTAGGATACGCAGAAGATGCGGATGATGATGAACAGGCCATGATTTATAGTATTATTAATTATATTCAAGGTTGAATTTTAGATTTAGATAAGGTAACTTTTAAGGAGGGCATTGTCATGGAAAAAATGGAGACAATGGAAGATTTTAAAGAAGAGTTGGAAGCATCCTACCGCAAGATTGTGCCAGGTGATATTGTATCAGGTACTGTGGTTGATGTAAATGAGTTGGAAGTGACAATTGACTTTAACTATTATGCGCCAGGAGTGATTCCTGCCTCAGAGATGAGCAGTGATCCATCTTTTGAGTTGATGGAAGCAGTTCATGTGGGAGATCAAATTTCTGCTACTGTGATAAAAACGGATGATGGTAAGGGAAATATGGTATTGTCCTGCAAGGAAGCAACGGATGTATTGGCTTGGAACAAACTTAGGCAGATGATGGAGAGTAAGACAGTTATCCATGGCAAGATTGGTGGTATTGTCAACGCTGGCTGTATCATGTATGTGGAGGGAATTCGCGGATTTATTCCTGTCTCCAAGCTAGATTTGAATCGTGTAGAAGATACGAATCCATATCTTGGCAGGGAAGTGGATGCTATTATTATTACAGTGGACGAGGAAAAGAAGAAATTGGTTCTTTCTGTGCGCGATGTGTTGAGACAGCGTGCAATCGAGGAGAAAAATGCTAAAATTGCTCGTGTAGAGGTCGGCAATATCGTAGAAGGTGTGGTTGAAAAACTGGAGGATTACGGTGCATTTGTCGATATCGGCGATGGCATTTCTGGTTTGGTACACATTAGCCAGATTCCTTCTGCCAAGAAGCTGAAACATCCAAAGCAAGTTATGTCTGTGGGTGATAAGGTAAAGGTAAAGATTTCTCGCGTACAAAATAATAAAGTGAGCCTGACGATGAAGGATTTAGAGGATGTCACCAGCAAAGAAGTGGACGAGGAAGTATTTGATTATAAAGAAGAGGGAAAAGCAACCACTGGGTTGGCTGGATTGTTGGCTGGATTTAAATTTGACTGACAAAAACGCTGTTTTGAGTTTGTAAGTAAATAGTAAAACTAGCATTGGCTGCACTGATAAGGAGAACGCTGTTGATTTCGCGCAGTGGTGTGAGATAGAAAGAAAATAGGCTGCTGTAGAAGAAATGCTATGGCAGCTTATTTCTTTTTTAGCAGCAGGAATACTGCTGGGACTATCCAACGGTAAGTTTTTTCATCATAATTTAAGCTGCTTGAAGGCAGCATGGAGGGGTAAAATGAATGATTTAAGACCAGAACTTAACAATAAGATTGAAATTTTGAAAGATTGGATTGAAGCAAGTGACAATATTGTCTTTTTTGGTGGTGCGGGGGTGTCAACGGAAAGCAATATTCCGGATTTTCGCAGTACCGATGGTTTATATCATCAGGAATACCAATATCCGCCGGAGACCATTTTAAGTCATTCCTTCTTTATGCGAAACACCAAGGAATTTTATCGTTTTTATCGAAATAAAATGCTTTATTTGGATGCAAAGCCAAATGCGGCTCATTTGGCTTTGGCTAAGTTAGAGAAGCAGGGTAAGCTTAAAGCAGTCATCACTCAAAATATTGATGGACTTCATCAGGCAGCGGGCAGCAAAGAGGTATTGGAGCTGCATGGTTCCGTTCTTCGCAATTATTGCAGACGCTGCGGCAGATTTTATGATGCAAATTATATAAAAGAATCAACGGATATTCCTCGATGCAGCTGCGGAGGGCTGCTGAAGCCAGATGTGGTTCTATACGAGGAAGGATTAGACAGCGAAGTGATAAAAAAATCTATCAATTATATCAAAAATGCAGATGTATTAATTGTAGGCGGTACTTCTCTGGTCGTTTATCCAGCTGCCGGACTGTTGGATTATTATTCGGGCCATAAGCTGGTACTTATCAATAAAGATGCGACAGCAAGGGATAGCATAGCAGACTTGATTGTAACAGGAAAGATAGGAGAAGTATTGAGTGAAGTGACAGAGTAAGAAACAGCCCCCAAGATTATCTTGGGGGCTGTGATTGTAGGAGAGCAAATCACCGAATAATCAGCTTTGATGTCTGATGCGCTGTGAAGTAGGTCTGTCAGTTGATTGGTGTTACTTTAAAAGAGAAGCTGTTGCTCTGACCTGGTTCCAAAGAAAGAATATCACGTTTGTGATTGAAGATATCGTCCTCATCATCGAAGATAGCGGAACCATTCCATGGCTCAATGCAGATAAAAGGCGCTTCTTTGCCGATAGGTGACCAGAATGCCACGGTATGGAAATTTTCAAAATCGAAGTCAATTCCTTTTTGTGTATTGCGGTTCAAAATGGAAACTTTCTTGGATTTTAATCCGGTAAAAATCAAGGCATCGCTGTCAAACAGAGAATACTGAAGTGGAATTTCTCTGGAATTATTTAGATGATGCTTGAGTACGGCATGTTGAATGCATGGGGCGCTGACGTCCACAACTGGGCTGTAGCAGTCTTCGATTTCCTCAAATACAATAGAGTAATCTTCAAATTTTTCTCCTTCATAGAGCGGGCAGTTGAATGCTGGGTGACCGCCGATATGATAGTACATAGTCTTGTCATCGCAGTTTTCTGCTTTCATGGTACAGGTCAGGGACTCGTTCTGCAAAGAAAAAGTAACATAGAGAGCATAGCGGTATGGGTAGAGTTTCAAAGTATCATCGTTGGCTCTATGTACGAAAGTGACGGAATTTTCACTCTGAGCGTATACTTCAAACTCAGCGTGACGTACAATGCCGTGTTTTGGAAGAGCATATTCTTTGTTTTCAATGTATGTTTTGCCATTGCGTACATTACCAATCATGGGGAAGAGGACGGGAGCACTGCTGCCCCAGTAAGTGGGATCCTGACACCAGATATATTCTTTGCCTGTGTGGTCTTTGAAGGAGCAGAGCTGAGCTCCCTTGGTGTCGATGGATGCCGATGCCATCTTGTTTTGAATTGTAATAATCATAGTAAACCTCCAATTTTCATTCAGTATCTTTATCATACAACAAATTTTGGAAAAAGTATACTGAAAAAATGCCGCCTCTGTGATATCACAACCACAAAGACGGCATCTTATTTTTTTATGTATATACCAGAGCAGAAGGTCATTTCGAGAAGGAACCAAGTCCTGCGCGAGTCAGCTGCTTTGTGATAAAGCTGCCTACAGCTAGTGCAATGACTATTTTGACCAAATCAAATCCGATAAATGGCATGACACAGGATGCCAGTGCTGCTCCCAGGTTGACTTTCATTACGACCATATACCAAGCTGTGCCCAGTGCATAAGCTACTGCAGTGCCCAGTACCATACCGATAAAGGTAATGATAAAATAAACGGGAGTGTATTTTTTTTCTCCAATTTTCTCAGCTAAATTCATAAAAATACCGATGACAGGAATCATTAACAGATATCCAATTAAATATCCGCCTGTTGGTCCTAAGAGTT
Organism: Lachnospiraceae bacterium; assembly: GCA_051879015.1. Taxonomy (GTDB): domain Bacteria; phylum Bacillota; class Clostridia; order Lachnospirales; family Lachnospiraceae; genus JBJELF01. The sequence continues at coordinate 4,562 of JBJELF010000091.1, forward strand.
TTCCAAGTCCTGCTCCATAAGCAGAAAATACAGGGACACCTACTGCACCAAGCAGCAAATAAATGATACAGCTCAATTCAGCTGATTTCCAGCCTTGAATCACTACACTCAAGTACATTACCATAATCGTAAAAGAGACAGGTACGGTTCCAATCGGGATGCTCATGGGTCCAATGATACAGGCTACTGCTGTGAACAGAGCGATAATCGCCATCTGATATACCTTTAAGTTTCTCATAATAAATTTCTCCATTCTAATAAATTTTTATTATTGTTATTGTAGTCAATGCATTTACCATTCATCATTATACTAGAAAAAATATAATTGTCAACCATTATTTTTGAAAATGGTTGACAATTAACTGCGCTGTAGTCGAAACAAACACAAATGTTTTTTATCTTATTTTACTAAAAGATAAAATATCATATACTTTTATTGCTGCATATCGACTGCTTTTTACGAAAAAAAATGAGCGTTTTACGAAAAATATCTACAAAAAAACTGAAAATATGATAAAATAAATTCATCAAATGTTCCAAGTTTTCTTAATCTACAAAGTGATAAGCCAAGATTCCCTCTTTTAGATTAAGAAAAAATATACAGTGGGAACAGAAAGGGAGGATAAACTATGTTAGCAATTAACATCGAAGACGTCATTAACGTCATCAACTCGTGTAAGACCCAGCTGATTGCCTTGGCTGTTGCCTTGGTCGTTATTATTGCAGTGATGGTCGGTGTTATGAAGATGAGCAAGCCTGTAAAGAAATTAATTCGCGCAAATGGCTGGCTGGCTATTCTTCTGGCAATTGTTGTTGCAGTGAATGCAATCTGCTTTGGACCGATGAGCAGTATGATTTCGCTGGCAACTGGTAATGGTACTATCTCGGAAGAGACTTCCAGCGCAGCAACTGAGCTGTGTGAGGAGATTGCAGAGGAGGGCATTGTACTTCTTCAGAATGAGGATGCTGCATTGCCATTGGCAAGCGGTACTAAATTGAATGTATTTGGTTGGTCTTCTACCAATCCTTTGTATGGTGGTACAGGTTCTGGTGGACTTTCCGATGCATATCCAACTGTTACCTTATTAGAAGGATTAAAGAATGCAGGATTTGAAGTAAATCAGACTTTGGTTGATTTTTATACCAATTTCCGCACCACTCGTCCAACAGTTGGTATGTGGGGACAAGATTGGACTGTTCCGGAGCCAACTATCGAGGATTATGATGCAGCTGGTATCTTTGAATCTGCAAAGGAATATTCAGATGTAGCAGTGATTGTTTTAGCTCGTTCTGGTGGTGAGGGTGCTGATCTTCCAACTAGCTTGGATCCATCGGTAGAAGATAATTTTGTAGATGGTGGTACTTTTGGATCTTCTGGTGTGCGTTATAGTGAATACGCAGATGATTTGGATGCTTCCAAGCATTATTTGGAGCTTTCCAACAGAGAAAAGGCAATGATTGATCGTGTAACTGCTGATTATGATACAGTCATCTTAGTTGTAAATTCTTCCAATACAATGGAACTTGGCTTTGTGGAAGATTATGAGTCGATTAAGAGTGTGATTTGGTGTCCTGGTACTGGTCAGTCTGGTTTTAATTCTTTAGGTAAAATCTTAAATGGTGAAGTAAATCCATCTGGTAAGACAGCGGATACTTTCGTGAGAGATTTGTTGACTACTCCAACTGCCAATAATTTTGGTGATTTTGAGTATGATAACATGAGTGAGTTTGCAGTAAATGATGTAAACCCAAAATTTGTAAACTATGTGGAAGGCATTTATGTAGGATATCGTTTCTGGGAGACTGCTTCTGATGAAGGTCTGATTGACTATGATGAGAAGGTATTGTATCCATTTGGCTATGGTCTTTCTTATACTACTTTTGAGCAGACCATGGGTGAACTGAAGGAGACAGACGGCACAATTTCCGTTAATGTAACTGTTACCAACACTGGTGATGTAGCTGGTAAAGATGTAGTAGAAATTTATTACAATCCACCTTATACTAACGGCGGTATTGAGAAATCTTCTGTAAACTTGATTGGTTTTGCTAAGACAAGTATCTTGGAGCCAGGCGCAAGTGAAACTGTTACTGTAACCTTTAAGGCAGAAGATATGGCTTCTTATGATTATGAGAATGCAAAGGCTTATGTATTGGAAGAGGGTACTTATGAGATTTCTCTGCGCACCGATTCTCATACTGTAGTTGATACAAAGAATTATGAAGTGGCTGAGACAATTGTTTATGATGGCGACAATGCCCGCAGCACCGATGAAGTAACTGCTACCAATAAATTGGATGCAGCGAATGGCGGAGTAACTTATCTTTCCCGTGCTGACCATTTCGCAAACTATGAGGAAGCCACTGCAGCACCAACGAATTACACGATGTCTGAGGAAGACAAGGCTACCTTTATGAACAACAGTAACTACAATCCAGAAGATTACAACAATGCAGATGATGTAATGCCAACAACAGGGGCTAAGAATGGTTTGACATTGTCTGATCTTCGTGGGGTAGATTATGATGATGAAAAATGGGATCAGTTATTAGACCAGATGAGCGTATCCGATATGGATGCTCTGATTGCAATCGGTGGTTATCAGACAAATTCTGTAGATTCCATCGGTAAGGTTCAGACTATTGACTGTGATGGTCCTGCTTCTATCAACAATAACTTTACTGGTCAGGGTTCCATTGGTTTCCCAGCTGGTGTTATGATTGCAAATACCTGGAATGTAGACTTGGCAGAGGCTTTTGGTACCAGTATCGGTACAATGGCAGATGAGATGGGTGTTTCTGGTTGGTATGCACCAGCTATGAATATGCACAGAAGCGCATTTGCAGGACGTAACTTTGAGTACTATTCAGAAGATCCATTGTTGTCTGGTTGGATTGCTGCTAAGGCTGTAATCGGTGCAGAGTCTCAGGGTGTATATGCTTACATCAAGCATTTTGCATTAAATGATCAGGAGACTAACCGTACCAATCAGTTGTGTACATGGTTCAATGAGCAGTCTGCCCGTGAAATTTACTTGAAGCCATTTGAGATGTGTGTAAAGACTGGCGGAGCTAAGGCTGTTATGACTGCATTCAACTTCTATGGCACTGAGCCGGCACAGGCAAGCAGCACTGTATTAAATGATATTCTTCGTGATGAGTGGGGATTTGTCGGATTTGCTTTGACAGACTACTATGGTGTATATGGATATCAGGATGCTGACCGTATGATTCGTAATGGTAATGACTGTATGTTGGTTGCTTATGATACCGCTACTAACCATGTAACTGATACAAGCAGTGCAACAAGTATTATTGCGATGCGTCAGGCTTGTAAGAATATTTTGTATACTGCTGTAAATAGCCGTGCATATGCAGCTGAGAACTTGACCACTGGTCCACAGGGATGGCAGATTGCGTTCTATGTAGTTGATGTTATTGTTGTATTGGCAATTATTGCATTGGAAATCGTAGCAGTAAAGAATTACAAAAAGAGAAAAAGAGCATAATTGATAGCAGAATGTTAAATAATGTAGTGAAAGGTGAGACGTAAGTCTCATCTTTCACTGTATTTCACAATGGTAAAAGAGCAATCTATTTTAAAATTTGAAATTAAATTTGAAAATAAGAACGTTTTACGTTTTTTATCTATATACAGCAGTAGTGAAAAAAATATATTTTATCAAAGAAAGAGGGTGCATTTTTTGGATATCAAAAAAGTAGTAAAACAAATGACACTGGAGGAAAAGTGTTACCTTTTGTCAGGAAAAGATTTCTGGCAGACCCGTTCTGTAGAGAGAGTGGGTATACCAAATGTGACATTGTCTGATGGACCTCATGGAATCCGTAAGCAGGAGGGGGCCAGCGATCAATTGGGATTAAATGGTAGTGTGCCAGCTACCTGTTATCCGACCGCAGCAACCATTGCCAACAGCTGGGATGTGAAACTTGGAGAAGAAATTGGTGAACATTTGGGCGTTGAGGCTGCCTCTCAGGATGTCTGCGTGTTGTTGGGACCTGGTATGAACATCAAGAGAAGTCCATTCTGTGGACGTAACTTTGAGTATTTCAGTGAGGATCCTTATTTGGCTGGTAAGATGGCTGCGGGATATATTCGTGGTATTCAGTCTAAGGGCGTGGATGCATGTCCAAAACATTTTGCAGCAAACTCTCAGGAGCTTCGCCGTATGGCGAGTGATTCGGTTATGGACGAGAGAACTCTGCGTGAGATTTATTTGACAGGTTTTGAGATTGCTGTAAAGGAAGCAAATCCTCAGTCTATTATGTCTTCCTACAACCGTATCAATGGTGTGTATGCCAACGAAAATAACCATTTATTGCAGGAAATTCTGCGTGATGAGTGGGGATTTAATGGTTTTGTTGTATCTGACTGGGGTGCATCCAACGACCATGTAGCGGGGGTATCGGCTGGTTCTCATCTGGAGATGCCTACCACTGGCGGAGATTCGGATGAAGAGTTGATTCAGGCAGTCAAGGATGGGAAAATCAGTGAGGCAATGATTGACAGGCGTGTGGAGGAATTATTGACCGCCACCCTCCCTGCGAGAGAAGCTGTTGATAAGGTGAAGGGCAAAAAGTTTGATATAGAAGCGCATCATCAGATGGCACAGAAGGCAGCAGAGCAGAGTATTGTTCTATTAAAAAATGACAACGAAATTCTCCCGTTGAAATCCAAAGCAAAGGTTGCTGTAATTGGTGATTTTGCTCAGACTCCAAGATATCAGGGTGCAGGTTCCTCCGTTGTAAATCCGACGAAGTTAGAGTCTACGTTGGATGTCATCAGCAGATTTCCATTGGAGCTGGTAGGTTTTGCACCAGGTTACCATAGAACGGGTCCAGCGGATGCTGAGTTAGAGACTTCTGCTGTGGAGTTAGCACAGAAAGCTGAGATTGTGTTGTTATATATTGGTTTGGACGAAATTTCTGAGTCAGAGGGACTTGACCGCAGTACTATGCAGCTGCCAGAGAGCCAGGTTCAGTTATTAAAGAAAGTTTCTGCAGTTAACAAGCATGTAGTTGTAGTTCTCTCGGGTGGTTCTTCTATCGAGATGCCTTGGGTGGATGAGTGTGAGGCTGTCATTCATGGATATCTGAGTGGTCAGGCTGGAGCGGCCGCTATGCTGCGCGCTTTGATTGGCGAGGTCAATCCATCAGGTAAGCTGAGTGAGTCCTATCCATTTAAGTATGAAGATTGCTCCTCTGCACCTTATTTTCCATCTAAGGAGCGCAATGCAGAGTATCGTGAAGGTTTGTATGTGGGCTATCGCTACTATGAGACTGCAAAGGTTCCTGTGCGCTATCCATTTGGATATGGTTTGAGCTACACTACATTTGAGTACAGCAATCTTACAGCAACAAATAAGGCAGCTGTCTTTACTTTAAAGAATACGGGTAAGAGAGATGGTGCTGAGGTAGCACAGCTTTATGTGAGTGCAAAGTGCAAAGGGGTTTATCGTCCTATCAAGGAATTAAAAGGTTTCACCAAAGTATTTTTAAAGGCCGGCGAGTCGAAGCAAGTGACAATCGAGTTAGATGACAAGGCATTCCGCTATTTCAATGAAAAGACAAATCAATTTGAAATTGAGTCCGGTGAGTATGAAATTTTAATTGGTGCAAGCTGTAGTGATATTAAGCTGAGCAGTACCGTTTTTGTGAAGGGCACGGATGCTCCGATTCCTATTGAGGCAGAAAAGATTCCTTCTTATTTCAAGGGTGATATCAAAAATATCAGTGATATGGAGTTTGCTGCTTTGCTGGGACATGAAATTCCAGATGGAAGCTGGAGTGGTATGCTTGACAGAAATGATGCTATGTGTCAGATGTACTATGCTAAGAGATGGGTTGGTCGTGTGGTATATAAGATTATGACGGGTATGCTCAACAAAAGTATGGAGAAAGGCAAGCCAGATTTGAATATCATGTTTATTTACAATATGCCGTTTAGAGGTATTGGAAAGATGACGGGTGGTATGGTGAGCCAGTACATGGTAGATGGTATCGTAAAAGCATTGAATGGACATTTCTTCCGCGGTTTGGGTCAGATTATCTCTGGATTCTTCAAGCAGCAGAAGGTTGTCAAGAAAGCGAATAAGATGAAATAATGTGTGTCGGGCAGGAAATACGAAAGCCTGAAAAATAAAATAGCGACTCATCCATAAATCTTCGGTGAGAAAATTTATGGATGAGATTTTCAAGGAGGTACAGATACATAATGGAAGCGTTAAAAAATTGGTGGTCAAATTTTGCACAGAAGCATCCTTCTATTTCCAAATGGATTCGAGAGGGTGGTCTGTTTTTGCTGTTCAGCAATGCAGTTACAGTTATTCAGTATATTATTTATGCATTTCTGCCTGCTTTGTTAGGTTTGGAGTTGGCTGGTACTGCCTGGAGCTGGCCGGCAATTCCAGTGACTTTATTTGGAATCTCATTTACCTGGAATGCTTTGGGATATGATGTATTGTACAATGCCGCTGGAGAGGTAATGATTGGTGGTGGATTGGGTTATTTTATTGCTATGTTGGTGGGTTCCTTCCTGGCACAGTGTATCAATTTCCCATTGCAGAGAAATATTACCTTTCGCAGCCATGGAAATGTAGCATGGCAGATTATGTGGTATGTAATTGCTTGGTGTATTATCACGGTTGTGGTAAATTCCATCAACTGTGTATGGGTTGCCTGTGCAAGTGAGCTGCTTCCTGGTTGGTTATACAACATTGGTACCACGGTTCTGATGGGTGGTATTTCGATGGTAATTTTCTTCTTTGTATTTAAGATTATTTTCCCGGAGGGAGAAGCAAAACGATAAGATTGAAATATAGCTGTTAGTTATCAAAGGGCACTGCATTTCTTTTTAATGAATCTGCAGTGCCCGTTTGTTTGTATTGATTTATCATTCAAAGTGAAATGTGTATGTCTCTTCCACTTGGCTGATAGTGTGTATATGAGACGCCTGCTGCCTTCAGCATACGCTTGGAGGCGAGGACAGCTGGTGTGCTTCCATATTTGTCGTCTGCATAGATAATCTGACGAATACCCGCCTGGATGATGGCTTTAGCACATTCGTTGCAGGGAAACAGTGTCACATACAACTTTGCACCCTCCAGACTGCCTCCGCGATAGTTTAAGATGGCGTTAAGCTCGCTGTGAGTGGTGTAAAAATATTTGTTGTGGTAAGGGTCGGGATTTGTCTTGTTCCATGGAAACTCGTCATCCGAGCAGCCGAGAGGAAAACCATTGTATCCCATAGATAAAATCTTGTTGGTAGGACTAACAATGCATGCACCTACCTGAGTGCTGGGGTCTTTGGAGCGCATGGCGGAAAGCATGGCTACACCCATGAAATACTCATCCCAGCTGATATAATCCTGTCTTTTTTCGCTCATAGAAATACCTCATAAACAGATGAGTCGGCCTTCTGAAAATATCATAGACCAAGGGGTGGATAGTTTACTATTAGTCTTCTATCTTGCGAATACGATTGAGATGTCTTGGAGCGTTGGAAAATGGAGTTTCCAAAAAAGTTTCTGTGATTTTTAAGGCAAGTCCGGGGCCTACCACGCGTCCGCCCATGCAAAGAATGTTGGCATCATTGTGCTGTCGGGTAGCCTCTGCGCAGAAACAGTCGGTGCAGAGAGCGGCACGAATCCCCTTCATCTTGTTAGCTGCAATCGAAATGCCAATACCAGTACCGCAAATTAAAATACCTTTGTCACAGATACCCTGCTGAATTGCCTCTCCCACTTTCTTTGCATAGTCTGGGTAGTCTACTGCCTCTTCACTGTAACAACCGAAATCCTTGTAGGCATATCCTTTCTGATCTAAAAAAGATTTTACCTCTCTCATCAATTGGTAACCACCGTGGTCACAACCTAATGCTATCATATTTCATTCCTCCTATCTAAAATATGTTTATATATGTTTGTATATAGACAAATATGTTTATATCACATTCTCTAACCAATATATCTTAT
>JBJELF010000092.1:0-2765 GCA_051879015.1 Lachnospiraceae bacterium
CTTTTCTTCCGCATCTTTTTCATTACAGCCAGCACAAGCAAGTATAACTGTAGCTAACAAAATAAAAAGTTTATATTGTTTCTTCATTTTCTGTCACCCTTTCTCTATTGATGAAACATATATGATGCTGGGATCAAAAGGTATTTTGACCCTGGTATCACATATATTAAGCTTTATGTAGTTTTAAGGTCTAAATTCAAATGTAGCTGGTACATTTGAGGCATTAGCGGAAAAATTTGATTTCGCAGCTAACTGATAACAGACTTTTGGAGAAATTCCCAAAAATCTTATTGAAGATAGTAGATAATTACTCCATTGGTGTCAACACACCCGCATCCATATGGTAAACTTTATCACACAATACTTCAATGTCTTCTCGATTATGGCTTGCAATCAAAATCGTTTTCCCTAGCGCTCTTAATTTTGCAAATAATTCTCTCATTTCTCGGACTCCCTGCTCGTCCAATCCATTCATCGGTTCATCCAGTATCAATATGTCTGGATTTTCCATAATTGCCTGTGCAATTCCCAGACGTTGTCGCATACCCAAAGAGTATTTTCCAACTACCTTACGACTCTCTGGATCTAATCCTACCATACGGATTGCTTCTTTCACCTGTTGTTTATTGATAGTACGATTGATTCCTGCCAATTCCATTAGATTACGGTATCCTGACTGAAAAGGTAAAAAGCCAGGTGTCTCAATAATGACTCCAATACTGGATGGAAAATCGACATCCTTTCCAATTCGCTCGCCATTTACTGTGATTTCTCCCGAAGTTGGCTTGACCAACCCGCAAATCATCTTAAACAACAAGGTCTTCCCACTCCCGTTACGACCTACAATACCACTGATTTTGCCATCTTCAAATTGGACGCTAACATTAGAAACAACCGTTTGCTTCTGATAAACTTTAGTTACATTTTCTACCACTATCATAGAAAATCTCCTCTCTCTGCCTTTATTCTTCACATGTAATTATTTTTTTGTAATTGCAAAAGCGAATCAGAATATAAAATAATAGAATGAATCCTATCAATATTCCCAACATTTGTACTGACTTTTCCCACTTATTTACATATACGCCGATATCCAAATAATTTTTGGGTGATAGTACCCTTAAAAATCGCAAATTATCAATTTGAAAAATTCCTATAACGAACCATAACAAACTCCAAAAAGCTAAGATGATTTCACCTACATAATGTTGAAGAATTCCGTCGAGCAAGAAGATAATTTCTCCAAAGATAACTGTGGTCAGTAAAATTAAAACACTGCTCCATATACTAGCCTGAAATGGAGTATAAAATTGCAAAATGCTCTCTTCGGCGTTTGCTAATCCCATAAATCCATATTCTGCCAGCTTTCCGCTTGCCAACGTCCACCATAATTGTCCCCATTCGGACCAATCAGACCGTTCTCCTAGACACAGCAAAATGCTAAGTTGTAGTTCTATCAGCCATACAACAGCTAAACTAATCAATGCCAAAATTTGACCATTAATCCATGCCTTTCCGCTGCTTCGTACCAAGACATATCGCTGCAAGGAATCCTTGACTGGAAAATTACTCATCATAAAAATAATGACGAACATTCCCATACTAATGAAGATTGTATTTGAGTACAAAAGTGGAATGACGGCTGGACAAATGCTCAAGTCATAGATATCTGCAAAAGAAATTAGAGGTTGTAGATAGAATTTTACCATAAAATAAGTAATTAATGTTACTACAACCCAGCGACTTGAGAGGAAAATAGATCGAAATTCCAACCACCATATAGAAGCCGTGACTTTCCATTCACTGTTTCTTTTCTTTTTCATTTGCTGTTCCTCCTTAAATATTTGTTTAATATAATGGCTGCTATTAGCTGCGTTATAAAAGTAAATGCCAACGCATATAGACCAATGGCGATATCATTTCCTGCAAGAAATGATATTGTAAACCAATATACTGATTTTGGACTGAAAAATTGAATGAGAGGAAATGTTTGCAGCAATTGAGAGGATGGAATCAAAAAGCTCCAGAAAAAATAGCGGGCAATCATTGGAAAAATGATAAGATACTGAGTATTTTTGATGAAAATTGAAAATATCAGTGTGATTTCTCCCCAAAAGGCTGCTTGACAGCAGAAACGGAGTTCCCAAAAAATCAAATATAGAATTGGGTGTCCATTTTCCATAAAGGCAGTGCGTTCGCCTACAAGGGCAAACTGTTCAATCAAGGGCAATCCAAATATACTGCATCCCAATAACAAGCAAAGTAAATCACCAAGTAACATACATAAACCATTTCCAAGTGCTACTATGATGACTTCGGTACAGACATATTGCCAATAACTTGAGCGAACCAGAATACTTCCAAGCCGATTGCAGGTTTCGTCTGTTAAAAAATGTCCTGAAACTATAAAATTACAGATACAGAACGCAACATACATCAAGAAGGTTTCGTCTCCATTTCCGCTGACATATATATTAATCATATTATAATTCCAATTATGAATGATAAAAAAATCTTGGTAATATTGTCCACAAAAACAGTGCGTGAATTTAATGAAAGCAATCAGAATGACTCCAATCCAAAAACTCTTTTTCATGATAATTTGTCTCATTTGTGTACATATCAAATTTTTTAAACGTAACATAGTTATTCTCCCAATTAGATTCGATTTGTCTAAACCACATCAAATTCTTTCCGTCTTATACTAGCAAAAAGGGGCTTAACAGCCCCTTTTGTGTTTAATCCATGATTCCACTTGTTGAAAG
>JBJELF010000093.1:0-12499 GCA_051879015.1 Lachnospiraceae bacterium
CTCCCGCCAAAAATTCGCAGTTGTGCAGTCCGTTCCATGCTGCATTGACCTTTGCTGCCTCTACCGCCTCTGCTATAATTTCCACTCCTGTGACCTTGCGTGCCACTGGCGCTACAATCTGAGCAATCGTACCCGTGCCGGAATACAAGTCAAAGACGCATTTATCCTTTGTCTCTCCGATATACTCTCTCACCTGACGGTACAGTACTTCCGCTCCCAAAGAGTTGGTCTGAAAAAAGGAAAATACACTAATCTTAAACTGCAGCCCCAGTAATTCTTCCATAATGTAATCCCTGCCATATAGAATGCGTGTCTCATCACTCTGCACGATATCCGCCACACTGTCATTGATAATCTGCAGAATCCCTACTAAAGTTCCTTTGCAGGGAATTGCCAACAGCATCTTTACAAAATCTTCCAGCTGCAATTCTTCCTGACTGCTGGTCACTAATGCCACCAAAATTTCTCCTGTCTTGGCAGCTTTTCTCACCAACAGATGACGCAGCACACCTATATGAGTATTTTTGCGATAAAATGGAGTACCTTTTGCTCGAAAATATTCTAAAACACCTGACAAAATGGCACGATAATCCTCATCTACAATCTGACAGCCAACCACGGACTCAACATCATACATACTATTTCTGCGGTGCAGTCCTAGCTCCAGCGGACCATTTTTTACTGCATCTCCAAAGGAAAATTCCATCTTGTTGCGGTAGCCTCTCTCCAACGGACTTCCCTGAATGCCCTCAAACTGGTAATCACCCACAATTACCTCGTCTAAAATCTGCTTAACCTGACTTTCCTTCATGCTAAGCTGTTTTTCATAGGGCAGACATTGGTAAGTACAACCACCACAAATTCCAGTGTGAGGACAGAGTCCCTCGGTACGTTCCTCACTGCCTCGCTTTAACACGTTCAGCAATCGACCTTCCGCCCTATCGTGCTTCCATTTATTTACCTGAAAGGAAACTGTCTGACCTAAAACTGCATTTTTTACAACCACTTGTTCGTTCTCTTCCGTTATGACGATACCCTTGTTTGGAAATTCGACTCGCTCTACATATCCTTCACAAATTTGACCTTTTTTTAACATCTTGTTCTCTCCATCTTTTTTTACGCAAACATACACATAAAGAAAACTGCTGCAAAAGCCCTTGACCTTTGTAGCAGCCTTCTTTCAACAAACTTTTAACAGCCTTCTGACCTTTGGTATCTTATCATTCTTCCTCTGTCATACTGTCATCTGCCTTAGCGATTGCATCCTCAGCAGAATCTTCTTCTGGAGTCTCTTCTGCTGTTTCTACTGTTTCTTCTGTTGCTTCCTTTTCTTCCGAAGTTTCTTCTGTCTTCTCAGAAGCTTCCTTCTTTTCGTCCTCTTCGAAGAACTCGTCATCGAAATCTTCTTCAAAATCGTCCTCAAAATCTTCCAGATAATCCGGTGTCAAGAAACGATAGACAGCATAGGCGATACCTGCGATTGCGGCAATTGCCCCTACAATAGCCAACACGCAAACAATGCCATTCTTTTTCTCTGAGCTCTCAACCTTCTCTGCCAACTTCTTTACCTCTGCTTCTAATTTGCTCATAAATAGTACATCCTTTCTTTTAGATTTTGAAATGAGTAGAACCAAATGCACGAGAACAGGTCCCCTCATTCCAATATTTTGTGATCACTCAATCACTTCTTTTTTAGTATACCATAAGCTTTCAATTTTTACCACATAATTTTTTTATTCTTCTTACAAATTTCACACGGTTTTTATACTTTTTTTAATTTTGCAAAACTGGCAAACATACGTTTCTCACCCACTCGCTCAAAATCTACCGTTACTTCATAGTCTTTCTTGCCTTCTGTAATCTCCATCACAGTGCCTGTGCCGAATTTAATATGGCGGACCGTATCGCCAATTCCATACTCCAGCCCATTCGCCTTGTTTACCGTAAATTCTTTTCCCGCAGCAATAGGTATCTTCGAAAATCCATTTTCAAATTGATTTTTTTTAGGCAAATCAAAAATATTGCTCTGCTTCCAATTCGCCTGACTTGCTCCACTTTCTTTTCCATTTCCACTGGCAGAACCACTCTGCTGTGCCTTAACTGCTTCCATACGATATTTCTCCGCCAGAGTCACAGGACGTTTTTCCTGAATCAGCTCGGCTGGCACCTCCCGCAAAAATCTCGACGGCGCACAGTAATGGTTTTCTCCTCGCACCATTCGCATCTTTGCCATACTCAGCATCAATTCTTCTTTGGCTCTGGTCATCCCTACATAACAGAGCCGACGCTCTTCCTCGATGGCCACTTCTGGATGCTCATCATAAAGAGCCATGGACGATGGAAACAATCCCTCCTCCATGCCACACAGAAAGACTTTTGTAAACTCCAAACCTTTCGAGCCGTGCATCGTCATGAGAGTCACACGTTCCTCCGACTCATCCATGTTGTCAATGTCAGCCACAAGTGCTACCTCCGCCAGAAAATCTCCCAGTGTGGATTCTGGATTGGACTCCTCAAACTCCACTGCCTTACTGATTAATTCGTTCACATTATCTTTTTTCGAAAGAGCGGTCTCATCATCCATCTCCTCTAGCATTTCCCGATAGCTCGTCTTCTCCAAAATATCTTCAATTAATTCATCTACCCCAAAATACTCCATCTCGCTGCGAAACACACGAATCTGCTGCACAAAATTTTCTAACTTTGGCACCACGCGCCCCAGATTCGGCACGGAGGAAGCATACTCCAAAGCATCATAAAAACTTAAATTATGCTCATCCGCATACTGCTGAATACGTTCCACCGTAGTCGGACCGATTCCCCGCTTTGGCACATTGATGATTCGTCTCACTGCCAAATCATCTTTTCCATTCGCAATCGTTTTCAGATAAGCTAAAATATCCTTAATCTCTGCACGCTGATAGAAATTGATCCCACCAATTAAGCGATAGGGAATGTTTAAATTGACTAATTTTTCCTCAAATACGCGGGACTGAGCATTGGTGCGGTACAGCACTGCAAAATCATTATAGCTGCGCTTTCCACTTTCTACATCCCTCTGAATGGTACGGATAATTCCCTCTGCTTCCTCAAAACCATTGGCAAACTGGCGATACACAATCGGAGTACCATCGCCGTTTTCGGACCAAAGTTTTTTCTCTTTCCTTCCTTTATTGTGGGAAATCACCGCATTGGCACAATTCAAAATATTCATGGTGGAGCGGTAATTCTGCTCCAGCTTAATCACCTTCGCTCCTGCAAACCTTTCCTCAAAGCTCAAAATATTGGTGATATCTGCACCACGGAAACGGTAAATAGACTGGTCATCATCACCAACCACACAGATATTGCGATGCTTCTGAGAAAGAAGCCAAATCAACTGAAACTGCACCGCATTCGTGTCCTGGTATTCATCCACCATAATGTATTGAAATCTTTCCTGATAATATTCCAGAGTTTCAGGATTTTCCTCAAAGAGCTGTACCGTCCGCAGCAGCAAATCATCAAAATCCAGTGCATTATTTTTCTTTAAACAATCTTCATAGATTTCATAAAGCTCCGCTTCCTTCCGCTTGCGCCAGTCAGAGCCAGCTATTTTTTTCATGGATTCTGGGGAAATCATCGCATTTTTTGCACTGGAGATATTTTTGAGCACTGCAGTTTCCTTATAATATTTGGAATCCAAATTTAATTTTTGAATGGCCTGCTTAATGATGCTTTTCTGGTCATCTGTATCGTAGATAGTGAAATTGCGGTCATATCCCAACAAATCAATATGTCTTCTCAAAATTCTCACACAGGCAGAGTGGAAGGTGGAGACCCATATACTATCTGCACCATAGGCAACTAAGCGTTCCACACGATCCCGCATCTCCTTCGCCGCCTTATTGGTGAAGGTAATGGCTAAAATATTCCACGGATTTATCTCGCACTCGTCAATCAAATAAGCAATACGGTGAGTCAGTACGCGAGTCTTCCCGGAACCTGCCCCAGCCAAAATCAAAAGCGGCCCTTCCGTATAAAATACCGCCTCCTGCTGCGGCTGATTTAATGTATCATAAATACTCATCATTCTTTTCCAATCCTATCTCATGTTTTATCCAGAAAACAGTATACTCTCTTTTTTCTTTTTTGTCATCTACTTTATTTTTCCTATCTTAGGTGATATCCCAACTCGTGTCAATAGCACGGTAAACGCAGATTTTAAAATAAATACTAAGAAAAACAATAGGCTGATTTACATAAATTTACAAAAAGAGCAAACAATAAATGGCGGCGAAAGACAGCCCCAACGTCCCAAGAGAACTTTCCCTTGAAACGTCGGGGCTGTTTCACCGAATCAAAAAAATATCAACACTCTTACTTGTTTGCTGTGCCCGATACAATTTTACGAATCATATCTACCGGAATCATCGTGATTGCAAATAAGATAACAACCAACCAGCCGACTACGCTGAATGGAGTACAGCTAAACATACTTCCAATCCAGGACAGGAATGGCACGACTGCTGCATTGACAATCAAAAACTGTACTGCAATAATAATCAGCTGTACCTTAATAAATCCTGGATTCTCATTTAATCCCTGGAAAATCTTCAGGTTGTCATTTCTGACATTAAATCCATTGACAAGAGCTGCCCAGATGAAGAGTACAAAATAACCCGTCAAATGCTGCTCGGTAGAACCAAACAAAGTTGCGATTGCTGGAGTCTTCAGGAAGATAAAGCTGATAATAGTCAGCCAAGCTCCCATGACACCAATCTGAATTGCCATATCCTTGCTGATGATACTCTCATCACGTCTTCTTGGCTTCTCGGTCATATATTTCTCCATAGCTGGCTCATTTCCAAGCATAATTGCACCCAAACTATCCATTACCAGATTTACAAACAGCAAGTGAGTTACCTTCAATGGCTCTTCCACACCAAAGAATGGAGCTACCGCGCTAACGACAACGGCTGCCACATTGATAACCAACTGGAATTTACAGAATTTCAAGATATTGTGATAAATGGTACGTCCATACCAAATCGCATCCTTGATGGATCTAAAATTGTCATCCAAAATAATAATCTTACCAGCTTCCTTGGCTGCCTCAGTACCGCTTCCCATCGCAAAACCAACATCCGCACGCTTCAGAGCAGGGGAGTCATTGACACCGTCACCCGTCATACCAACAACCAAATTCATCTCCTGACAGAGACGAACCATTCTGGATTTGTCAGTAGGAAGTGCTCTGGCAATCACACGAATGTTTGGCAAAATCTTCTTAACATCATCGTCGCTCATGGAATTCAGCTGAGCAGAGGAAATCGCACGGTCAGAAGGATTCTTTAAAAGTCCTGCATCCTTTGCGATGGCTACTGCAGTTTCCAGACGGTCACCTGTAATCATAACAACCTGAATACCAGCATTCTGTACTTCTTTGATAGCTGATTTTGCCTCTGCACGCACATCATCACGAATACCGACCAGACCAATCAATACAACATCATCATTAATCTTATTTTCTACCAATTTTTTTTCTGAGTATCCAAATGCCAGCACACGCATTGCCTTTGCAGCTAACTCATCAATCTTGCGATTTAACACTGCCATGTCCAGTGTTTGAATGTTACCATTCTCATCCATATATTTTGTAGCAACTGCCAGGAAACGCTCTGGTGCACCCTTGTAGAAGGTCTTGCCCAAACTTTCGATACGAGCCTGGCTGAATTTATTGGTAGAGTTAAATCCCTGAGAAGCAGAAACTGCATACTCCTTGGTACCCTCCAGAGCACGGAAGGTGGATTCTCCGATGAATTTCATCAGAGCCTGATCGGTAGCATTGCCTCCGATTACCTTATGCTCCGCATCAAACATAGACTGTGTGTTCTTACCAATAGCCAAATCAATCAATCCCTTGACCTTGCTGTGCTTGCTCAATTCCTGAATTGGAATCGAATTTCCGTCAGCAGTGAAGAAATCAACTACTTCCAGCACACCCTTTGTGATTGTACCAGTCTTATCACTGAATAAAATATTCAGTGAACCTGCCGTCTCAATACCCTCTGCTTTACGAACTAATACATTATGGTCCAGCATCTTACTGGTATTTTGCATCAAAACCAACGAAATCATCAGCGGCAGACCTTCTGGAACTGCACAGACGATGATAACAACCGCCAAGGATACCGCCTCTACAATGTCCTGAATGACTACCTGCACACCCTGTGCAAAGTATGGAGAAAATCCGCCTGCACTAAGAACGAAATACGCAAAATACATAATTGCAATCACAATGGCACCAATGTATCCGAAGGTAGAAATCTGACCTGCCAATTTTGCCAATTTAACCTTCAATGGAGAATCTGGCTCATCCTCCTGCATCTCTTCTGCCATGCGGCCCATCATCGTCTTTAATCCAACTTTTCTGACATCCAACACACCTTCGCCGTCAAATACCACAGCACCTCTGAAAAGAGAATGGCTGTCCACAAAGGTATCACCTGTAATGTCATTTGCCAGTTCCATACTGACATCAGCTGCGGTCTTCTTGCACTCCTCCGCCTCACCATTCAGTGCGGAGTTATCCACTGCCAATTTTCCGTCAATCAAAATACCATCCGCTGGAATCTTATTTCCAGACTGCAAAAGCACTTTATCGCCGACAACGACATCATCTACTTCAATGACCGTCACAACACCATTACGATAAACCTTACATTCGTCTTTCTTGGTACTATCCTTCAACGCACGATACTTGGTATCGCTGGCCACACCTGTCTTTGCCGATACGACCGCTACAATAATAATTGCCACAATCGTTCCCAATGGCTCATAAATTTCTGCATATCCAAAGCAAAACATCACAATCATGATTGCCGCAATGGCTAACAGAATTCGAATCATTGGATCATTAAATGTTTCTTTAAATTCTTCCCAAAAAGTGGTAGGTTCGGAATCTGGAATCGCATTGGAACCATATTGCTCCCGTGACTTTTCCACTTCCTGATCTGTAAGTCCTGAAAATTTCATGTTTCCTCCTAAATTATTATAAATTTTACAACAGTCCAGCTGCAGGAACTGTTTTTAACGGGTCCCAAAGTCATACCTGCAGAAACAGGTATGACCTTTTGACCCTAGTATCTTACATATATCTCTCAACTAATTTTCCTAAGCTTCCGTCCTGTGTACCCTGTCCGATGGCGCTGAATTTCCACTCTCCATTTCGGCGATATACCTCACCAAAAATCATCGCGGTCATGCCGTTGTAGTTCTCAGTCAAGTTATATTTGCACATCTCGCGATTATTGCCTGCATCAATCAGACGAATATAAGCATTTTCAATCATGCCAAACTGTTGTTTGCGCTGTACAGCCTGATAAATATTTGCTACTAACACAATACGGTCATAGCAGGCTGGCACACGAGCCAATTCAACAAAAATTTGCTCGTCATCGCCTTCCCCTGCACCTGTCAAATTGTCACCCATATGCTGTACAGTGCCAGATTTATGACGCAGATTCCCAAAATAAACAAT
Source organism: Lachnospiraceae bacterium (assembly GCA_051879015.1). Classification (GTDB taxonomy): domain Bacteria; phylum Bacillota; class Clostridia; order Lachnospirales; family Lachnospiraceae; genus JBJELF01. The sequence continues at coordinate 7,523 of JBJELF010000093.1, forward strand.
ATCCTGTTTATCTACCAATTTTCCATTTTGCAGCAAAATAGCAGAAGCATCGCAGTCGATGGCCTGTGGAGGTGCTGCAAACAGACTTCCAAAAAATCCACTTGTTTTCTGTGGCTTCGCCTCATCCCAGCCAAGGCCAATGATCACTTTGGAAAGACCTGCATTTTCCTTGGAAAGGCTCACCTTTTGTCCCTTTTTCAAACTAACTGACATAATTTTCTCCTTATCAAATGATTCAAAAATAACCTGCCTGCTTCGCAGGCATCACCAGGCATAGGAACTGATTCTTTACTCTACATCAATGCCATAGTTTCCGCAAAGAGCCGCCAAACCGCCCTGATAGCCGCTTCCGATGGCATTAAATTTCCATTCCCCATTGTTTTTGTACAGCTCGCCGAAGACAACTGCTGTCTCAATCGAAAAATCCTCTCCTAAATCGTAGCGAACTAACTCTTGGTCCTTGCTGACATCCACGATACGGATAAAAGCGTTAGATACCTGACCAAAGTTTTGACGTCTCACATCTGCATCATAGATGGTAACACTGAAAACAATCTTTGTGATATTTTCTGGCACCAGACTCAAATCAACCACAATCTGCTCATCATCTCCCTCACCTGCACCAGTACGATTATCGCCCATATACTTTACAGACTTAGATGGATGCTCCATATTTCCATAAAATACGAAATCATCGGAATTTCCGACCTTTCCGCTGCTAGTCAGTAAAAATGCAGATGCATCCAAATCAAACTCACCGCCAGTATCAAACTGATTGGTATCCCAACCTAAACCGATAAGAACTTTCTTCAATCCAGGATTTCCTTTGGTCAAACTTACCTTCTGACCTTTTTGCAATGAAATTGGCATTTCTTATTCCTCCTCAATTTTTTATTCTGCATCAATACCATAGTGGGCACATAATGCTGCCAAACCGCCCTGGAAACCACTTCCAATGGCATTAAATTTCCATGCTCCGTTGTAGCGATACAATTCACCAACTACGATAGCCGTCTCAATCGAAAAATCTTCTCCCAAATCATAGCGGATAATCTCATTTCCAGCCACTTCATCTACGATACGAATGAAAGAATTGGATACCTGACCAAAATTCTGGCGTCTTCTCTCCGCATCATAAATCGTTACTGTGAAAGCAATCTTTGTAATATTATCTGGAACCAGACTCAAATCGACTAAAATCTGTTCATCATCACCCTCTCCTGAACCTGTCAGGTTGTCGCCCATATGCTTGACTGCACCGCTGGAGTGCTCCAGATTACCGTAGAAAATGAAATCAGTCTCTCTTGGACACTTTCCATTGCTTCCTACTAAAAATGCAGATGCATCCAAGTCATAATCATAACCTGAATCAAACTCATTGACATCCCAGCCCAAACCTACCATAATTTTCTTCAAATTTGGATTTCCTTTGGTCAAATCAATTTTTTGTCCTTTTGATAAACTAATTGGCATAGCGTTTTCCTCCTCAATATATTTTACTTCTTTGGTTTTGGCATATGATATCTCTGATTGAAATCAGCCTTCATTGCCTCCAATTTTGCTTGGTCTTCTATCCGTTTCTTTCTCGCATCATTTTGAATCTGCTGAGTCTCCTCAATACCACTGACGATGGTCTTCCAGGTTTCCTCCAAAGTCTCAATGCGAATCGAGCTGCCTGCCGCCATTCTGGCTGTCATCTTAGACTGTTCCACCGTATTGCGGGCATTTTTTACCAACATTTCATTGGTCTTCTCATCTAATGCAGACAATGCATCCGCCTGAATCTTCTGTCTCTTTAACATCATAGCCTGTGCCAACGACTGCTTGAAGACAGGAAGTGTGATGATAAAGGCCGAATTAATTTTTCTAACCAGATTCATATTGCTGAATTCCATCGTTTTCAGCATCGGAATGGACTGCATTGCCACCATCTCGGCAGTTCTCAAATCCTGTGTTCTCTGCTCTAACATCTGCAGTGCATTGTTTAAGGTCTGGATGTCAAACTGGATAGACTGGTCGCCAGTGCGAGCCATTTCTTCTTCCATCTGTGAGATATAGGCCTCTAACTCCCGGCAGCCCTGCTCGCCCGCCAAAATATATTTCACTAACTCATGATAATAGTTAACATTTGCATCAAACATCTGATCAAGCTTTCGATTGGACTGCTTAATCTCGGATTCATACTGCTTTAACTGCACGTAAATCTTGTCAACTTCCTCGCCCATCGTATGATATTTCGCTAAAATTTTGTCCAGCTGCTTCTTTGCATTGCCAAACAATTTTCCAAAGAGGCTTTTATCTTCTTTGATTTCGTTGATATCAAACTTATCCATGATTTTTGCCAAAGTATTAAGCAGCTCACTGGAATCATCCAGCTGAGACATATTCATGCTGTTTAACACGATGTCAGATGCCTTGGAAATTTCCTCTGCTACTTCTGCTCCAAAAGTAACGATGCTGTCCAGATTGTAAACTTCAATCTTACTTGCCAAGTCATCGACTTCCTTGGAACCTTCATACTCTCTGCTTAACTGCTTGCGGTCTTCTACAATATCGTACTGCTTGACAGTAGCTACTTCGTTTTTAGTTTCTAAATCAGTGACAGCAGGTACCGTATCCTGCACTGTGGTTTTCTTTGTAAAATCAAGTGCCATAATCAATTTCTCCTTCCCCATAGTTTCTCCACAAAGGATTTTTTCTTGTAAGATGGATTTCCTGCAAAATTAGGCGCGCGTAAATCATACATATACTCGCCAATTTGATGCTCCTCCAAGGTCAGATTGGAAAAATATCGCTCCACCGTCTGATAGCCTGTCGGCACAAACATGACAATATCAAATCCAATCAAGTTTAAAAATGCAATTAGAATACTGTCCTCCAGAGAGATCATTTTCTCTGTCGTGCTGATATAAATCAGTTTTGGATTTTTCTTTGTAAAATCAAATTTCTGAATCAATCGAAGGATTTCTCCTTTTAAGTTTAAAATGACTGCAATAATGGTATATTCCATGCCATTCTCAAACGTTCCTTTGATGCGCCTTTGATCAATCAGTAATTGAAGTTTATCAAAAATGTAATCCTGTATTTCCTCTCTCAAAAATCCGTATGCATATAGTTTGTGTGCTTTTATTTTGTTTCTCTGCAGACGGCCATTCTTCCAGAATTCTGTCGCATAAGGTTTCATCGGACTATCCTGCACCGTACTGCTGTAGGAGGACTCTCTTACTACCACGGTGTCCTCCTGCACCAATTTCTGGATGCCGCCCCAATAAGCATTTACCTGACCATCCTTTACGCCAGACACCTTAGAAAAAATCACTGGCATATTAACAACTCCGCCTACTACGCTGAAATTTGGGCGATATTTTAATTCTTGATTCCAGAGAATTTCGATTTCCTCATACATTACTTTTAAAGTCAGAGCAGTAGCTTTCTCATACTGCTGATTGCGATACATCCCTGAATCCTGATACATAATTGTATCCAACTCCCGCTCCGCATGATAAGCAGCCGTACCCATCTGCAAATTAGAACTTTCTGTTGGAAATTTGACCACAGGCAAAGATTCGCTGTAATGCACCTCATATAACGTGGAATCCTGCAAGCAATCCTTTTTATTTAAGTCTGGTATGAGTATCAGTACATCTACTGGAAGTCTTGACAAAAATTTGAAAAACAATGCTTCATTTTCATCGCGGCAGCCCCCCATATCAATCACCACACTCACCTGGGGCATCTTCCAGCCAGAAAACAGTTCTGTCTGATATCGTTTGAGCCAACAGAGCAAATAAACGGCTCGATTCGTCAGCCGAGGGATATTGCCGTCTAATTTTACTGATTCCTCCAAAAGGACTTCCATAAAGGCTTTGATCTGCAATGCCTGCAGCTCTGCACTGACACTTCCGCGAATATTCTGCGAGAGAAAAGAAATCATTTGCTCCACACTGGCATAATTGCCTCGACGAATCGCTGCAATCTCCTCTGGAGTAGGTCTTGGAACCTCGCTATTGAAAATCAGACAAGCTCGTTTGCTGTTTTTTATCTCCAAATAAAACTGATACAGCTCATTTAAATAAGTAAGTTTATCTTCTACACCCCAAATCCTGCAGTAACCATTATAAAAGAATGTACGGTCATTGCCTCTTTCTGTGACAGCTGTCTTCAAATCAGCTAGTCCCTTTCCCTCCATCCACACATTGGTGCAGGCTGTCATCTGTGGTTTCGTACCACACAATCGTTCTAACTTAGCCTTTTCTTCCTGTTTTTTTCTCAGGCTTGCGATGGAAAAATCGCTTGGAAACGGCTTTGTCCCCGCTGTCGTCCACTCATAAGAATACACCGATTTTGTGTCTAAAGTAAGATATTTTCCATCTCCCTTATACTGCAGCAAAAGAATATCACAACCTGCTTTTGCCAGCACAATCAGCAATTTTAACTCATGATTGCTGACTTCACCCTCATACAAAATTTTAGGAAGCTTATTCTCTCCTAACTGATTGACGATACGCTCAAATTTATAATAAAGCCAGCACATAAACTTAATATAGGTATTTTTAAGTATATTATCATTTTTGCCCTGCCTGCGCATCTCATCCAGCGTGTCATAGATAGCAGCAGAGACATTTTCTAGCTGATAGTCATTCATGCGAGGCAGCCATTTTTTTAGACTATTCTTCAAAAAAACAAGGTCCAGCTGAAAGTTTCTTCCCATTATTTCCTCATAATAAGCTAAATTCTGCTCTGTCGGATTGGGAATCCTGCCTTCAATTACCACACCGATGCGCCTTGCAGCCTCGTAGTACTGCATCAAAAATTGCTGTATCTCATCGCTGAAGCTATTTATTCGATAAAAATAAATTCCTCGTTCTCGTCGCTCGTTCAAAGGAACAAAATAATCCTTTAAGCTTGATAGCGAAATGTGTTTAAACATTTTTTTTCACCTTTACCATCCATACTAAAAAGCGTAAAGCTCTTTCT
>JBJELF010000094.1:0-8754 GCA_051879015.1 Lachnospiraceae bacterium
TCAAGGAACAAATCCCGTCCGATAATTTCTCCTGAGAAAGTCCAGCTTTTTTACGCGCCTCCCGAATCGCAGTTCCTGCATGTCGCACACTCATAGTAATCATTACCTCCAATGATTTTAACAATAGTATACTACATTTTTAAAGAAATGAAAATATTCATTTTGGGAACATAGATTTTAGAAAAAGCCTAATGTACAAAATAGAAATAACACCGTCTTTTCTCATATACATAAATGGAAACTCTAAAATTTCAATTTACTTATCTGTTTAAAAGACAGTATATCCAATATAATGAAAAAAGGAACAAACGAAAGGGGCAACAGTATGAATAAAAAAGACATCGGCTACAAAGATATTCTAAAACAAACAGAATATCTAAAAATCATCCTTGCGTCATTGATTAATCGATTTGGAGATTCCATAGATGCGATTGCATCAACGTGGATTGTCTATGAACTTACCGGCAATGCGGCATGGTCAGCAATTATTTTTGGAGCAAATAAAATTCCTTCCGTAGTGGTAACACCGCTGGCAGGTGCATGGGTGGAAGGAAGAAATAAGAAAATCATTATGGTAGTGACAGATTTCATTCGGGCAGCCTGTGTGGCATTGGTTGCCACAGGGTATCTCTTAGGATTTCTTCAGGCGTGGATGTTGCTTTTGACAACCTTGATTATCTCCATAGCAGAGGCATTTCGGGGACCAGCCAGCACTGCATTGACACCGAAAGTTCTGGATGTGCAATACTATGAATATGGCATGTCATTAAATTCCACATTGTCGTCCATCGTAGAATTAATTGGTATGGCGGCTGCGGCAGGTATCATCGCTGTAATCGGAACTGCAGGAGCTATTTATATCGATATGATTACCTTTCTTCTATCTGCATGTATCATTGTCTTTGTAAATTCCGGAGAACATCAGATGAGTAAACAGAAGTTTAACGCAAAAGAATATAGCAACCGTCTAAAAGAAGGTTTCCGATATGCATCTACTAATCGTGTGATTCGATTTTTTATCACCATCGCTGTTTTTCTGAATGCTATGCTGGTTCCTTTCAACAGCCTTCAGGCTCCTTTGGCAAGTGAGATTCTCAAGGGCGGCGCAGAAGTCCTTTCCATCATGGGAATTATGTTGACTTTGGGAATGCTGTTTGGCTCGCTGACATATCCGATGATACAGAAGGTCATGAATGAAAAGTCTCTTCTCGTTGTCGGAACATTGGGAATGGGGCTGTATTATCTCGGTCTGACTCTATGCCAGCCATTATATGGAAATAAATGGTTTATGTACGCCTTTGTGGCAGTATTGAGTATTTTATTCGGATATTTGGTTGCACTGGCTAACTCATGTATGGGGATTGCATTGGTAAAACAGGTGGAAGAGGATTATCTTGCCAGAGTGGGCGGCATCACAACCGCATTGAGCTCGGCAGCAACTCCTTTGGCATCCTTTCTAGTTGGAGCCGTGGTAGCGTATATAAGCACGGAAATGTTCTTTATTCTGGCAGGAATACTGGATGTCATTGGATGTATCTTGATTGCAAGAAGCAAAGTAATTGAGGCCAAAAAAGAGAGCATGACAAGTACAGAAGCCGAGAATACACAGCCAGTATTGGGGTAATAAAGGAAGAGCTGTCACAATATGCGACAGCTCTTCGAAAGGGAGTTTATCAAAATATAAGAATTATTTCATTTATTAGAATGGCATTCCGCCGCCTTCTTGTACTACATATCCAGAGGTCTGTCCCTCGGAGGTTGCACCATTCTTTACTTCCACATCCAGCTTTTCGCTCTCATCAGAAGCAGTAACCGTATCATTTCCCTCTGCGGACAGAGCAATCTGATAATTACCTTCCTCCAGAGTAATGGTTTTTTCACAAGTATAATTGGTAAATGGTCCCATTGCAGTGACCGTAAGTTCATCCTTTGTAATAGTCTCAGTCTTCACCAAATTTCCATCCTTATCATAGATATTGATGTCAATGACGGTAAACATTTCCTTATCATTATAAGTGGACAGAGTATCTGAGAACAAGGTAATTTTTACATTTGTACCATCCTGCGAATACATAAATTCTGGGGTAGAAAGTTTGCCAGATACAATAAACTCAACAGTCTGTGCTTCTGGATTTGTACCACTCTCAGCAAATGCATTTAACACTGCCTGATACTCACCATATGCAAGTTCTGCAATATCCACATTTCCACTAATCTCGCCTGTTCCAGTCAAACGTCCGGAAGCTGCGACATAACTGTCACCCAGATTTCCTTCCTCATCTACACGATAAACCCAAACCGTATAATAGGAAATTCCATCCTTTCCTTCAAAGCTGAAGTCTCCTGACTTTTCATCAAATGTAAAATCATTTGTATTTGTGCTGCTGTTGCTATTTCCAGTATTATTCGTAGTTGTGCCGCCCAAAACTGGCTGATTCATAGATAAAACCAACAGTACAATTGCTAAAATTGCCATCACATAGTTTTCAGAATGAGTAGCTTTTGCTTCTCCTTTCTGGAATCCAAGCAGTGCCATACCTGCAAAAAGGAGTGCTCCCGCTGCCACACCATAGGCAATATTCTGTGTAAATACCGTAATAACAATGGTTGCTGCAAATGGAAGAACGGTATCTGCACTTGCGCTCTTAATTTTCGCACATCCCTTCAGCATATTTAAGCCTACAAACAACATTGCGGCATCTGCTATCTGGAATGTCGCATAAATGACATTCGGAAATACAAAACCTGCATGACCATATTCTGGTACACTCTTAGTGTAGGTTGCAAAAATTACAAATGGCAGCCAAGTAAATAATGCTACGAAATATCCGATGCTGCACACGACAGAGGAAAGTCCCGTCTTGCCGCCATCTGCAGTTGCTACTGCAGACTGCTTTCCAATTGAAACTGGTGCCGCCCCAACAATTGGTGCGATTACGTTTGCAACTGCGTTCACGAAAAGAATCTTTCCGCTCTTTTCTTCATATTCGCCGTCACAGATGATTGTTCCATTCTCATTTGCACCCAGAACAGCCGCCTCAGACTCATACATACCCATGAACAGGAACAGAAGAATCGAACGGGCAAACAATCCAACTACATTTCCACCTGCTGCGGTAAATGCACTGAAATCAAATCCCTTTGCAAATACCTGCCCAATCTGCAATTCCTTAAAACCTAAACCGATGGTATACATTTCACCAAGTGGATCTGGATTGACACCCACCCAGATACGATTCTGCGTGTAGGTGTAGGTAAACACAATACCGCCAGCAACCGAAGCAATCAGATAGAAAATCAAGGTTGTTGCCACAAATCCACTCATAACTGGATGTTCTGACTTCCATTTCTTGCAAAGTACAATCAGTGCAAATCCAATCAATGCGGCAATCGCACACCATCTCATGTAAGGAGCCAACACAGCACCACCAAACGCTTCATCAGAAAAGGAACCCAGAGCTAATCCATCAAGTACACCCATATTCTGCAATGCAACATAGGCGATGTAAAGACCCATTCCTACCGGCAGTGCCAAACGGACACTGTCGGGAATCAAATGGAATACAAAGCTTCTTACCTTCGGAACTGCCATCAGAATCAGATAAACGACTGCTGCCACAAATGTGACTGCCAAAAGATTCTCATAGGTCAGTCCAGAATCCACTCCCAGCACAGAAATCATGACGGTACTGAGACTAAGGCTCGCAGTCTGCACCAGTGGAAGATTGCAGACCAAACCTAACAATAATGTTCCAACAAATGCTACTAAAGTTGCACCCAAGTACAATCCACAATAAGGAATGTCATCTGAAAATGCCTGAATCAATATCTGAATGTTCATGAACAGAGCACACACTGAGATAAAGCATACGGAAAGTCCTGCTTTCACTTCCTGACTCATTGTAGAGCTTCTGTCCGTAAAGTGGAAATAGCTATCTAATGTGCGGCTAAGACCGCCCTTCTCTTTCTTTTTCTTTTCACTCATATCCTCACCCCACTTATTTCTTTTTGCCGCATTCTGCAAGCATTGGGACTGTAAATTGCTTATGTACCCCCAAAACATAGAGCAGAATAATTGCTGCCACTAACAGAACATCAATTGCCACCCAACCAATCTTCCAAGTTTCGTTGTCAGAAGAAACGGCGTTAGTCGCCGCACTCGCTGCACCTGAATCATTTCCAGTTGCAACCATCTGATAGAACAGGCGATGCATATTCTCTCGAAGCATATACTGACCATAAAGGGTATCGGTAGCACCAGTACCTTCCACTACCGTATAAGTATCTTCATCGACACGGTCATCACGAGTCAGCATAGCCACATTACTTGCCAGACAAAGAGATGGTGGATTGTAAAGGTCTACAAATCCAGGTCCAACACCGTCTGTAATTAAGTAACCAATGAATCCCCATTCCTCACGAAGAATGTTGTTGAACAATCCATAATGTCCCCAGCTCATACCGATACGGTTTAAGCAGGCCATAATACCAAGCGCACCGCCTTCTTTAACGGCTAATTCATAAGGCTTGCAATAAATCTCACGAATCGCCTGCTCACTTGCCCAAGTCAAAACACCATTTCGGTTGGTATCTCCATCATTCAGCACGAAATGCTTGATGTAAACCATAACACCATCCGACTGCAGACCTTTCACTACCTGTGCGCCAATCTTTCCTGCGATGAAACCATCTTCGGAATAATACTCAAAGTTACGTCCGCCAAATGGAGAACGATGTGTGTTCATTGCTGGTGCATATGCTCCAACATAACCACCCAAAATAGACTGATGTCCGTAAGCAATACCTTCTTTGTTTGCCAATTCTTCATTCCAAGTAGATGCAATCACAACTGCAGATGGCCACCAGGTACCACCGGCAATATTTCCGTTTCCTGCTTCACCAGGACCATCTACCACGCTGTCAGAAACCTTTCCAACAGACTCTACTGCTGGAGTACCCCATCCAGAATTGCCATGTACATTGATACATTCCTCCAAAGTAAGCTGATCTAACAAGTCATCCCACTTCGGATCATCATAATCTAATACAATTCCATTCTCGTCTACCATATCTGCCAAAGTATAACTAGTCTCGGTTGAACCAAATGTCACACGATAAGATTCATCATTCAAGTCCAATCCATCTGGAGTCTCATCCATGTAGAATGATTGCGTACCAGCGTGGACATACAGAGTTTTTGTGCCTGTGGTTTTCACTCCGTTCTTATAATACTCATAAGTATATACCATGCTGCCTTCACTACGAAGTTCCACTGCCTGCTTCTGCAGCTCGGCCAATTCCTCACAAGCCTTGTCTCCATTTAAGTTGGATTCATGCTGCTTAATACTGTCCATACCTGCTGCAAAATCACTTCTGGAAAGATAACCATCCAGCATATTTCCATCACCTGCAGATACATCATCCAACTGATTGACTGCTGTCACTTCATCAGAATCACGCTTGCCTGCATTGTCATCATTGTAAATAATGCTCTCGCTCAAAGTTGCCGCTGCTGTCTCGATTACCGTATGTGCATTCTCGGATACATGGAACTGATACTCGCCCTTCTCCAATACATAACAGCCATAACCACAGTAATCGTAGCTTGCCAAATCATCGGTATCAAATGTAATGGTAACGGTTTGGCTCTCGCCTGGCTGAAGGATATCCGTTTTTGCAAATCCCATCAGCACCTTGGAGGATTTCTCTAAGCCTCTGCCCTGAATACCACAATTTTCATCCGTATTGTAAGGAGCTTCCATATAAACTTCAACAACCTGCTTACCAGCATAGTCTCCTGTATTGGAAACTTTGACCTCAATCGTGTTTGTTCCATGAACTTCTAATGGAATATTAGAAGATACAATTTCCTGTGTAAAAGAGCCATAGGACAATCCATATCCAAATGGATACTGGACAACATTTTCATAGCCGCCCTCCTCATCTCTCGCTCCACCTTCGGAATCATCTCTGTCATCATTCTTGTAGACTGCATTTTTAAATTCATCGCTGTCAAAGTAACCTTCTGCATCTGCGGTCTCATAGTAGCGATATCCCACATAGATACCTTCCTCATACTGATAATAAGCGTACATTTCGGTATCACTCATATTGGTATAGCGGTTATTATCTGTGTTGTAGAACGATGGAGCTGTACTTAAATCGTAAGCGTAAGTGTCAACCAATTTTCCAGATGGATTAGCAAGACCAGCCAAAATATTTGCCACACCACTCAAACCTGCTTCACCTGGATGTCCAATCCAAAGGCAGGCATCTACGCCATATTCTTCGGATTCCACAAAGCCTAATTCCATCGCTGCGGAAGAGTTAATCAAAACAATCGTATGTTCAAAATTCTCTTTACAGAAAGTAAGTAAGTCACGCTCATTCTGGTCAAGCTCCAGATAAGATTCTCCTGTTAATGTGCTGCCATCCCCATCATAGTCCATCGTTGGAGATGCACCTTCCGCACCACTTCTGGAAAATGTTACAATTACATAATCATTGTAATCTCCAATCAGGCTCTTTGCATCCTCATAAGTGCTCTTGGAAAATTCATTGATTTTTTGATGACCAGTCCAATCGGAAGCTGTGATTCCATCATATTTTGCATCACTGCCTCTTGCACCACCACAGGCCTCTTCCAACCAAGCCCAAAGTTCCTCATTCACATCCAATCCAGATGCCTTCAACGCATCGTTCAGCATAACGGTGTTTACATCATCCTTGCCACCGGCGGAACCTGTTCCACCTTCTACATAATTGTAGGACATAGCACCCAATACAGAAACTTTTGCATTTTCCGCAAGTGGAAGAATGTTGTCCTTATTTTGCAGAAGCACACTGCCCTCTTCCTGAATCTGTGTAGCTACATCGGTACCCTCTTCAAAGCAGGCCGCTGAATTGTACTCCAGTGTCGATTCATCTACACTGCTGCCGCCGAGATACATGGAGATGTCCGCCTGCATACGCGCCAATACACTATTGATAATAACCAATAAGCATAAGAACGCCGCAATGATGGACAATCTCGATTTGCCAGTTTTAAATTGTTTGTCTGACATATGATTTCCTCCTTTTCTCTTGCCCTTCCAAGAGAGTTTATGACACTCTCTTGCTTAGACATTTTTAGAACTTATTCGTTCTTGAGTATGGATAAAGGATAGCATAAATGGGTATTTTTCATGAAAAATTTGGCACAATTGGAAGTTTTTGAGACACTTTTGGTAAGAAATCGCTCAGTCTAATAGTAAAATGGCAAAGATTAGATTGACCATAGGCAATAAATTTGTTACACTTTACAATAAATCCAATCATTTGCAATAAGGGGGGAGAGTTATCATGGTAAATATTGCAATTGTGGAGGATGATGAACATTACATATCCATCATCCAAGAATATTTAGAAACCTATCGCAAGGAAAAATGCATTTCAATTCATATAGATATTTTTCGCAATGGCAATCAAATTTTATTTCATTACGAACCAGCAGTCTATGATATCCTTTTGATGGATATTGAAATGCCAGGTATCGACGGTATGTCTGCTGCCGAACACATTCGCAAAGTGGATAAGGATGTCATCATTCTTTTCATTACCAGTATGGCCCAATATGCCATTAAAGGCTATCAAGTGCGGGCACGTTCCTACATTCTCAAACCGGTGAATTATTATAGTTTTGCTTTTGAGCTGGAAGAAGCGATTGGCGCACTGTCCAAAAAAGTGAACGATAGTCTCCTATTTCCCGACAATGATGGCATGAGAAAAATACCAGTGTGTGATATTTACTATGTAGAAAGTCAAAAACACAACATGCTGATTCACACAAAAAATGATATTATTTCCATTCGTGAGAGTATGAAGAATATGGAAGAAAAACTGCAGAAATTTTATTTCGAACGCTGCAATGTCAGCTTTCTGGTCAATTTAGCCTATGTCTCTGCCGTAGAAGGCGATTTGGTTAAAGTCGGTACGGAAAGTTTACCGATTAGCAGACAAAAGAAAAAATCATTTCTAGCTGCCTTGACAAAATATGTGGGAGGAAATTGATTATGCTCGAACAGATTATCTGTGGCACTCCAATTACTTTTTTGATTTTATGCGAATTGATACTCGTATTTGCCTTTTCTCTAGTCTACCAAAATGACTGGAAAGCAGATTGGGGAATGAAATTATTTTCGGCTGTCTTAGTGATTGTTTTTGTCGAAATATTTGATTACTATTTTGTAGATTTTAACAATTCCAGCACTGCTTTGCAGGCGCCGCTTTGTTTTGGCATGGCATGGCTGTATCTATGTGCAGTGTTATCTGTTCCTGTGAAAGAGGGATTATATTGTTCCATATGGTCTTATCTGATAACAGAAATTTTAGCCCAGACAGTGATGCCGATAGCAGGGCTTATTTCATATGAAAGAAGTGCTATCTTAGGAATATTCATCTATCTTACACTTTTTGGAATTGTAATAGCAATTGCATTTCTAATCATAACCCATTATCTGATAAAGGAATTGCAAATAAACAATCATTATCATGTGGGGCGTCAAAAATTATTATCTTCGATTATGATTGCAGTGCTCTATCTTATCATATCCAATTATCAGTTTATCTTCTGGCTACTTGGATATGAGCCGGAATCTGGTTCCAACATGATTACGATATTTCGTTTAATTATAGGCTGGGGCTGTGTGTGTTTTTTGTACCTTCAAAATAATATTGAAAAACGTCAGGCTGCCGAACAGGAACGAAATATGATTC
>JBJELF010000094.1:8854-12490 GCA_051879015.1 Lachnospiraceae bacterium
CTTCAAAATAATATTGAAAAACGTCAGGCTGCCGAACAGGAACGAAATATGATTCAACAGCTTTGGCATCGCCAGCAAGAACAATACCAATTGTCACAAGAAAACATTGAACTGATTAACCGCAAATGCCATGATTTAAAATACCAAATCAGAGCGTTTCAGGATATGAGTGACAATGATAAAATACGGGAGCAAATCAAAGAATTAGAACATTCTGTCATGATTTATGACTCTGTTGTAAAAACTGGCAATCCCGTCTTGGATACTGTCTTGACGGAAAAAAGTCTTTACTGTGAGGCACACCAAATCAACATGACTTGTATGGTAGATGGCACCGCACTTGACTTTATTGAGAGAGTGGACCTCTATACCATATTTGGAAATGCTTTGGATAACGCCATTGAAAGTGTCATGAAACAGGATGATATTCAAAAGCGTGTCATTCAGGTTGCTGTATTTCAGGAGAAACATTTCCTCATGATACGAATCCGTAATTATTTGGACACGGACTTAAAATTTGTAAATGGTTTGCCTGCTACTACAAAGGATGACCAACATTATCATGGATTTGGTTTAAAAAGCATTCGCTACACCGCAGAGAAATACGGAGGAGAGATGCTCTGCGAAACCAAAGAACATTGTTTCTGCCTGCAAATTTTAATTCCCATCCATGCAGAGACCACTTATAATCGTTTCTAGCTGTCAAATAAAAAAAATAGAGAACCTCCTGCTGCAAGCTACAGGAGGTTCTCTTACACGGCTGACACACAAACGCAATTGACAACAAAACCTCCAAACTACCAGAGGTTCTCCACCAATTGATAATACCAGTCAAAATTTTTTCTATCTATTATCCTTTTCTTCGTCTGTCTGAATTCTTCCTTTCTTCACATTTGGTTTGATGAAATTTTCATAACCATACTCCCAAAGTATTTCGGAGCCATTTGCCGTATTTTTATTTCTATTTAATATCTGCTTTAAATGCACACTATGCTCCACCCAGGCTTTCCCATCCGTTGCCGCATTCAACATCATCGGCTGAATATTGTCCATCGTATGGGCAAATTTTGCTTCGGGTGTCTCGCTCGCCTCAAATTCTTCCCACAAATCACGCATTTTTTTGCCTTGGTCTTCTGGAAGCAAGGCAAAGATGCGGTCAGCTGCTGCCATCTCACGCTCTCGCTGAGTCTGTTTCCCCTTCTCATCATATGCATAGGTATCGCCCGCATCAATTTCTACAATATCATGTATCAATAACATGATAATTGTCTTTAACACATCGATGCGTTCATTCGCATACTCACTCAAAAGTACTGTCATAATGGCCATATGCCAAGCATGCTCTGCATCATTCTCCTTGCGAACAGCATCCGACAAATAAGTCTGTCTGCCAATAAATTTTTCCTTGTCAATTTCTCGGATGAAATCAAATTGTTGTTTCAACCTCTCATGATCCATCGTTATCCTCCAATCTATTATCTCACTCTATCTTTGAGAAATCTTCTTCATAAATCAAACCCTTTCGTTCGTCATAGGCAGAAACCACTGCCGCCTGTGCCCTTTGGGTATTAGGTAATGGGTAGTTGACACACATAGGATTAGAATAATTCCTTTATTTGTGCGTTTGGTAACAAAAATTCAGGAATCCCTGATGCATAAGGTGCAATATCATATTGCTGGAAATAAATGACAATACCGTCTTGAGTCAGATAAAAATGATCTGGACGAAATGCACTTCTCAACAAACTAGCATAATCCTCAAAAAAACTTCCCGGTGATACTTTTAATAATTCTGAAATCTTGCTTTCAATCCATAATATAATCTTCTCCTGAAACATCATATCATTGGTGTAAAAATTTCTCAAATAGATTTTCTTACCAGTCGCAAAATCCCATGTATCGGATGTCCGAACCGTTGCCCCATGAGCACCACCCAAATAAGTATACTGCTCCAGATATAAGCTAGTCACACAACCTTTGTTCCATGTCACTTGATAAATCATATCAAATTCAAACGGATGAAATGGCGGATTATTTTCCTGAATATACTGTGCTGCCTCTGCTGCCTGAGGATATAGAACCCATTTACAATAGGTTTGCTTATTTCTTGCCAGAGTCAGATAAAACTCATTGATTGATTCCACTGCCTTCGAATTACAAGTAGAATAAAAAAATGGATATGCTATATTATATTTTAGAACAGGTATAGCATGGTAGAATAAAATTTCATTCAACGATTTACTCTTGACAATTTGCATTTTCCTACATTTCCCCCATTCATCTAAAACCAGCCCTCTTGATATTCCATCACTTTATATTGATAAATATAATATGATACCAGGGTTCCAAAGTCATACCTTTCATGCTTGCATGAACAGGTATGACTTTGGGGCCCGCCAAAACATGAGAAAGTAGCCCAAATCGGGCGGATTTCGAATGTTTTTGGATTGCGGGAGCACAACGTGCGGAGCAATCCATAGGTATCAAGGGAGCAAAATACCTTTTAACCCCAACATCATAATATGAGTCTTCCTCATAATCTGTATTCTCCACTCGTGGCTATTATTTCTCAAACATACCGCAAGATATTTGTTTAATCATCAAAATCATTCTTATCAGCATCAAAATTCGCTGCGTTTTTGCGATAGCGACGCACATGCTTCGAACTGGATTACTTGTCAAAACCATTAAAAATATATGCTTTTAGTCCTGACAATATTTTTGAATGGCTGCATCAATCATTGCTGCACATTTTTCTACCTGTGGCATATCCTCTGGAATTAAATTTGGCATTGGCTTTCTCACTCCGCCTAAATCAATTCCTTCCCTAATTTTTATCACTTTTTTCATTACAGCATACAGATTGCCATGGCATTTACACAGCTCATAAATGATGGCATCTGCTGCATACTGCACTTCTCTGGCTTGCTCCATCTTGCCAGCATCAAACAACTCCTTGATTTTTAAATATAATTCTGGCATCACACCGTAAGTACCGCCGATACCGCCGCAAGCTCCCATAGCAAGACCGGAAATTAACTGTTCATCTGGTCCATTAAATACCACAAAATCTTTTGAACCTTCCATTAAAAATTGCTGGATATCCTGCACTGGCATAGAACTGTTTTTAACTGCTACCATGCGGGGATTCTTTTTCATCTCACGAAATAAAGGCATAGTCAATGCCACTCCTGCCAACTGCGGAATGTTGTAAATCACAAAATCCGTGTCTGGCGCTGCGTTTGAAATATCATTCCAATACTCTGCAATCGCATATTCCGGCAAATGAAAATAAATAGGTGGAATGGCCGCAATGGCATCCACCCCAAGACTCTGGGCATGTCTTGCCAGTTCACAGCTATCCGCCGTGTTATTGCAGGCCACATGGGCAATCACCGTCATCCTGCCGGCAGCCACTTTCATCACATGTTCCAACACCAACTTGCGCTCTGCCACACTGTGATAAATACATTCTCCAGAAGAACCTCCTACATAAACTCCCTTTACTCCTTTTTTCATGAGATGTGCTGTTAACTGCTCTACCTCTTCAGGACAAATATTTCCTTGCTTGTCATAGCAAGCATAAAAAGCCGGTATAATGCCTTGATACTTTTCCCTCATAATAAATTCCTCCTT
>JBJELF010000095.1:0-12192 GCA_051879015.1 Lachnospiraceae bacterium
ATTATAAGGAAATATTGACGAATTTGATTCAATGGAATATGAAATAATAAATAAATTAATGAAAAAATAGATTGAAAAAATAAGCAAAATAGTGTATATTGGAATTGAAATAAATAAGAGGGAGGCTTATTTTTATGAGAAAATTTAAGTGGAAGCGACAAATTGCTTTAACGGCTATCACTGCCATGCTGGCTATGTCTGTATTTGGATGCAGTAACACTAATTCCAATGGGACGACAAATGATTCAGGAAACAGCGGCGCAGATGGCGGCAATGTCACAGAGGGAAAAACTTTGCTTTCTGATGCAGACTTGGATGCGGCGTTTTCCGAGGTCAGTTACAGCCGTGATGCGGTTCATGATCCGTCTATCGTGGTAGCTGGTGATGGGGAGGATAAGACTTATTATGTGTTTGGCTCTCATATGGCGGTATCAAAATCTACTGATTTGATGAACTGGACAAATGTGACAAGTGAATCCGAGACAAGTGCCCTGTTTGGAACTGTGGATGAGGAAGGAAATATAACAAGAGTTTCCTATAATCGTGCGTTTCGTGATAATGCCTACAAGGGTACTGTGACAATTTTAGTTGATGGTGTAGAGACAGAAGTGGATTTTGGTACTTATGATGCCTCGGAGTGGAATACCTGTTTGGAAAACAATACAGTAGCGGGCAATATGTGGGCACCTGATGTGATCTACAATCCAGTTATGGAAAAATGGTGTATGTATCTGAGTTTAAATGGTCCTAAATGGAATTCTTCCATTATTCTTTTGACGGCAGATGAGATAGAAGGACCTTATGTCTATCAGGGACCAGTTATCTATTCTGGATTTAACGGACAGAATGAAGATATCATTACCTATGATAAGACGGATTTATCTTTGGTTTATCCAGGTATCACTGAGATTCCATCGAAGTATCGTCGTGGAAGTGGTTGGGGAAATTATTGGCCTCATGCAATTGATCCTTGTGTTTCCTATGATGAGGATGGAAATCTGTGGATGACTTACGGTTCTTGGTCTGGTGGTATCTATGCTATCGAATTGGACGAAGAAACGGGACTTCGTGACTATACAGTAGTCTATGAGGATCTCAACACGGGTGAGAAGAATGTAACTTCAGATGCTTATTTTGGCACCAAGATTGCTGGCGGATATTATGTTTCTGGTGAAGGATCTTACATAGAAAAGATTGGTGATTACTGGTATTTATTTATGTCTTACGGCTTTTACTCTCCAGATGGTGGCTATGAGATGCGTATTTTCCGCTCAGAAAATATCAATGGTCCATATGAGGATGCCTCTGGAAAAAGTGCTGTTTACCTCGATTATGAGATGAATTATGGTATGGGCGGTACTATCCGTGGTGAAAAACTGATGAGCGGATATCAGTGGGACAGTATGTCTGTTGGTGAAATTTCACAGGGTCATAATTCTGCCTTTGTCGATGATGATGGCAATGCCTATGTAGTATATCATACGAAATTTAATGATGGAACCGTGTCTCATGCGATTCGTGTTCATCAGTTGTATGTCAATGAGGATGGCTGGCTGACCGTTGCTCCTTACGAATATTCGGGTGAGACGGTAAATGACAGCAATATGGCAGAGATTAGCTGGGAGACCGCAGATATTGTTGGAGAATATCAGGTAATTATCCATAACTATGGAAAAGATTATGTAAATCTGGAGACAACTACTCCATCGACAATCACCTTAAAAGAAGATGGCACCATTGAGGGCGCTTACACAGGCAAGTGGGAAATTACGACTGGAAGTTATGTGGTACTCACTTTGAATGATGTAATGTATAAGAAAGAGGCTTTAGCTACCGCTAACAATTTGGAGAGTATGAAGTGTAAGGGTGAGATTGTTGAGCAGACTATCGATGGGCTCGGTATCAAGACTTTGTGCTTTACCGCAGCTTCTTTGGAGGGAGTCAATGTATGGGGCTCTAAGATGGTCGAGGATACCGTGGCAATCGCCATGACTAGAAATAGTTTGGATTTGAATGGGGATTCCAAGATTTTCCCAAGTACGGGCAATTTGTTGGAAAGTGTTGTTCTTCCAGATGATGGATTATATGATACCGTTATTACTTGGAGCAGCAGCAATGAGGTAGTTTTGAGTAAGGATGGTCAGGTAACAGTACTTGCACAGGATGAAGAAGTAGTAATGACCTGTACTCTGTCGAAAGGGGATTATTGTTATCAGAAGGAATTTACGGTAACTGTGCTGGGTGAAGAATCCCGCAAGGGAGATACAGAGACTGGAAAAGTGGCATTGTTTGAATTTGAGGGTGATTTTGTTGATTCTATCGGCGGTATTGAAGGCGTAGCCGAGGCACAGAGTGCTGGCACCAAGCCAAGTATCAAGAATGATACCACCTTAAACAGTCAGGTCGTACAGGTTAATTTCGGTTACGACAGCGCTAACAGCAGTAATTATTTAACTATTCCAAATCCATTGAAGGGCAGTACGACTAAGGAAGCCACAATTTCTATGCAGCTCAAGCGTACAGATTCGGATGTGTGGGATGCAATCTGGGGCTTTATGGATGATGATTTTGACGATGATATCAATGGAAGACTGTACTTTACAGGCAATGCTTACCTGGGATACAATGGCAGTGAGGGATGGTTCGATGCAAATCATGCAAATACAGGAACCAATGCCATTCCTGTGGGGCAGTGGAGTTTGGTGACAATTGCCATGGACAGTGATGGATTCTATATCTACATCAATGGAGTTTTGAAGTATACGCCAGATAGTTGCGATACTTTTGACTCTGGCGCTGGATTTAGCAGCTATGGCGATGTGATGGATATGATTGCATCGGCGGATACTTTCTATCTGGGATATGGTTCCTGGTGGGGTTCTGATCCATTTTTGGCAGATGATTTGGTATTCTATGACCGTGCACTGTCGGAAACGGATGTGGCTGGTCTGTATGCAGAATTCCAGACAAAGATGGAAAAATAATATGCGGATAGGATGCAAGGGTCAACAGATTGTTTGACCCTTGTGTTATGTGGTAGCAGTTCGCTTGGAGACAGATTCGTTTCATAAAGCAGAAAGAGAATTGGATAAGGAGAGAAAAATGGACTTGATTATGTTGGGCACAGGCAATGCCCTTGTGACAGAATGCTATAATACTTGTTTTGTGTTGAAAGATCAGGAAAAATTACTTTTGGTCGATGGCGGTGGTGGCAGTGAAATTTTGCATCGCCTGAAATTGGCAGGAATTTCATGGAATGATGTTCATGAAATTTTTGTGACGCACAAACATATCGATCATTTAATGGGGATTGTTTGGATGGTGCGTGTAATTTGTCAAAATATGCGCAAAGGTGAATATGAAGGAGATGCCACCATTTATGCCCATGACGAAGTAATTGCTTTGTTACAGCAGCTTTGCGATATGCTTTTGCTGAAAAACCAGACAAAGTTTATCGGAAAACGAGTCCATTTTGTAGCGGTAGAAGATGGTGAGGAACGTATGGTCATGGGGCATAAAATGATTTTCTTCGATATTCATTCCACAAAAGATAAGCAGTTTGGCTTTACCATGGATTTGAATGAGGGTAAAAAATTGACTTGTTGTGGCGATGAACCTTATAATGAGAGTGAGGAAGCGTATGCAAAGGATAGTACATGGCTTTTACACGAAGCATTTTGTCTCTATTCACAGGCAGATAAATTTAAGCCTTATGAAAAACATCATTCTACGGTAAAAGATGCCTGTCAGTTAGCACAACAGCTAGAAGTAAAAAATTTGCTTTTGTATCATACAGAGGATAAAAATATTCGTCAACGCAAGGCATTGTACATGGCAGAAGGACAACCCTATTATACTGGAAATTTATTTGTGCCAGATGACATGGAGACCATTGTTTTGTAAGACTGTGTAAATGATTCTTATCAATGATAGGTTGAAATTTTTATGGTAGTAAAAAAAGTAGAGTGTTTGGTATTAGAAAAAGGATTCGCTGATGCATAGCGCTCCAAAACCGAATAGAGGGCTTGGATATGCAGGTTCTGTAGGCAATTTTTTTGCTCCTCTGCATAGCCAGGCCTTTATTTTTTCACCAAATAAAAAGGGGTCATTGCCTTCTACAATACCCCATTGCATCAGCAAGGCAGCACTGCCTGCCACGGCAGGTGCAGCAAAGGAAGTACCGGTGACACTGGCATATCCGCCGCCGGGGCTTGGAGCCAAAATATTGGTGCCAGGGGCACATAAATCAGGTTTAAAATTTTGCGGAAATCGAGTAAAGCCTCTACCAGAATAATCAGCATAGGAGGAGTAAGCGGTATCATAGGCACCGACAGTGATGACCTTTGCAGAGGTGGAGGGAATGGTCAGGGTGGTCTCTGGGTCTGGATTGAGAAACGCCGTTTGTTGATTTAATGTGCCGCCTCCTGGGAGCCATAGGTCATATCGGCCAATGGTAATCTGTCGAGGAATCAGATAAATTTTCCAGATGCCTGATAGGAGATAGCTTTGATAGGGACGAAGTTCAATGAAAATTTCCTGTGCCTGAGAGTAGGGAGATGGTTCCCCATAATAGATATAGGCACTGTCATTGCCAAACAGATAGCGTTGGGCAGTGAGTGTTTCCTGCAGACGGATTCGAGTCCCGTCAGGAGATTCCAGGTCGATAAAAAATTGATCCACAAAAAATTTCCAAATTTGAATGGAGAACGTAGTCTGAAAACTTCCTATTCCCAGTTCGATTAATTGAGTTTCGGCTTGTAGATGGCCGCTGGCATGGCCTGCGCGATTTCCTTCATTACCGCTGCCTACAGAGATACAGGTTTGACCAATATCCGAGGCAGCATTAAGAAAAGTTTCAATGAGACTGGCACCGTCATGAGAACCATAGCTGTTGCCAAAGCTGAGATTGAGAGAGAGAGGTCTTTGCAGTGTGACTGCAGCTTTCACGATAAAGTCAATTCCCTGCATTAATTCAATCGTGCGGGGAAAGGAATTGATGGAGGCTGGAGCCAGTTTTACAACCAATAATTCCGATTCAGGTGCGTAGCCCATGTATTGCTGTTGACTGGCACGGCCATTTCCTGCGGCAATGCCAGCTACCGCAGTTCCGTGACCGCTGGTGTCCATCGTCACATGACGTTGATTGGTTTGAATGAGCTGATTGATCACACCTTGGCTGAGCAGAGAGCCAAGGCGATAGCCGTTGGGAGGCTGTAAATGGAGTTCAGGAAAGCGTTCTGGACGCAAACTCTGATCCCACAGTGCGACGATGCGGGTCTGATTGTCGGCGGTTTGAAAGTCGGGGTGAAATATGTCGATTCCAGAATCAATTATTCCAATCAATGTACCTTTTCCGGTTAAGGAATAGGGAGGGCGGCGTAATGGTGTGATACAGGAGGCGCTGGTAGAACGATTGAGAGAAAAATAAAAAGGTTTCGGTTTTTCCACAAACATAACTTGAGGAAGGTTGGATAGCTGATAGATACAGGATTCTGGAACTGTTACTGTGGCATAGCCAGAGCTAAGTTCCACACCTTCAGCATTGGGGCAAAGTTCCAAAATTGAAGACAAACTTCCAGTGTAGCGAAGAATCAAGTCCCAGCGAGTTCCATCTTCCGAGGTACCTGCAGATAATAGAGGAGAGGAGGCACGCTCTTCAGGGGTTGCCTGTAATGCAGCATTTAACAATGTTTCTAATTTTTGATTAGCCATAATATACGAAGTTTTAGATTCTTTCATGCCTTTTTAGCTAATATATGAAAATACTTCTTTTCTTTCTGTAAAATTCGTTATATAATAAAAAAAATTTTGTAATGGTTCAGCCAGATGAATCGTTATCAAGATTTACTATTTAGAGTAGGATATAACATTATAAAAGGAGTGTGATTCTCAGAATGAAGCAGTATGAAGTGTATCCGGTTTTTCAGGATAGAGAACTGAGCAAAAAGTGGAATAAAATTGTTGACGTACCGGGTTCGAAAAGTATTACAAACCGCGCTTTATTGATTGCAGCCTTAGCACAGGGGGAGAGTGAGCTGGAAGGCGTATTGTTTTCAGATGATTCCAGATATTTTTTACAGTGTCTAAAATCTTTGGGATTTGAATTGGAGATAGAAGAAGAAAAGGCAAAAGTTCGAGTACATGGAGAAGCGGGACGAATTCCGTTTGAGCAAGCTTCTATTTATGTAGGCAGTGCAGGAACGGCAGCTCGTTTTTTGACGGCTATGTTAGGACTGTCGAAAGGAAAATATTTCATAGATGCATCGCAGCAGATGAGAAAACGTCCGATGAAATCTCTTTTAGATGCGTTAAGAGAATTGGGAGCAGATGTGACCTTTGAGGAAAAAAAGGATTATTTCCCTTTTACCATTGGACTGCAGCAGTTGAGACAGAATCAAATTGCGATTGATATCGAAAAAAGCAGTCAATTTTTAAGTGCGCTGTTAATGTCTTGTGTGATATTAAATCAAAATTTTGAGATACAGGTAATAGGCAGCCATGGAATGACTTATATTGATATGACAGTTCGTATTATGCAGGAGTTTGGTTGTCAGGTACAGCAGCCAGAACGTGGATTGTATCAAATTAGCAGGGAATCTTGCTATGGGGGAAGGCACTACCAGATTGAGCCGGATGTATCAGCGGCTGCCTATTTTTATGGGATGGCGGCGTTGTCAGGAGGCAGCGTGATGGTGAGACATGTACATATGAATTCGATGCAGGGGGATATTCGATTTTTAAAGATTCTGGAGGAGATGGGCTGTATCTTGCAGGAGAAAGCAGAAGGTATTCAATTGTCAGGACCATCCGATGGAATTTTACATGGTATTGATGTGGATATGAGCAATTGTTCCGATCAGACCATGACATTGGCAGCCATTGCACCTTTTGCGGACAGTACAGTTCGCATACGCAATGTGGGACATATTCGATTACAGGAAAGTAACCGTATGGAGGCAGTTCAGCATGAGTTAACTAAGCTAGGTGTTTCATGTGTCATTGAAGGAGACGATATTATTATTGAACCAACGATACCTCATGGCGGTTTAGTGGAGACCTATGAGGACCACCGTATGGCAATGGCATTTTCTTTGATAGGTTTGCGAGTACCAGGAATTGTAATTGACAATCCATTGTGCTGCAAAAAAACTTTTGAGACATACTTTGATTATTTGGACAAGCTGTGTGGAAAGGAGAGTCAGGTTTGAGTAAACGAACAAGAGCATTTTTTCCGATTAAAGATATTATTAGAAAAAAAAGATGGCTGAAATTTATCAATATTGCTTATATGGATTATGAGCTTTTGACAGTAATTTTTTTGCTGAATATTTTTGGCTTGATTGTAATCTATAGTGCAAGTTATTACTATTGCAGCGTTAATACTACTTTGGAAGGTAATACTTACTATATGGTAGCAAATCAATTTAAGTATGTAGTCATCGGTCTGATTTTGATGATAGGGATTTCTTTTGTAGATTATCGATGTTGGCAAAAATTTCATTTGGAATGGATTGCTTTAGCTGCTTCCGTATTAGTTTGTCTTCTTTTGCTTACCCCGATAAAAGTTACAAGCAATGAAGCAGCACGTTGGCTGAAAATAGGATCTTTGCAGGTACAGGTGGCAGAGTTGGTAAAATTGGGAGTCATTGAGTTTACGGCTGTTTATTTGGCAAGAAATCGAATGCCTCACAATGGTAAAGCTTGTCTTAAGGCTTTTTTCTGTGTAGGGGTATTAGCAGGTTTGATTTTGGTGATTTCCAGTGATTTGAGTTCAGCCATTATCATTTTGGGTATAGGAGTTTGTATGATTTTTATTAGCCGACCAAATTATAAGTGGTGGGTGATAGCTGTGGGATTGATCATTCTTGCCAGTGTGTTTGTAGTAGCATTGTGTTATTTCTTTCCAGATGAGATGGCAAAGTTGAATTATCGTTTTAATCGAATTGTAGCTTGGCTTTATCAGGAGGAGTATGAGCTGAAAACAGCGATGCAGCCGCTGTATTCTCGATTTGCCATTGGATATGGGGGTCTTTTAGGCTGCGGTTTGGGAAAAAGTTTGCAAAAATATAAGCTGCCAGAACCTCATAATGACTTTATTTTAGGTATTGTGGCGGAAGAATTGGGCTTTGTAGGAGTATTCCTTTTATTCCTATTATTTGCTTACTTATTATATTGCATTTATAAAATTTCCTATCGTGCAGTGGACCGGTTCGGAAAATTGTTTGCTATAGGAGTAATGTGTCAGCTGGGAATACAAATTTTAATGAATGCGGCAGTGGCTTCCTATGTGATTCCAACTACGGGTGTATCTCTGCCCTTTATCAGTCCAGGTGGGTCTTCTGTGGTATTTATCATGATAGAAATTGGAATTGTAATGAGCATTGATAAGGTGAGCAACCAGGAACGTGCAAAGAAAAAAGCACAGCAGCAGGTGGATGAAGAGAGAAAGCGAGTATTGCGTCATCAGTTAGGAGTATAGAATGATAAAAAAAATAAGCGATTTAATGTTGGCTGTCTGTTGTATGTTCTTTATTATTTCTGCAGCGGTAGTATTTACCTTAAATTTTCGTCCGTTGTATTATGCGGATATTGATTGGCTCAAGATAGAAGAAACTTCGGGATACCCGAGGGAAGTGATTCAAGAAAATTATGATGCATTGATTGATTATAACTCCATGTGGTTTTCTGGTGAATTAGAATTTCCAAGTCTCACTATGTCTGAAGAAGGGAAAATTCATTTTGAGGAAGTTAAGGTGATTTTTGTACTGTTTCAGCAAATGCTTTTGGTGACTGGAATTTTGTGTGCAGCAGGGATTATCTGGAAATGGAAAAAAGACCGCATCTTTTTGAAGTGGGCCTCCATTTTCACAGTAGTAATTCCTGTGATAGTAGGAATTTTGGTGGCGCTAAATTGGGATGCAGTCTTTATCACATTTCATAAACTGTGCTTTAAAAATGATTACTGGATTTTTGACCCTAGTACGGACCCAGTCATTGAAATTTTGCCTGATGCTTATTTCATGCATTGTGCCATTATGATTTTAGTCTTAGTGATTTTGGGCAGCATCATTTGTAGAGTGGTTTATAGGATGACAGACTGCAGCAAGAATCATCATGGGATGATTCTGTCATCCACTGTTTGACAAGGGGAATTGCTTGATTGAAACGATCTCGTTGAAGAACATTGAGGTCTGTTAAAGGAAGGCGGCATGAGCCGACCGAAAAGCCCAGCTGATTCATCATTTCCTTGACCGGGATGGGGTTGATATCGCAGAACAGGGCATCAATGATAGGCATTAGAGCCAACTGAAGATTTCTTGCATGCTCAAGATCAGAGTTTGTCATGGCAAGACAGAGCTCATGGACTTGTCTAGGGAGAATATTGGATAAAACGGAGATGACGCCGATGCCGCCAAGAGACATGACGGGAACGATTTGGTCATCATTGCCAGAATAAATATGAATTTGATGATTACAGAGGGAGGCTAAGCGACAGATTTGATTAATATTGCTGCTAGCCTCTTTAATTGCGTAAATATTTGGATGCTGGGATAGGGAGAGTACTGTATCGGGCAGTAAGTTGACACTGGTGCGTGAAGGTACATTATATAAAATAATTGGCAGAGAGACTGAATCAGCGCAGGCAGTAAAATGGGCAATGAGACCTGCTTGAGAAGCTTTGTTGTAATAGGGGGTGACTTGCAGCAGAGCATCCACTTCACAGGATTCAGCAATTTGAGAGAGAAAAACTGCATGAGCTGTATTATTAGAGCCTGCTCCTGCTATGACGGGAACGCGATGATTTACCTGTTTTACGACAAATTGGAGGAGAGATTGGTACTCATCGGCGGATAGCACGGAAGCCTCCCCTGTGGTGCCAGCTACTACAAGAGCATCAATTTTGTTGGAAATCTGATATTCCAGCAAGGCTTCTAAAGAAGAATAATGG
This sequence comes from Lachnospiraceae bacterium, assembly GCA_051879015.1. GTDB lineage: Bacteria > Bacillota > Clostridia > Lachnospirales > Lachnospiraceae > JBJELF01. The sequence goes on from JBJELF010000095.1 coordinate 9,950, forward strand.
ATAGAACCGTCTTCTTTCATGGGAGTGACGAGGGCAGTAGCAGCCCCTGAAAAGATAGCTTGTTTCATAAGACATCTCCTATAAATCTGTTTCGTTATTAATATATGATACCAGAGTCAAAAGGTCATACATTCATGCTTGTATGAAAATGTATGATTTGAGGACTTGCAATATATGAAATTTTTATATTACAGTCATATTTTTTACATAAAAACTTAACAAAAAGATGTTATAGTGAGTGTAGATAATAAAGCAAGTTGCTGGAAACTTCGCCAGAAAAATGAGGGGCAGCCGATGAAGGGAATAGGCTGACAACAAAAAAGCCAGAATGAAATTTAGGAGGTAACAGAAATGAATGTATTATTTTTTTTGACGCCAAAGAGTGAGGTTACTTATGTGCAGGATAATTTTACGATTCGACAGGCTATGGAGAAGATGAGTTATCATCGTTATTCTGCAGTGCCAATGATTGACCATGAGGGTCATTATGTGGGAACTTTGACAGAGGGAGATTTATTATGGGGACTGAAGGATAGTATCATACAAAATAAATGTGATTTAGTTGAGAAGAAAATTACCACAGTGCCGCGCCGTATGGACAACAAGGCAGTGCGCATCTCTGCTGATGTGAAAGAGGTGGTCATACAGTCCATGAATCAAAATTTTGTACCAGTGGTAGACGACCAGAACATTTTTATTGGAATTGTGACTAGAAAGGATATTTTGAATTATTTTTATAAAAAGTATTTTAAGGCACAATTAGATCAAGCGGTTTAATGTCAATAGGGGATAGTATGACAGAGCAACTATTACAACAATTAAGGCAAATCACATCAGAGGAGGAGCGAATCTTAGCAGGAGAACAGAAGATTCAGGAGGATATTTATATGTCTATTTCCTCAGAGAAGATGGTATTTGACTCAAAAAAATTATTACAGTCAGGCAAACTGATTTCTGTGAGAAAGCATACTCGTTTTATTTATTTTCCCCCTCATAAGCACAATTATGTGGAAGTGATTTATATGTGTTCGGGAAAAACTTATCATAAAATCAATGGAACACCGGTTTGTTTGGAGGCAGGAGAGCTATTATTTTTAAATCAGAATGCAGTGCAGGAAATCGAGCCCGCAGGTGAAGATGATATTGCTGTGAATTTTATTATTTTACCAGAATTTTTTGACTATGCTCTCAAAATGATGGAGGCAGATGAAAATCTGCTGCGCACTTTTGTAATTAATTGTTTAAAAGAAGAAAATAATTCGGCTGCATATCTGCATTTTCAGGTGTCAGATATTTTGCCGATACAAAATTTAGTTGAAAATTTAATATGGACGTTAATGAATCAGCTGCCAAACAAACGCAGTATCAATCAAATTACTATGGGTCTGTTGGTTTTGCAGCTGATCAATTATGTGGATCGTGTGACAACAGATGCGGCCGATCGGGATAAGAAGTTAATGATGACGGTGCTGGGATATATCGAGGAGCATTACAGGGACGGAGAGTTATCCCAGCTGGCAGCTCAGCTCCATTATGATGTATATTGGCTTTCAAAGGAAATTAAACGTCAATTTGGACAAAACTATACGGATTTAATACAGGAAAAGAGAATGAAGCAGGCTGCATATCTGTTAACTAACACAAAGATGTCAGTGATGGAGATTGGATTGGCAGTGGGATATGAAAATTTAAGTTATTTTCATCGTATCTTTCAAAAACGATATGGAATGACGCCGAGAAAATATCGTTTGGTGGAAAAAAAGAAATAAAAGATTGTTAATTTTTGATGTGAATATTCACGGAATTTTGAAATAGAAATGATTGCAAGAGAGGACACTTTTTTTGACAAATATGTATCTTGTTTTTTAACGTAAATATGTGTATGATAAATTTATCACAAACGAAATGCAGTTAAAAAAGTATTGAGGAGGGAACTTTTTATGACAAATTACTATCTGGCCATTGATATCGGAGCCTCCAGTGGGCGACATATCTTATGTCATATGGAAGAAGGAAAGATGATTTTGGAAGAAATGTATCGTTTTCCAAATGGCATGGAAGAAAAAAATGGTATGAAATGTTGGAATGAGAAAGCGTTGTTTCAGGCAATTTTGGACGGTATGAGAGCTTGTTATGACCAGGGAAAAATTCCAGTCAGCATGGGAATTGATACATGGGGTGTTGATTTTGTTTTGTTGGATGAAAATGATCAGCTGATTGGCAATGCTGTGGGTTATCGTGAC
>JBJELF010000096.1:0-12177 GCA_051879015.1 Lachnospiraceae bacterium
TTTTTTTTGTTATAGCTACGTCCACGTAAAAATAGTTATTTGCGCGACGCGTGGGGTGCAGCAGGTAGTTGGAAAATAGATACCCATCTACTAGATATTACATAAAGCGCATAAGGAGGACTAATTATTATGGTAACTATGAAAGACATTATCTCCAGTCCGCTGCTATTAATTTTGGTAGTGGGCGGCTTGCTCTATATTGCAGGCTTCTCTCTCGTGTATCTGAAAAAAGCTTACAAGCATTGCCTTGACCTAGGTATGACAAAGGAGGAATTGAGTAATGTAATCAAATCCAGCTTAATCTTTTCCATTGTTCCAAGTCTTTCCATTGTGGTCGGACTCTTTGTTCTGATTGCGGTTTTGGGGACTGTGTGGGCTTGGTGGAGACTTTCTGTTATAGGCTCTCTCTCTTATGAGACAATGATTTCCAGTTCCATTGCACAGATTTTGGGTTATGCATCTTCTGCGGATATGATAGAAGCTGCTTCTGGCAGTCAATTTGGTGTTATCATGATTTTGATGAGTGTTGGTATGTTGAGTGGTTTTTTCGTTTTGCTTCCTTTTGGAAAGAAACTTTGTAAGAGTGTGGATCGTTCCGAATCTGCCTCTAAGGGTGGCAGCACATGGAAGAACGTACTTTCCGGCGTATTTATGTTGGTTATGTTTTCGGTGTACATTCCAATTTTACTGTTTACCGACAATGTACAGGCAGCAGTCATGATTACTGGTTTAATTATCGCGATTGGTGTCGGTGTATTGGCAAAGAAACCAAAACTTGCTTGGTTAAATAATTTCGTGATGGCATTTTCCATGTTGGGCGGTCTGATTTCCTCCCTGCTTTGGGTTTCTATTTTGGGTTAAGGAAGGAGTACATAATTATGGCAAACGAAAAAACTACATCAAAAAATACATCCGTGGATTCGTTCCAGAGCTGGTGTCATCGTTGGGGTCGTGTGGGCACCCTCATTGCATTGATTTACATGATTGTTCTTCCTTTTGTTGTGTTGGGATATTATGGATGTATTCCTTCTCTGGGTGATGTATTCAATGTAAGTACATTTAGTATTTTGTTAATCTACATTCCAGTTGGATTGTCCGAGGCATTGAGCTACACACCAATTCTTGGCTGCTCTGCTTATCTTGCGTTCATTACTGGAAATATCATGAACTTAAAACTTCCAGTGGCAGCAAATGCCATGAATTTAACTAAGAAACAGCCAAATACTCCAGAAGGTGAGGCTGTGGCTTCCGTAGCGGTTGCAGTATCCTCTTTAATGACCGTAGCAATTTTGGTGTTGGCTGCAATCTTTGCATCTGTTATCAGCCCAGTGTTTGAGTTGCCAGCAGTAAAGACTGCTTCTGGATATTTGCTTCCAGCTTTGTTTGGTTCAATGGCATTGGGACTTTTTGCTAGTTCGTCCAGTGGAGATAAGGTAGTAAAAGGTGGTGTCAAAGGTGTATTGCCAGTATTGATTATTATGAGTGCGATTTCTTTGGCAGCACGTATCGCTGGATTCGGTTCTGTATTGGGTGGTTTCGTAGGTATTTTTATTATCGTCATGTTGCCGATTGGCATTATCACTTCTAGAATCCTTTGGAAGAAAGATATTATTCAGGTAGTGGATAAGAACACTGATAAGAGGGAATAGATTTAAAAGATGCGATTCAACATTTAGATTTTTAGGTGAAGCTATTTTGCTGTGAGTTTTCACAGTCATTTGTGCTATCGATGAAGGTGGTGGAATGGAGTATTAAGGTTGTCAAATTGAATAAGGCTCAAGAACGCTCAAAAAGAATCGAAAAAACAGAAAAAACAGTTCAAATTTGCCATAAAGAATAAAAAAATCGGTTTGCTTTTTGTAAGTTTTCATGTATAATGTAATTAGGGTGTGACATCACCACAGAGATTATATAGGAGGAATTTTCCAATGGACTACAAAAAAGTTTATGAAGAATGGTTGACAAATCCATATTTTGATGATGCGACAAAAGCAGAGCTTGAGGCAATCAAGGATAATGAAAATGAAATTAAAGAGCGTTTTTACGCAGAGCTGGAGTTTGGTACCGCTGGTTTAAGAGGTGTCATTGGTGCAGGTTTGAATCGTATGAATACTTACACCGTTAGAAAAGCAACACAGGGATTGGCAAATTATATCTTAAAAGTAGGCGGACAAGAGAGAGGCGTAGCAATCGCTTACGATTCCAGAAGAATGTCTCCAGAGTTTTCAGATGAGGCAGCTCGCTGTTTGGCAGCAAATGGCATCAAGGCATATCGTTTTGAGTCCCTTCGTCCAACTCCAGAGTTGTCCTATGCGGTTAGAAAATTAGGCTGTATTGCAGGTATCAATATCACCGCATCCCATAATCCACCAGAGTACAATGGTTATAAGGTATATTGGGAGGATGGTGCACAGATTACCCCACCTCATGACAAGGGAATTATGGCAGAGGTTAAGGCAATCACTGACTTGACTACCACCAAGACGATGAGCAAGGAGGCAGCAGAGGCAGCTGGCTTGTATCAGACCATCGGTGCTGAGATTGATGATGCTTATATTGCAGAGTTGAAGAAGCAGGTAAAGAATCCCGATATTATCCGTAAGGTTCAGAAGGATATCAAGATTGTTTATACCCCACTTCATGGTACTGGAAATATCCCAGCAAGACGTGTTCTTCGCGAATTGGGATTTGAGAATGTATATGTTGTGCCAGAGCAGGAGCTTCCAGATGGCGAATTCCCAACCGTAAGTTATCCAAATCCAGAGGCAGCAGAGGCCTTTGCACTTGGTTTGAAGCTTGCTAAGGAAATTGATGCAGATTTAGTACTTGCTACTGACCCAGATGCAGACCGTTTGGGCGTGTATGTAAAGGATACAAAGTCTGGTGAGTATATTACTCTGACAGGAAATATGTCCGGTTGTCTGTTGGCTGAGTACACAATCAGCCAGATCAAGGAGAAGAACGGCGGCGTACTTCCAGAAGACGGTGCTTTGATTAAGACTATCGTTACCACTAATCTGGCAGATGCCATCGCAAAATACTATGGTATCAATTTGATTGAGTGCTTAACTGGTTTCAAGTATATTGGTCAGCAGATTCTGAAGTTTGAGACTACAGGAAAGGGAACTTATCTGTTTGGCTTCGAGGAGTCCTACGGCTGCTTGATTGGTACTCATGCAAGAGACAAAGATGCTATTGTGGCAGTTATGGCATTGGCTGAGTGTGCAGCATACTACAAAGCTAAGAATATGACTCTGTGGGATGCAATGCTTGAGATGTATGAGAGATATGGCTATTACAAGGATGCAGTTATTTCTCTGTCCTTCAAGGGTCTGGAAGGTCTGGACAAGATGCAGCAGATTATGAATGATTTGAGAAATAATACCCCAGAAGCAGTTGGTCCATATAAGGTATTGTCCGCAAGAGATTACAAGTTAGATACCATCAAGAACATGGCTACTGGCGAAATTACCCCAACTGGACTTCCATCCTCCAATGTACTGTACTATGATTTGAGCGATGATGCATGGTTGTGTGTACGTCCATCTGGTACAGAGCCAAAGATTAAGTTATACTACGGCATCAAGGGAACTTCTCTTGAGGATGCAGAGCAGAAGAGTGCAGAGCTTGGCGAAATCGTTAAGAAGATGATTGGCTAATGGTTCTTAATAGGATGATGTCTTGTTAAGTTAGTAGATTAAAAATCCCCATAGTTGGGATGATAGTTGTAAAATGAAAGAAGCATATCTCTAGGGGTATGCTTCTTTCATTTTGCTTTTAGTATCATACAAGTTAGTTGCATAAAATATTTTTTGTGATACAATAGAAACAGTGCTCTTTGGGGCATAAATGTAGATATATCGGAGGAAAATTTGATATGAGTCAATCAATCACAAAAGAAAGCTACGCTCAGTTTGAGCAGAGCTTTGATGGCAATGTATTAAATAAAGTGGCTATGAATGCTGTCACGAATGTCGGTCTGGTAAAAGCTGCTACAAATAACGAGGCATTTCGCAATAATCGCCATACTTTTTCGATTCGTTTGGAGCAAGGCGATATCACAAACCAGAAACAGTCCGGTCGATGCTGGATGTTTGCTGCGCTGAATACCATGCGTTTTGAGGTGATGCAAAAATTAAATTTAAAAACCTTTGAGTTATCTCAAAGTTATCCATTATTTTTTGATAAAATGGAGAAATCCAATTATTTTTTAGAAAATATTTTGAATTCCTTGGACGAGCCTACCGATGGTCGTTTGATGAGTTGGCTTTTGACAGCACCGATTGGCGATGGAGGTCAGTGGGATATGTTTGTGGGTTTGGTCAAGAAATATGGTGTAGTTCCAAAGGAAGCTATGCCAGAGAGTGTGTCATCTTCTGCTACTAGAGAGATGGATCGCTATGTGACCTTAAAGCTGCGTGAGGATGCCTGTATTTTGCGTAAGGCTTATGCAGAGGGGGCTTCGATGGAGGAATTGCAGCAGAAAAAGCAGGAAATGATGGAAGAAATTTATCGCATAGTGTGTATCTGCCTTGGCAAGCCACCAAAACAGTTTACTTTTGAAGTGTATGATAAGGATAAAAATTTCATTCGTGATGAGAATATTACCCCAATCGAATTTTATCATAAATATGTTGGACTGAATTTGGATGATTATGTCAGCTTAATCAATGCTCCAACGAAGGATAAGCCATACAATCGCTCTTATACGGTTAAGTTCTTGGGGTCTGTGATTGAGGAAAATCCAATTCGATATTTAAATGTCACCAGTGAGGAATTAAAGCGTGCAGCTATTGCTCAGATGCAGGATGGCAAGCCGGTATGGTTTGGATGTGATGTGGGACAATTTTCTATCCGAGATAATGGTATGATGGATTTGGATTCGATTCAGTTAGATAAGCTTTTGAGCACTAAGTTTGGCATGACTAAGGCAGAACGTCTCGATTATGGCGATAGTATGATGACTCATGCGATGACCTTCCAGGGTGTCAACTTAGATGAAAACGGCAGGCCAAATCGCTGGTGTGTTGAGAATAGCTGGGGTAAGGATCCAGGAAAAGATGGCTATTATGTCATGACTGATGAATGGTTTGATGAATTTACATATCAAGTTGTAGTTAATAAAAAATATCTGACTCAAGAGCAGATTGCTGCCTATGAGTCTGAACCGATTGTATTGCAGCCATGGGATCCAATGGGTTCATTGGCGACACTGTTATAGTAAAACAATCTGCTCCGCTTGCTGGGCAGCACTATATACGAAAGGAAAGTTGGGCATGATTTATATCACAGGAGATACGCATGGAAAAATAGATATTCACAAACTGAATACCAAAAATTTTCCAATTCAAAAGAGTTTGACAAGAGATGATTATGTGATTATTTGTGGCGATTTTGGTATGGTGTGGTGCAATGATGCAGAAGATTTGTATTGGCAGAAATGGCTGGAACAGAGAAATTTCACCACCCTGTGGATTGACGGCAATCATGAAAACTTTGATTTGTTGGCAACGTATCCAGTGGAAGAGTGGCATGGTGGTTTGGTGCAGCGCATCACACCCAATGTAATCCATTTGTTGCGTGGTCAAGTCTATGAAATTGAGGGAAAGACCTTTTTTACTATGGGTGGTGCTGCATCTTCCGACCGTGCATACCGCAAAGAAGGAAAATCATGGTGGCCTCAGGAAATGCCAAGTTTGGAGGAATATCAGCAAGCAGAACAAAAACTAGCGGAAGTGGACTATCAGGTGGATTATGTACTTACACATACACCGCCAAGCAATTTATTATATTCATTGGGATTTGGCGGTTGCTATGACGAGCTGACCAATTGGCTGTATCATGAAGTAGAAAAAAAGGTCACTTTTAGACATTGGTATTTTGGACATATGCATGATGATCGGGAATTGGATGAAAAGCATACCTTGCTTTATAATCAGATTGTGACATTGTAGAGAGTTGTTTGGTTAGTTATTTTATCATGCGGATAGCGTGCAGAAAAGCTGCCTTGGAGAAAGGCAGCTTTTCGTTTGAGGAAAAAAGTATTTGTAAAAAGGGGGGAATCTGGTGACGCAAGTCACCAGATATGAGTATGAAAAAGCTTTTGTTCAAGTGATGGGAGTCTGCTTGAACTGTATCATCTCTGATACATCTATAATATATCCAAAAAATATGTTTTAATTATGGAATAAGATTGAAAAAAATGTGAAATCGGTTCAATAATGGTATGGAAATGAAATGGAAAATGCCAAGAAGTGTGAAAATTCTATATAAAAAATTTTTTTTATGTATTGAAAAGTTTTTTATAATCAGTTACAATAGAACAGGTATGTATTTTTACAACTAGTTACTTTACAAGAAGATATGTATTTTTATCATTAAACAAAAGAAGATAGTAATGATCATACATTTTGGATATAATAATATTATACGAAAGGAGTATATTATGGCATTTGGAGTTTCAACAGATATTGGAATTGATTTGGGAACGGCTAGTATTCTTGTTTATATAAAAGGAAAGGGTGTGGTTTTGAAAGAACCCTCTGTTGTAGCCTATGATAGAAACACTCAGCAGATTAAGGCAATTGGAGAGGAAGCACGTTTAATGATTGGACGTACTCCTGGAAACATTGTAGCTGTAAGACCTTTGAGACATGGTGTTATTTCTGATTACACGATTACAGAAAAAATGCTCAAATACTTTATTGAAAAATCTGTTGGTAAGAAAACTTTAAGAAAACCCAGAGTTTGCGTCTGCGTGCCAAGCCAAGTGACAGAAGTAGAGAAGAGAGCGGTAGAAGATGCTACGATGAATTCTGGAGCAAGAAGTGTAGATATCATTGAAGAACCAGTAGCAGCAGCAATCGGTGCCGGTATTGATATTGCAAAACCTTATGGAAATATGATTGTAGATATTGGTGGTGGTACTACCGACGTGGCAGTTATCTCTCTGGGAGGTACGGTTGTGTCTGAGTCCATCAAGATTGCGGGTGATGATTTTGATGATGCAATTATGCGTTATATGAGAAAAACTCACAACTTATTAATTGGTGAGAGAACCGCAGAAGATATTAAGATTAAGATTGGTACCTGCTACAAGAGACCAGAAGGTGAGCAGCAGACGATTGATGTCAAGGGAAGAAATTTAGTTACTGGTCTTCCAAAGACAGTTACTATCACTTCAGAGGAAACCTATGAAGCATTGCGTGAGCCGACTGTACAGATTGTGGATGCAGTTCATAATGTGTTGGAGAAGACTCCTCCAGAATTGGCAGCTGATATCGCTGACAGAGGTATTGTTCTGACAGGCGGCGGTGCTCTGTTGAATGGTTTGGAAGAGCTGATTGAGGAGCGTACTGGTATTTCTACTATGACAGCAGAAAATGCAATGACCGCAGTAGCCATTGGTACTGGTAAGTATATCGAAATGTTGACCGAACCAGAAGGTCAGAAAAGGTAATTAGAAAGGCTGTTTGGGGAGACCTGAACAGCCTTTATACATTTTGTGTAAGTGAGGGAAGCGATTGTGGCAGAGTTGAGTGGATATGTAGCACGAGTGATTTTCAGAAATGAAGAAAATGGGTATACTGTTCTTGCGATTGAAGATGAGAATGGGGAAGATTACAGTGTGACCGGTATTTTTCCAGCGGTCTCCGAAGGGGAATATTTGACGATGACAGGAGAATTCGTGGATCATCCCACTTATGGACCACAGTTTCAAATGCAGCAATTTCAATTTTCAGTGCCTTCCGACCGTGCTGGTATCGAGCGCTATTTGGGTTCTGGTGCCATCAAGGGAATTGGGGCGGCATTGGCAGGTCGGATTGTTAAAAAATTCGGGGATGATACCTTTCGCGTGATTGAGGAAGAACCAGAAAAATTGGTCAGTGTCAAGGGTATCAGTGAAAAAAAGGCTATGGAAATTGCAGCTCAGGTGGCAGAAAAGCGTGACGGACGCAATGCCATGATTTTTTTGCAGCAGTTTGGCATCACCATGAATCTGGCTAATCGTATCTACAAGAAATATAACAATGATATCTACCGAATTTTGCGGGAAAATCCTTATCAGTTGGCAGATGATATCGAGGGAGTAGGATTTCGGATAGCCGATGAAATTGCAGCGCGGGCAGGCATCGCTCACTCTTCTAAATTTCGTATTCAAAGTGGAATCATTTATACGCTGCAGCAGGCAACATACAATGGACATACTTGTCTGCCTCTCGAAGAATTAAAACAGCAGGCCTCAGCCATTCTGGAGGTGGGGCAGGAAGAAATTCAGCAGGAATTGATGGACATTATAATAGGAAAGAAGATTTTGGTGCGGGCAATGGTACAGGACGATGGCAGCGAAATACAGATGGTATACATATCCGTTTTTTATTATATGGAGTTAAACAGTGCAAGAATGTTGATGGATTTGAATATTCAGGACAATATGCCTCTGAATTTAATCGAGCAGCGTTTGGAACGAATTCAGGATAAGACGGGTATTGTGTTGGACGAAAAGCAAAAAGAGGCTGTCTACGAGGCTGTCAACAATGGTTTTTTGGTAGTGACTGGAGGACCTGGCACTGGAAAAACCACCACTATTAACGCCATGATTCATTATTTTATGGACGCAGGTTTGGAGATTTTGCTCGCCGCCCCAACAGGGCGCGCTGCAAAGCGTATGACGGAAGCTACGGGTTTTGAGGCGCAGACCATTCATCGACTGTTGGAAATCAATGGTTCTCCAGCAGACGGCAGCAATCATTTTTTTCAGCGAAATGCGGATAATCCATTGGATGCAGATGTGATTATTATTGATGAGATGTCCATGGTGGATATTAATTTGCTCCACGCACTGCTGCAGGCTATTGTGGTGGGGACTCGTTTAATTTTAGTGGGAGATGTAGACCAGCTGCCTAGTGTAGGGCCGGGCAATGTGCTGAAAGACATCATTAACAGCAAGTGTTTTCATGTTGTATGCCTGACACAGGTGTTTCGCCAGGCTAGCGAGAGTGATATTATTGTGAATGCCCACAAAATCAATCGTGGAGAGCGTATTGTTCCAAATCCTCATAGTAAAGATTTTCTCTTTATTCCACGCAATGATGCTAAGGTGATTGGTGGAGCAGCGGTGACGTTGATTCGTGATAAGCTGCCTCGGTATGTGCAGGCCGATCAACGGGAAATCCAAGTGCTGACACCTATGCGTAAGGGTGTGCTTGGAGTGGATAATCTAAATTTGATGCTGCAGCAATACTTAAATCCACCATCTCCGGATAAGAAAGAAATAAACATGGGCAATGTCATTTTTCGCACAGGCGATAAGGTTATGCAGATTAAGAATAATTATCAAATTGAGTGGGAAGTGGTAAGCCGCTATGGATATGCTGTTGAGCAGGGGATGGGCGCGTTTAACGGTGATATGGGTATTATAAAAGAAATCAATTCCTTTTCAGAGGAGTTGAAGGTAGAATTTGATGAAGGTAGAATTATTACTTACCCATTTAAGACTGCAGCAGAAGAGTTGGAGTTGGCTTATGCTATGACGGTTCATAAATCTCAGGGAAGTGAGTATCCAGCGGTGATTCTTCCAATTTTAACTGGTCCGCGCATGCTGATGAATCGAAATATTTTATACACGGCGGTGACGAGAGCAAAAAAATGTGTCTGTATTGTGGGTGACATTAATACTTTTCAGAGTATGATAGCGAATGTGCAGGAGCAGAAACGCTACAGTACTCTGCGTCAGCGTTTGATAGAATTGAGGGCAAAGAATGAGGAATGAGACAAAATTGGAATCAATCTGTGAACAGGCAATACGAATGTTATTTCCAAGACGTTGTCCCATTTGTCAGGAAATGATTGCAAAACCAGGGGCATTAATTTGCAGTGATTGTATATCTTGTGTTCATTTTGTGAGGGAACCTCGATGTAAAAAGTGTGGAAAACAGCTAAGAAATAAGATGCAGGAATACTGTGGTGACTGCAAAAAAATGCCAAAAAGTTTTCAGGCGGGTGTGGTATTGGCAGTGTATGGCGGTCCTGTAAAAGAAAGTCTGGCGCGCGTGAAATATCATAATATGCGTCAGGATTTGGATTGGTTCTGTTTTGAGGCAGGCAGGCGCTATGAGGGGCAGATACAGCGATGGAAGATTCAAGCTTTAGTGCCGGTGCCCATTCATGCTTCCCGCCGCAGAAAACGAGGCTATAATCAGGCGGAGGAAATTTGTCGGCGTCTTACCAAATATTGGGGAATCCCCACCTATCCTCAGGCTTTAAAGCGCATTAAGCGTACCGTTGCTCAAAAAGAATTAAATAGTCAGCAGCGATTGAAAAATCTAGAGGAAGCGTTTGCTTTTGGAAAGCTGCCCTCAGATATTGAGGCGGTGCTTTTAGTAGATGACATCTATACGACAGGAAGTACAATGGAGGCTTGTACCCGAGCTCTGTTAAAAAAAGGTGTCAGGCAGGTGTATTGCCTAAGCCTTGCGGCGGGACAACAATAAAAAAAGTCAAGACTCAAAAAGATGTGAAAACATGGGACAGGAAAGAAATAAGATAATTTGTGAAATTTTTCTATATGGAAAATAAGAATAAATCAAAAATCGTGAAAAAAATACTTTACTATTTAAAGAGAAAAGGTTATTCTATATAAGATGTATTTTTAATGTTAGAAGACAATCACTATGATGTTGAAATCAAAGAAAATTTTGGCTTTGGTATCAGGATGACTGATGCCTGCAAAGCAGGTGTAAATTTTTTGTAGTAAAGACCTTAATATATTGGAAGGTCTTCATAATACATTTGGAGGAACAAGATGAAAAAGGTAGTAAAGTTTGGCGGCAGTTCTCTGGCCAGTGCTGCCCAGTTTAGAAAAGTTGGCGATATTATTCATGCAGACGAGACACGTTCTTATGTGGTGCCATCTGCTCCGGGAAAGAGAGATTCCAAGGATACGAAAGTAACCGATATGTTATATCAGTGCTATCATATGGCGGAACAAGGAGAAGATTTCAGTGAACTATTCCAGAACATAAAAGAGCGTTATTATGGTATTATTGAGGGCTTAGGTTTAAAATTATCGTTAGAAGATGAGTTTGCAGAAATTCAGAAGAATTTTAAAAATAAAATTGGAATTGAGTACGCTGCTTCCCGAGGAGAATTTTTAAATGGAAAAATTATGGCTGACTTTTTGGGATTTCATTTTGTTGATGCAGCAGATGTCATTCGTTTTAATGAAAATGGTTCTCTCAATGAAAAAGTGACAAATCGCCTTTTGCAAGAACAGGTAGCTGTCTTAGATAATGCGGTTGTGCCAGGATTTTATGGAGCACAGAAAGATGGTACTGTGCGTACTTTCTCTCGCGGTGGTTCTGATGTAACCGGTTCTTTGGTAGCCAAGGCAGTCAATGCACATATCTACGAGAATTGGACGGATGTATCGGGATTTTTGGTAGCAGATCCAAGAATCATTCCAAATCCACCTGTCATTGAGACCATTACTTATAGAGAACTAAGAGAACTTTCTTATATGGGTGCAGGAGTTCTTCATGAAGATGCTATTTTCCCGGTGCGGCAGGCAGGAATTCCAATTAATATCCGCAACACCAACCGCCCGGCAGATCCAGGTACGATGATTGTCAAGAATACCTTAAAGCAGTCGAAGTATATCATCACAGGTATTGCTGGAAAGAAAGGATTTGCTTCTATTAATATTGAGAAGGATATGATGAATTCCGAGATTGGATTTGGGAGAAAAGTGCTCACAGCGTTTGAAGAACACGGCATTTCCTTTGAGCATATGCCATCCGGTATTGATACGATGACTGTTTTTGTACATCAGAGCGAATTTGAGGAGCAGGAGCAGGAAGTCATTGCAGATATCTATCGTTTAGCACAGCCAGATTCGGTTGATTTGGAACCAGATTTGGCGTTGGTCGCTGTGGTTGGCAGAGGAATGAAGTCAACCCGTGGGACAGCAGCGCGCATTTTCTCAGCATTGGCTCATGAGAGAGTGAATGTACGGATGATTGATCAGGGTTCTAGCGAACTTAATATTATCATCGGTGTGGATAACTGTGATTTTGAGAAGGCAATTAAAGCAATTTATACTATCTTTGTGGAGACACAGTTGTAACGTATACTGCAGTCGGCGGTAGGGATACCTCAAGCACTAAAAACAAGAAAAAA